>JBJMIW010000130.1:0-5260 GCA_045806665.1 Actinoallomurus sp.
CCGCAGATCCCGCAGATCCGGCTGGTGATGAAGTGCGCGTCCCGCGGGTCCTTGCCCTTCATGAAGATGCTGTAGCCACGGAAGATCGATGAGGTGCTGTAGCACTCGGCGACCTCCCGGTTGGCGAAGTCGACCTTGGCGTAGATCCCGAGGCTTCCGACGATCCGGGTGATCGGGTCCCACGCCATCTCGACGAGTTCGCGTTCCTCTTGCTGCCCGCGCTTCTCTTTCTGAGGTGCGGTGGTCATGCGATCATCTCCACGGCGGCTGATAACCGGTGAGCAGAGCGCGGCCCTTCTGCCGCCACTTCGGCTCCTTGTCCACGGTGTCGAGGGTCATGCTCCGCAGCCTGCGGATGACCTTGCCGTACGCGCTGCTGGCGGTCGACGACACGCGCGCGCCGGGCGGCTCGTCCATGAACGGCATGAACTTGTCCGGGAAGCCGGGCATCGTGCAGGCGATGCAGATGCCGCCGACGTTCGGGCAGCCGCCGATGCCGTTGATCCAGCCGCGCTTGGGGACGTTGCACTTCACGACCGGGCCCCAGCAGCCGATCTTGACCAGGCACTTCGGCGAGCCGTACTCGGTGGTGAACTGGCCCTGCTCGTAGTACCCGGCGCGATCGCAGCCCTCGTGGACGGTCTGGCCGAACAGCCAGGTCGGGCGCAGCGCCTCGTCGAGCGGGATCATCGGCGCCTGCCCGGCGACCTGGTAGAGCAGGTACGTGATGGTCTCCGCCAGGTTGTCCGGGTGGACCGGGCAGCCGGGCACGTTGACGATCGGCAGCCCCGCCTTGGACCTCCAGTCCCAGCCGAGGTAGTCCGCGACGCCCATCGCGCCGGTCGGGTTGCCGGCCATGGCGTGGATGCCGCCGTACGTCGCGCAGGTGCCCGCGGCCAGGACGGCCGTCGCCTTGGGCGTCAGCCGGTCCAGCCACTCGCTCGTGGTCATGGGCTGACCGGTCTCGGGGTTGTTGCCGAACCCGCACCAGTAGCCCTCGAGCTTGATCGACTCGTTCGGGATCGATCCCTCGACGACGAGGACGAACGGGTCCAACTCGCCGCGTTCGGCCTTGAAGAACCACTCGATGAAGGTGTCGGCCCCCTGCATGGGACCGGACTCGAAGTCGATCAGCGGCCAGTGCACGGCGACCTTGGGCAGGCCCGGCAGGGCGCCGAGCGCGATGTCCTCGATGCTGGGCTGGGTCGCGGCGGTCAGGGCCACCGAGTCGCCGTCGCAGCTCAGCCCGGCGTTGATCCACAGGATGTGGACGACCGGTTCCTCCGTCGCCGGGGTCTCGGCCGCCGGTGGTGCGGTCGGCGCCGTCATGTCGCCTCCTCCATGAACGTCCCGAGCGCGTGCTGCGTCAGCTCCCACAGGACGTGGTAGACGGTCGTCTGCGCCTCCTGGATGCGGTGCACGGACGACGACGGGATCACGAACAGGTAGTCGAGGGCCTCCAGCTCGGCCAGCTTGCCGCCCTGGTAGCCGGCCAGCGCGATCGTGAGCATGCCCCGCCGGGCCGCCTCCTCGACCGCCCGGATCACGTTGGGCGACCCGCCGCTCGTCGAGAGCCCGAACGCGATGTCGCCCGTGCCGCCCAGGGCGGCGAGCTGGCGGGAGAACACGACCTCGAAGCTCACGTCGTTGGACAGCGCGGTGAGCACCGCGACGTCACTGGTCAGGCACAGTGCGGGCAGCGGCCGCCCACGCGGCGGATAGGAGAACGCCTCGGCGACCTCCTGGGCGTCGGTGCTGCTGCCCCCGTTGCCGAACGTGAACAGCCGGCCGCCCATCGAGAACCGCTTGGCCATCGCCTCGGCGCACTGCGTGAGCAGCACCCCCGACCGCTCCGCGACCTCGCGCCGCAGGCTTACGATCTCCGCGGCCTTCTCCCTGGTGGACCGGCCGACCTCCGCCAGCACGGTCTCGATCTCGGACTCTCCCGAATACAGGAACGGGTAGAGCTCCTGCATCTCGTCTGGTGGCTCACTGCGGGCCATTGCCGCTCCCCCCTGCGGCCTCGCTCGGATCACCCGGCGTGACCACCGCGATGGCCTCTTTGGCGTGGACCAGGATCGTGTCGCCGACGGCCGCGTCGACCAGCGCGACGCTGACCTCCTCGTGCGTACCGCCGCCGACGTCGGCGACCGCGAGGTCGCCGTCCAGCAGGCGCACCACCGTGACGGGCACGGCCTCATCGGAGCAGGTGACGCACACCTCCTCCGAACAGGGGCCGTGCTCGGTCACCCGACCACCTCCGGGCCCAGCAGGCCGGGCTGCTCGAAGAACACGTGAACGAGCTCCCACAGGATGTGGTACGTCGTCACGTGGATCTCCTTGACGACCGCTGGATCGTCGCTCTGCGCGACGACCATATGGTCGATCGCCGGGCTGCCGGCGAGCACGCCACCGTCGCCGCCGGTGAGGGCGACCGTGAGCAGTCCCAGCTCATGGCCTGTCTGCAGGCCGCGCAGCACGTCGACGCACTGGCCGTCCGCGGAGATCCCCAGGGCGATGTCCGCCGGTGCGGCCCACTGGCGCACCTGATGGGCGAACACCTCCGCGAACCCCTGCCGGCGCGCGACCCCCGTGATCGCCGCGGCGTCGTTACTCACCGCCAGCGCGGGCAGCGCCCGCTTGCCGACGATGACCGGATGCATGAACTCCACGGCGACGTGCGCCGCGTCCGTGCCCGCCCCGCCGTTGCCGAACGCGATGAGTTTGCCGCCACGGTGAAAGCGGACCGCCATGTCCTGGCACGCGCGAGCCACCCGCTGGGAGTCCTCGGCGAGCATCCGGCCGGCCGTCTCACGCCTCGCAAACGCCTGACTGACCCGTTCCATGGGTGGTGTCACAGTCATGTGCACGCTCCATTTCGGATCTGTCTCGTCACGCTATGTCCATGTGGTTCTCGGACAACACCCTGTGTCGGACAACCAGGAGTAAAGGCTCCGCGCGCTGAGTAAGTTCTCGTCGACGACCGTCCCCGCCGACGTCTCGGCGCCGTCAGGCCGCGACCAATGATCGACGTATGCCGGTGTTAAGCCGTGGCGAACAGGGAGTCGGGGCCGAGGACGAAGTCGGGGTCGATCTGGGCGGCGAGGTCTCGGCCGGTGGCGGCGTTGGCCCAGGCATGGGCGTTCTTGAGGTGGAACTCGACGGCCTGGCGGGTGAACTTGGGCCAGTCCTTCGGGCGGGCGTCGACCGCCGCCGTCAGCGTGTCCAGAGCGGCCCGGTCGTGGTCCTCCAGGTCGTCGAGGTGGAACGGCCGCCCCTGCTCCATCGCCCGTACGGCGCCGGACTGACCGACGCAGCACAGCAGGGCGTCGCCGACGTGCTCGCGGAGAAAGGCGACGTCGTCGGGGCCGTGCACCTTGTTGCCGATGACGCGGAGCGCGACGTCGTAGTCGGCGGCGTACTCCGTCCACTGGCGGTACACCGCGACCCCCTTGCGGGTCGGCTCGGCGACGAGGAAGGTCAGGTCGAACCGCGTGAACATCCCGGAGGCGAACGACTCGGCCCCCGCCGTGCAGTCGACGACGACGTACTCGCCGGGTCCGTCGACGAGGTGGTTGAGGTACAGCTCGACCGCGCCGGTCTTGGAGTGGTAGCAGGAGACGCCGAGGTCCTCCTCGCTGAACGGCCCGGTGACCATGAGCTTCGCGCCGGCGGCCGGCACCGCCAGCCTGGAGTGGATCGGGTCGTCGCCGCCCAGCCGGAGCAGCCGGGACCCGGACCCCGGCGGCGTGGTCTTCACCATGGCGGCGGCCGAGGGGATCCGTGGGTTGGCGCCCCGCAGGTAGTCCTTGATCTCACTCAGGTGCGCGCCCATGGCCGGGATCGCGGCGGCGGCCTGCTCGGAGAGGCCGAGGGCGACGCCGAGGTGCTGGTTGATGTCGGCGTCCACCGCCACGACGGGGGCGGCCTCGGCGGCCAGATGACGGATGAACAGGGACGACAAGGTCGTCTTGCCGCTGCCGCCCTTGCCGACGAATGCGACCTTCATGTCTCCTCCTGCAGCCGATCTCGTGCTTCGGACATCGCTTAGCGTAGTCAATCAAATACATTCGGCGATGGAGTGTCGATGGCGCTGACTGTAGAGGAAACGAAAACCGTTTTCACGTCATCGGTCTACCAGGCTGGCGCTCGTCCCCCGGGGTAAGGATCGATCGACCGGTAGTTTCGTGATCCTTGACAGATTCCGGAATATTTCGGCGCTCGACGGCGTTCGAGCATTGCAAAGAGTCAGGCGGCTACCGCAGAGTTGCCGCCGGCGAGATCCCGGTGTCCCGCCTCTGTGCGCGTTTGTGGACTGACGAAACGGGCATGGTGGTCGATTAGCGCGCCACGCCGTGGCTGTATCCGTCACCCTCTTGGAAACGATCAGTAATCGCGCGATGCTGTAATGGTCACGGGTTCCCCTCGGTGTTCCGGACAGGAGGTCCCATGGACGTTGCCCTGGACATGTTCGCACTGCGATGCGAGGACTACACCCTCGCCATGCCGCGTGGTGAGGTCGATGCCTTCACCGGGCGTACGTTCCGGGGGCGCCTGCTGCAGCTCGTCGCGACGGCCGATCGGCCGCTGCTGGTGGACATGAGCGGAGTGCCGTTCTTCTCCGCGGCAGGGCTCAACGCCGTGGTCGCCGCCGAGAAGCTGGCCCGGGAGCGGGACGTGCCGGTCGCGTACTTCGACCTCGCACCCTGCGTCGAGCGTCCCTTCCGCATCACCGGCGTGGACAAGATCGCGCTGATCTGCCCGACCCTGCAGGACGCCCTGTGGTGCGTCCTCCCGCTCAGCGACGCCGAGATCGAGAGCTGGGACCTGTCCTTCTGACCGTCACTTCGGGCGGCCCGGCCGCGCCGTACGACCCACGTCGCCGGTGTCGTCTCTCCGGTCCGCCTCGCGGACGCCGTCCTCGGTCGGCGGCAGCGCGTCCGGATGAGCGGTCGGCGTGTCCGGCACGCCGGTGCCCGAGACCTCCCGGCCCTCGGCCCGCTCCTCGTCCGTGGCGAGCTCCTCGTCCTCGTCGCGGAGCACCGGAGCGAACAGGTGATCCCGCTCGCCCGCCGATCCCTGCTCGGCTGCGGCCATCTGACGTCTCCTCTCGATGACGTGGGTCATCCGGCCTCGGCTTCGTACCCGCTGCGAGCGCCCGAAACAGCCGGCGGCCACGACGAGAGAAGCGTCACCGCCAGGTGTGGACGGGGGCGCGGGGGGCCGTCAACTCGGCCGAAACCGGCGGCTCGGCGAGCGG
>JBJMIW010000131.1:0-6223 GCA_045806665.1 Actinoallomurus sp.
AGAGGGTGGGCGACGATGACGACCTCATATTCGCGGCCTTGAAGCCGGTTCGCGGTGTCAACAGTGATCTGCTGGGCGCTGGGCACGCCGGTGTTGGGTAGGGCGCGTCTGATCTGGTCGGCTTGGTCGCGGTGGACGACGCCGATCGCTATGTCGGCGGGGGTGAGGTGCCGTCCTTGGAGATGGTGTTCGCAGCGTTCGACGGTCCCGCGGGCCAGCAGCCGGGCGGCGAGGTTGGCAGCGGTCTGGGCGATGTTGCTATCGGTGCGTTGTGTGTGGCGGGCGGGGAGTTCGTGCAGCGCCCATCCAGTGCGGCGGGCCATATCGAGGGTGTCGTCGAGCGGGGTGCGGATTGCCGCGGTGCTGAAGTCGAGTTCGCGGACGCCGTGGGGGATGCCTGCGGCGAACTGGGTGTAGGGGTAGAAGGCGGGGGCGATGAGGGTTGCTGCGGTTGCGGGGAGCCGCCAGGAGATGGGTAGCGAACGCTCGATGACGGTGTCGTGGTTGTGGGCGAGGAGGACGTCGACGGCGTTCTGGCGCGGGTCGTAGGTCAGGCCGGTCCATCGTTCGGTCTCGGCGATGGTGAACGGGTCGAGTTGACCAGGGTCTCCGACGAACAGGCCGCGTTCAAAGTGGGGGGCCACGAGGAGGAGGGCGTCGGAACGCATCTGGTAGGCCTCGTCAACAATGGCCCAGTGGCGGCGGTGGTGGTCTTTGACGCGTGCCCATTTGGCGGCGGTGCCGAGCACGATGTCGCACGCCTGTAGGTTGGCTATCTTGGTGTCGATGGTGATGTTGGCGTAGTCCGCCAACGGGCTGGGATTAGCGACGTACTCTTCACCGCTGATCCGGCCGATGTTCAGCTTGGGGTTATCGGCGGCGAGGCGGGAGGCCAGGTCGTCGATCTGGTTGTTGGTTTGCGCAATGATCATTATGTGTTCGCCTGCGGCGACGAGTTCTTGGGCAGCGCGGCGGACGAGGGTGGTCTTGCCGGCGCCGGGTGGGGAGTCCACGGTGACGCCGCGGCCAGTGCTGGTATGAGTGATGGCCGCCAGGTCACTGAGAATGGTGCGGACGGTGGCCTCGGATACAGCACTTGGGTCCTGCGTCGTGGCCGAGGTGTGCGGTAGGGATGTCATTGCTCTTGGCCTTCGCCGGCTACTGGATCAGGAACAGCGTGGTCGTCGGGCTCAATGTCATGGTCGGCCTCTGCACGATCGGCGGACGCCTGCGCGACGGGTGGGCCGCCGTGGGTCCAAGGGGTCTGTTCGCGGGAAGGGAAGTCGGGCGCTCCCCATTGGCTGGGCCAGGGGGTGTAGCACACGTGGTCGCCAAGTTCGGGGACGCTGCCTGGGGTGGGCTGCTTGATCGTTCCCATGCCAGACACGACCTCTAGTGTGATCAGGTGTGCGTCGGTTCCCTCCGAGATGCAGGCACGGACCCGGACCCGAACTTTCTTATCGGGCCGTGACCATTCGACCAGATCTTGGTCGCGTACAAGAGGTGGTGGGTCTTCGGTGCGGACGATGAAGCGGGGACGCAGGATCGGCCGGCCCTTGGCGCTTGTGTCTTGCCGGCCGGGGTTGCGTTCGACCACGACGCCGCCGATGGCGGCGCCGGTGGTACGACGCTCGGCCAGGACGAACTCATCATCAAGGGCTTGTTCGTCGTCGAACATGTTCTGGGCCTGTTCGAGACGGGCAAGGCGTCGAGCGGCGTCCACGGCCTTGTCGCGCACCGGTTGGGGCGCTCCCCCGTCGGCGACGTGCTGGCTGTGGCTGGTAAAGCGGTCGCGGTCGTCTTGCCACCTGCGGTCACAGCGCGGTGCTTGCGGGATGGTGCGCAACAGGTCGAGACCTTCCCAGACCTTGTCCCAGGTCGGTGACAGTTGTCCGGCGAGCGCAGCATGGATATCCGCGGTGGCTCGTTCGACAGCGGCGCCGTCGTGTGCGGTGTGGGCGCGAACGTAAGCGCGCATTTTCGGCAGGAGCTCGTAGCGGTCGAAGAGGGGATCGGTAGCCGGTCCCGCGCGCGGATGCTCAAGTGGGTCTTCCGCCAGCAAGGCGGCTTCGGCGCCAGTCAGCCCACTTGGCGGATCGATCCAGGCAAGCAGTGCGGCGAGGTTTTCATCCTCCAACTGGCTTTGCCCGGTGGCCCAGTACGCGGCGAGCTGCCGGGTGAGTGGCAGCAGCAGTGACGAGCCGGGGTATTCGGCACGATCGGCGAAGAACGTCAGCCATCGGCCCAGCAGCGCCACTGCTGGGTCCGGGGCGGGGGCCGCAGGCGGGGCCTGCGGCTGGAAGCGGATGGATCGGCCGATGCGTTCCAGGTATTCGATCGTCGCCTGGTTGGGGACGATGATTTGGGGTGCATCTGCGCAGCGCTGTCGAGGCGGCTTGTCACCGCGCGCGGGCAGCTGTTGCAGGGTGATCTCGCGTTGCCGAATGTAGGGCAGGACGACGGCAGCGAGTCGGCAGTAGAAGTCTTGCCGCAGGTCGCGGCTGCGGGGCTGGGGGACGGTGAGGGTGACCGGGTGGCGCCGGTCGGTGCCGACCATGCATGCCAGCGGCGCGGCCGCCTCACCGGCCATCTTCACTGCGACGATAACTAGCGGCTCATCGACCAGGTGATAGTGACGCATCTGCCGCAGCGGCTCGGCGCGGCCTTGGCGGGCGGCACGCAGCCGGGCAAGGGCCGTGAGGCTGCTCATGCCACCTGCCCTGGGAGCCGGGAGCGGAGCCGTTCGGCATGCCGCAGAATCCTCGCAACGTCGGTTTGGGCATCAGCCGGGGCTTGGCGGCCTTCCGCCAAGGCGAGCGCGGTCTGCGCACTATCGATGCCGCCAAGCACGTCGGCCACCCCTGGCCCGTACAGATCCAGTGACCCGCTGCTACGTGCCTCGTCGCGGCAGAGCCCGGCGAGTTCGCAGTGCGCGGTGCAGCTGGGCCGGTAGCGGGCTGGCACCTGACGCAGATCGGCGGCCAGCTCGTGCGCGGGCCGAGTCGGGTTCATATCGGTGATCGCGAGATCGAAGGTCACGCCGGGCGGTAGCAGATCCAGCAACGTCTCGATGCGGTCCATGCGCGCCAGCTGCCGGCGGAGCATGCTGATCTCTTTGCGCCCGTCGATCTGGGTGGCAACAGGCGTGCTGCCGAAGCCTTTGGGCGTCACGAGGAACACCGAAGTCGAGATCAACGCTGGATCGAGGCCTTGCTCTGCGAACATCTCCTGCAACGCGATCACGTAGATGCAGGCCTGCTTGGTCGCGGCCGCTACCTGAGTGCCGTCGGCCCTCCCGTCGATCACTGGGAACGATTTGATCTCTACGACGTAGAACAGATCACCGACCTTGAAAGCGATCAAGTCAGGTTCTAGGAAGACGAAATGGCCACCTACGTTCAGCCGCAGCATCGGGTGGTCGTACAGCGTCGCTGGGGACTGCCGGCCACGGGCGGCACGCTCCAGGTAGGTGCACGTGTTGCGGTACCGCAGCATCGTGTCAGTCCGGTCGCCGACGCTCTCCAGCGGAATATAAGCAACCTCCTCGACCGGCAGGCCAAGCGCCTCTCGAAGCCGCGCCAGCAGCAGCGCGCCGCCGTGCTCTTTCACGAGAGCTTCGAAGGCCTTGCCCCGGCTTATCGCGAACGGCGACTGACCGAACGGCCGCGCGAAGCCGGCCTGGGCGGCGACCCTACCTTTGTCGGCTCCGCAAGCATCCAGCAAAGCCCGTCGGACACAGCCAGGATTGGCCGCCATCCCGACCAGGGTGCGAGCCGAGTGAGATAGCGGCTCTTGGCCGCCACGGAGCGCGTCGAGACGCTCAGTCGTTGATTTCACAGTGAAGTGACCTTGGGATGCGTAATCGGTGTCGATGGGGGAAGACGCGCCATCAGGCTTAGGTGTCTATGTTCGCCTGTCGTTGCAGGAGGGTGAGCCGTGTTCCGAAAAGCCGGTCGATATCGGTGAGCTGGCGCCTGGCTCGCGTCGCGGCTTCGCCGCGCTCGTGCTGGTCTGTCTCGGCGTGCACCGCGAGTTCTGTCTGCGCGGCTTTGGCCACGTGTTCGGGATCCATCGCCGGTGCGGGACCGCCGGCCGCTGGGGGGAGCGCGCCAGGAATGCTGACGGCGAAGCTGCGCAGCAGCCGTTCAGCTCGCGCCATCGCATCGGGCGCCCATCCCTCTCCCAACTCCCGATGCGACACCACCGTGGCAGCAATCTTGATTGCAGCGGTGAGAAAGTCCACCCGAGGACTGTAGGCACCGATGATCCGGCGTTCCAGCGGCCACGTACTCACCGTGAGCAGCGCCCTCGCCGGGGCAAGTAGATCGGCCGTCAAGGCAGGGCACAGGTAGTACGGGCGGGCGTTAGGCGCCGCCCGATACGAACGCTCCTCGTCGCGCCGCAAGCTCGCCAACCTCGCGGCCGGAAGATCGCCTGAGAAGAACGCGGCATGCACCGCGGTGATCAGCTTCGGTGCAGCCGGTACGGTCAGCAAGCTCAACACCTGATGCACCTGTTCCCGTGCCGGCAATAGTGCCGCAACAGACTCCGGCTCCGGTACAGGTGCGAGCGCCAGAGATTCGCTAGGCGACGGCACGCGACCTTCACCGCCGGCTTCGGCCTCCTCCCGGACCTTGTCCTCCCACAGGTTGTTCAACCGCCGGAGTTCAGCCCGCAGGCGCTTGGTCTGGGCGTCGTCCCGTTCAAGCGCAGCGGTGCGCAGGGCACGTCGTGTTCGCGCCATCTCGACTTCGATCTCTTCCGGAGTCTCCCAGCGTTCTCCCATGGCCAGAGAGTACCAGTTTTCCAAACTTCTCCAAGGTGCTCCAAAGTTGTGTAGCGTGCCGTCAGGACCACCCCGAAGTCTGGAACGCAGCGGAAGGCAGAGCATGAGATTGCTGCATACGTCGGACTGGCACATCGGCAAGCCCGTCACCGGCGGGCACAGCAGGCACGCCGACTACCAGGCCGTCGTGGCCGAGATCACCGAGATCGCCCAGGCCAACGAGCCGGACCTCATCGTGCACACCGGCGACCTGTTCGACCGTGCCCAGCCGGCCTCCGCCGATCTGGCCTTGGGTGTGAAGGCGCTGGTGGAGCTGGCTGGGGTAGCGCCCACGGTTATGGTCGGTGGCAACCACGACTCCCCGGCGATGCTGCGTTCATTCGATCTTCTGGTCAACGCGCTGACCGCTGCGGACGGGCCGTCGAGCAGGCTGCGGTTCATCCCGGTCGCCCGCCTGGCAGCGCAGGGAGGAATTCTCGACTTCGCTACAACCGGCGGCCAGCGGATCCGTCTGGCCGCACTCCCCTTCGTACACCGTAACCGGGCGGTCGAAGGGTTCGAGCGCCCCGAGGCCGCGAGCGTGATCTACGCCGACTATCTGCGCGGCATCCAGGCAGAGTTGGGTCGCGGGCTGCGTGATGGATATGTGCCAGAGCGGGACGTACTGGTGTTCGCGGCCCACCTTTACGTCGAAAGCGCCCTGCTGTCATGGACCGAACGAGAGCTTGATGTCACTCAGGACTACGCCTGCCACGTCGATGCCTTGCCCGACGTCGCCTATTGCGCGCTCGGCCACATCCACAAACCGCAAGCGATCAGGCGCCCTGGCGTGACCGCTCGTTATGCAGGCAGCCCCCTCCAGCTCGACTTCGGCGAGGAGAACGAGACCAAGAGCGTCGTCCTCGTCGATGCCAACCCGGGACGTCCCACCCGTACCCAGATCATCCCGCTAAGGTCCGGCCGCCGCCTAATGACCTTCACCGGGGACCTGGAGCACCTGGCGACCCAGGCCGACCAGATCGGCAACGCCTTCGTCAAAGCCATCATCGACGTCGAGGGGCCCTCCCCTGGCCTGGCCACGGCCGTACAGGCCATCATTCCGCACGCGACCCTCGTCGACCTTCAGGAGCGCCACCCCGGCTGGGAAGAGGTACCCGTCCTCGGTGCCCACAGCGAGATCGAACCAGAGCCCGAGCTCACCGACGTATTCCGTGAATACCTCACCAGTGAGGGGGGCATCGCTCCGCAGCGCCTCGACCACGTCCAGCAGGCATTCACCGACCTGCTGAGTGCAGCGGAATACGACGAACTCGCCACCGACCCGGTCGCCCAGCTGCTCCAAGCGGCTCTGCAACCCCAACAGCACTAACTCCACCGTAGGAGCCCGCATGCGACTCGAACAACTGACCTTTTCCGGCCTGCGAAGTTACCCAGGCC
>JBJMIW010000132.1:0-32962 GCA_045806665.1 Actinoallomurus sp.
CTTCTTCGCGGGCCGGCCGGTGGGAGTAGGTGAGCCGGTCCTGGTCGGCCGGCCGGTGGGACTGGGCGTGCCGGTCCGGCGGTCCATGGTCAGGTGGGCGTACACGATCGTGTTGTCGGTGTAACTGTGGCCCGTGAAGTCGCCGCCGCACGTGATCAGACGGAGGCCGGCGAACCCCAGGTCGCCGTACACCCGCTGCGTCGGGAAGTGTTTCTTGGGCACTCGCTCGACCGAGTCGACGGTGAACTTCGCGACCTTGCCGTCCGCGCGGGTGACCTCGATCGTGTCGCCCGGGCGCAGGCTGGAGAGCCGGAAGAACACCGCCGGGCCCTTCTTGGTGTCGACGTGCCCGACGAGGACGGCGGGTCCGCGCTGCCCCGGCGACGGGCCCTTCTCGTACCAGCCGGCCAACTGAGCGCGCGACAGCGGCGGCACGTCGAGCGATCCGTCGTGCTGGAGGCCGACACGGAGCAGCCGTGAGTGGATCCCGACCCGCGGGACGTCCACCCGCAGCGGCACCGATGCCCCGAGGACCGTCCCCGCCGACGGGCTCATCGCCGCGCCGGACCGGGCGGCGTGCGGGTCCGGCCGCGGCGGTCCTGTGTGCTGACATGCGTCGAACCACAGGACCGCCGCGCCGGTCGCGATCAACCCGGCGGCCGCCCCGCCGCGGAGACGGCCGCCACGTGATCGTGATGAACTACGAACGTGCACCGGTCCGGATCCGCCGGCGAGCAAGAAGCCCGGTGCCGCCGAGGATCAGCGAGAGCCCGGCGACGCCCATCGGCAGGCTCATCTCCTGGCTACCACCGAAGCCGGTCGGCACGCCACCGCGGGGCACCGCGGCGACCTGGCCGCGGGCCATGTGCACGACCCGCCCGCGGACCTTCTTCACGACCTCCTTCTGGCCACCGCCACCGCCACCGCCGCAGCACTCGGGGCCCTCATCATCATCTTCGCCGCCGCCGCCCTCGCCACAGCTCTCGCCACAGCCCTCGTCCCCGAACGCGAAGGGCAGAATGTTGCGGTGGTGGCGGTGGCGGGAGACGCCGCGGTGCTGTGCGATGTCGGCACCGCCGTCGTCGCCGCCACCGTCGCCGTCACCGTCACCGTCACCGTCGCCGCCGCCGTCGCCGCCGCCATCGTCGTCCCCGCGGACCAGCGTCCCGGGGTGAACGGTCACGTGCTGCGCCCGCTGGTGCAGCCCCGCATGAGCGTCGGTTTGGAACGCGGCCCCCAGAGCGGGTGAAGCCAGCCCGATGGTCAGTGCGGCCGCTGAAGCGGTAGTCAGGGTCAGGAGTTCGACCCTCATAAGTCCCCCCTTGAAGTCAGCGGCAGCCCGGACTGCTCCCTGGCTGCCGGCATCGCCACCGTCCCCCCTCATTCCCCCATCGCCGATACCGCGATCTAACTCTCTATCCTCTTGATCAAATGATTACGGTGGGAGGCGGACGCTCGGCGACATCGGCCGTACCGCCATTCCCTACGAGTGCGGGATCAGCCGAACTTAGACCCATTCATCGGCTTTCTTCCGCGCAACGGACACGGCGACATCCCCGTGCACACCGGCACCGCCACCGTACGGCTACACAGAGGCGGCCCCCTGTGGTGTCCTTGGCACTCGTCGCCGTCACAAGGCATATAAATGAACGATCGCGGTTAAATCGGGCGGCGGTCCACGCGGTTAGCCGACAGTACTCGCCACCCGCAGGAATCGCATCACGCGCCATTCGCCTACCGAACGCTGATACCACGACAATAGGCGTCGATTCGCTGCTGTCCGGTCATATCCGGGTGTGTTCCGGCGGCCGTGACCTCCGGAGCCGGGAGGTCATTGGCACGTCCCGGTGGGTCAGCGCAGCGAGCCGAGCCCCGCGCGGGCGGCCGCGATCGCGTTCGCCAGGCAGCGCTGCTCGCTGGCGGGCCGATCCTTGTCCGCCGGCTGCTCCTCGGTGTACTGCACCCGCAGGACGACGTTGCGGTACCGCAGGGTGGCCTCTCCCACCGCGACCCTGACGTCCCGGTCGATCCAGTACCGCTGGAACGCCGCGTCGCCGAGGCCGCCGACCCGGCGCAGCGAGGTGGTGTCGGCCGTGAGGTCCTTCTCCGCCTGCCGCCACTGCGCCTCGAACGACCAGATCGTCATGCCGGTGGCCTGGTCGTGCATGTACTTCGGCAGGAAGGCGCGCGCGTCGACCTGCACGGCGCGGAAGCGGCTTCCCTCGGTCATGGAGTACTTGCAGACCCCCGCCGTCTCCGCGCCCATCTTGTCGATCTTCGGTGCGGCCGTGGGCACCAGCCGCCGTACGGTGTCCGCGAGCAGGATCGAGCACGCCTGGGGCAGGGCCGCGAACGCGGGCGGCTGCGCCGACCTCGGCGGGGTGTCGGCTGCCCGGGAGGCGGTCGGAGCCGCAGGGGACCGCGCCGGCGCCGCCCCCGGCCGGGCTCCCCCACGGCCGAAGACGAAGACGGCGGCGGCCGCCAGGCCGACCGCGACGACGAGGAACGCGGCGACCACGAGACCGGCCGTACGCGACCGGCGGGTCTTGACCCTCGGCGCCTCCGGGGGCGAGTAGACCCGATGGAACGGCTCCGGCAGCCGCGGCAGTCCCAATCCCTCTCCCCACTCCTCGTCACCCGACGGCGCGGGATATCGGCTCGGTGCGACCGTAACCGGCGATTCCACTCCCAAACCAGACTCATGCGCGCCTGGCGAGCGTGTGATGCCGCTTGACGCCATGCCGTTCCTCGCCTCCTCCGGCCGCCGGTGCGCGGCCGCCGCTCCTCCGGGACGGGCTAACCCGATTGTCGGTCGCCGGCGTCAGAATGGAATGTGCTGTTGAGCGAGATCACCGAGACCTCCCAGGCCGTGGCCGCGGCGTCCGGCCGACGGGCGAAGATCGAGCTGCTCGCCGCCTGCCTGCGCGACGCGGAGCCGGACGAGACGGCCATCGCGGTCGCATATCTCTCCGGTGAGCTGCCACAACGTCAGATCGGCGTCGGCTGGGCGGCGCTCCGCGACCTGCCGTCCGCGGCCGCGGCGGCGACCCTCACCGTCGACGAGGTCGACGCCGCCTTCACCGCGATCGGCGCCGTCTCGGGTAAGGGTTCCGTCACCTCGCGGCGACACCTGGTGAGGGAATTGTTCGCCCGGGCCACCGCCGCCGAGCAGAGTTTTCTCCTCCGCCTGCTGTCCGGCGAGCTGCGCCAGGGCGCTCTCGACGGCGTGATGGCCGACGCCATCGCCGCCGCGGCCGACGTCCCGGCGGCGGAGGTCCGCCGCGCCGTGATGTTCCGCGGGTCGCTCGGGGCGGTCGCCTCCGTCGCGCTGTCCGCCGGCCGCAGCGGCCTGCGCGCCTTCGGGCTCGAGGTCGGGCGCCCGGTCAAGCCGATGCTCGCCGCGAGCGCGCCGTCCGTCGAAGCGGCGATGGAGAAGGTGAGCCCCGCGGCCGTGGAGTGGAAGCTCGACGGCATCCGGGTCCAGGCGCACGTCGCCGAGGGCGAGGTCCGCCTGTTCACCCGGACCCTCGACGACATCACCACCCGGCTGCCGGAGACCGTCACCGCGCTCGGCGCCCTCCCCGTACGCACGGCCGTCTTCGACGGCGAGCTGATCGCGCTGCGCGACGACGGGCGCCCCCACCCGTTCCAGGTGACCTCCGCCCGCGTCGCCAGCCACGGCGTACGACCGGGCACCGAGCAGGCCGTGCCGCTGTCGGTGTTCCTGTTCGACGTGCTGCACCTCAACGGCGAGGACCTGATCGACCTGCCGGGCGCCGAACGCAACAAGGCGCTGGCCCGGGTCGTCCCTGAGGCGCTGCGCATGCCGCGGGCGGTCACGGCCTCCGTGGACGAGGCGCAGGCGTTCTTCCGCGACTCCCTCGACCATGGTCACGAGGGCGTGCTGGTCAAGTCCCTCGAAACGCCGTACACCGCGGGCCGGCGCGGCGCCGGGTGGATCAAGGTCAAGCCCCGCCACACCCTCGACCTGGTCGTCCTGGCCGTCGAGTGGGGGCACGGGCGCCGCCGGGGGAAGCTGTCCAACCTGCACCTCGGGGCGCGGGACCCCGGGACCGGCGGGTTCGTCATGCTGGGCAAGACGTTCAAGGGTCTGACCGACGAGATGCTGGCCTGGCAGACCGAGCGTCTCCTCGCCCTCGAGACGCACCGCGACGACTTCGCCGTCTACGTGCGCCCCGAGTTCGTCGTCGAGATCGCCTTCGACGGCGTGCAGCGCAGCCCGCGCTATCCCGGCGGGATGGCGCTGCGGTTCGCCCGCGTGCTCCGCCACCGGCCGGACAAGTCCGCGGCCGAGGCCGACACCGTCGACAGCGTGCGCGCCGTCGCCGCCCTCCTTTAGGCCGTGCCTGACAAACCCGCTGTCCGGCTGCGCGCCGCTCGCTACGAACGGGATTCGTCAGACACGCCCTACCGTCTGCCGCCGCGGTCGAGGCGGCGCCGGGGTCCCACGGTTCGATCGTGGGCGATCAGGTCGTGGCGGCCCGCGATGAACTCCTGCACCCAGATCTTGGCGCGGATCATCGGGCGGCGGATGCGCTGCTCTCGGCGGAGCGCCCGCCGGAACTGCCGCGTGCCCGGTCGGTACCTCCAGCGGGCCCACGGCGAGCCCGGACGGGCCAGCCGGAGCGCGCTGAAGACGAGTACCACCGGCACGAAGAGGCCGAACAATCCCGTCCAGATCTTGCCCTTGAACAGGGTGACGATCGCCAGCGCCAGGTTGATGAGGATGTTGGCGAGGACGACGAGGAAGACGCCGATGGGGACGGTGGCGTCCGGCCGCAGGTCGCGGACGTCGCTGAGCCCCATCGGGCGGACGCCGACCAGGATGAGGCCCGTCACCGCGACGGCGATGAAGACCGCGTCCACGGAGGCGCGCCCCTCTTCCATCCAGTAGACGTCCCGCAGATGCAGGATCAGCGCGAACTCGTCGAGGACAAGCGCGGCCCCGACCCCGAACACCGAGGCCGCCACGGCGTACCAGGTCGTGTAGACGTCCGGGATGCACAGCGCGGCCACGCCGCCGATCAGCATCAGCACCACGCCGAACACCACATGGTGGATGTGCAGGTCGCCGACCTCGACGTTCTTGAACCACCAGCGAACCTTGGCGCGGATCAGCCGCACGTTGATGCGCACGACGACGAACGTGACGATGAACGCCACGAAGAAACAGAACAGCGGCAGTCGTCCGGTCTCGACGATGCGCTCGGTGAACAATCCCTCCACCTTGGCCCCCGACGTCATACGTCCTCATCATGACCCATACCGGCCTGTGATAACGCTTGACGTCGGGGGTAACGGCAGGCTCACAGGCCGCCGGACGCCATCAGCCGTTCAGGCGTACCGGATTCACCAGATCCGCGTAGATCAGTAGGACACCCATCGTAATGATCACCGCGGCCATGGCGTACGTCAGCGGGAGCGCCTTGGCCACGTCGACGTGACCGGGGTCCGGCCTGCGGGTGACCCGGGCGATGCCCTTTTTCAGCGCCTCCCAGAGCGCGCCCGCGATGTGCCCGCCGTCCAGCGGCAACAGCGGGACCAGGTTGAACATGCCGACCTCGAAGTTCACCGTCCCGAGCATCATCAGGAAGAACGCGAGCTTGTCCAGGCCCGGCTCCTTCGAGGCGGCGATCTCGCCGCCGATCCGGCTGGCGCCGACCACGCCGATCGGCCCGTTCGGATCTCGTTTCTGGTCCCCGAACGCCGCGTTCCAGACCCCGACCATCTTCTTCGGCATGTTGATCAGCGAACCGGCGGTGCGCTTGGTCAGGTCGGTCATCGTGCTGACGACGGTGCCGGCTCCCTGCCGTTCGCGGCCGCTCGCCGGGGTGATCCCGAGGAAGCCTACGGTCTCCGTCTTGTTCGGGTCGGTCAGCGACTGCATCTGGTTGGTGGTCACCGGAACGTTGAGGGAGACGTCCTGACCGCCCCGCCGGACGACGACCGGAACCGTGTGCCCGCCGGACGCCCGGATCAGCTTCTGAAGCTCCTGATACGACTGGATCTTGTGGCCTTCGTAGGAGATGAAGCGGTCACCGGCGTGCAGCCCCGCCTGGACGGCCGGGGTGACGGGGTCACCGGACCGGCAGTCGCGTCCGGCCTGCGCTGCCGGGATCGTGCACTTGGACACCGAGGCGATCACCGGCTCGAACGTCGAGATGCCGATCCCCATCACGACGATGCTGATGAAGACGAACGCGAGCAGGAGGTTCATGAACGGTCCGGCGAACATGATGATGACCTTCTGCCACCACTTCTTGCGGTAGAAGACGCGGTCCTCGTCGCCCGGACCGACCTCCTCCAGGGCGGCGCCGCGCGCCGACTCGATCAGCCCTTGGAACGGGCCGGTCGACGACTGGCGGACCGTCCCGGGCGCGTCACCCCGGCGTGGGGGCAGCATCCCGATCATGCGGATGTAGCCGCCGAGGGGGATCCACTTGACGCCGTACTCGGTCTCGCCCTTGTGCCGTGACCAGAGGGTCGGCCCGAAGCCGACCATGAACTGCGGCACGCGGACGCCGAAGAGCTTGGCGAAGGACATGTGGCCCAGCTCGTGCAGGGCGATCGAGGCGAGCAGCCCGAGGAAGAAGACGACGATGCCCACCACGAAAAGCACGCTCATTGCCCGCACACGCTCCTCACGCGTCGCACCGCAGGCGCCCGCCGGGCGCCAAGGGGCCGGCCGCTCCGCTCGCCGTGCCGCGCACGCTCACCGAAGGCCTCCGAGATCTCGACCGGTCAAGCGTATGCCGAAAAACCGGTGCCCGAAGGCCCCTCGAGCGCAGGTTTGCCCTTCCCCTGCCGCACGAGAGCCCGGTCCAGGCCGGCGGTGACGGGCCGCGCCGGCCTCCGGACCTCGTCGATCCCGTTTCCCGGCGGTCCTGCTAGCCTGGCAATGCCGACGATCCCGCACGGGAGAGCGACCTCGCCGCCAGCCAGGTACGCCGAAGGAGCAACTCCTCCCCGGAACCTCTCAGGCCACAGGAACCGTGCGGACCAGGCGACCTCTGGAAAGCGGAGCTATGCTCCCGCCGAAGGTGCAAGCCCCCGACCGGGGGTGAAGCTCTCAGGCACCGATGACAGAGGGGGAGGGCACCGCCACCGGATTTCGCGTGCCAATGGGAGGATGGGATTCCCGGCCGCCCGCGTGATAGGAGCCTGCCCCGATGTCCGCGCCGGACGCCAAGAGAACACCACTCCACGAGGTCCACGCCGAGCTCGGTGCCACGATCATCGAGTTCGCCGGGTACCTCATGCCGCTGCGCTACGGCAGCGAGACCGCCGAGCACCAGGCCGTCCGCACCAGCGCCGGCCTTTTCGACCTGTCCCACATGGGAGAGATCTTCGTGACCGGCCCGCAGGCCGGGGCGGCTCTCAACCACGCGCTCATCGGGCACCTGTCCGTGCTCGGTGTCGGCAGGGCGCGCTACACCATGATCGTCGACCCGGCCGGGGGCGTCCTCGACGATCTCATCGTCTACCGGCTCGCCCCGGAGACCTACATGGTCATCGCGAACGCCGCCAACGCCGCGACCGTACGCGCCGAGCTCACCGAGCGGGCGAGCGGGTTCGACAAGGCCACCGTCGACGACCGGTCCGACGCGTACGCGCTCATCGCCGTGCAGGGGCCCAAGGCGCAGGCCATCCTGGCGAAGCTCACCGACGCCGCGCTCGCCGACCTGAAGTACTACGCGATCCTGCCGGGGAAGGTCGCCGGCATGGACGCGCTGATCGCCCGGACGGGATACACCGGTGAGGACGGCTTCGAGCTGTTCGTCTCCGCGGGTGACGCCCTGGCCGTCTGGCGCGCCGTCACAGAGGCCGGCGGAGACGACCTGCGCCCCGCCGGGCTGTCCTCGCGCGACACGCTGCGGCTGGAGGCGGGCATGCCGCTGTACGGCAACGAGCTGACCACCGACACCACGCCGTACGACGCCGGTCTCGGCCGTACGGTCAAGCTGGACAAGCCCGGTGACTTCGTCGGGCGCGCCGCGCTGGCCGCCCGCGCCGACACGCCGCCGGGGCGCACCCTCGTCGGGCTCGTCGCGCGGGGGCGTCGGGTCCCGCGTCACGGGTACAACGTGGTGACGCCGGACGGGACGCCCTGCGGGGTCGTGACCAGTGGGGCGCCGTCCCCGACGCTGGGCAAACCCATCGCCATGGCCTACATCGACGCGGGTCACGCCGAGGACACCGACCTCGCGGTGGACATCCGCGGTAAACACGAGCCGGTCGACAAGATCGCGCTGCCGTTCTACAGGAGGACTTCGTGAGCACCCTTCCCGAGACCCTTCACTACACCCAGGAGCACGAGTGGGTCACCGGGCCGTCCGACGGCGTGGTGACCGTCGGCATCACGGCCTACGCGGCCGACGCGCTGGGTGAAATCGTCTACGTGTCGCTGCCGCAGGAGGGCGCGTCCGTCGAGGCCGGAGAGCCGTGCGGCGAGACCGAGTCGACCAAGTCGGTGAGCGATGTCTATGCGCCCGTCACCGGTGAGGTCGTCGCGGTGAACACCGCGGTGGAGGAGGACCCGGCTGTGATCAACTCGGACCCGTACGGCGAGGGATGGCTGTTCCGGGTGCGGACCGACGACGACCCCGGCGCCCTGCTCGACGCCCAGGCCTACTCGAAACTCATCGAGGAGGCGTGATGGACCTCTCGAACATGGCCCTGTCCGAGGTCGACCCGGACGTCTCGGCTGCGATCGCGGACGAGCTGCGGCGGCAGCAGTCGACCCTGGAGATGATCGCCTCGGAGAACTTCGCCCCGCTCGGCGTCCTCGAGGCGCAGGGCTCGGTGATGACCAACAAGTACGCCGAGGGCTACCCGGGGCGGCGCTACTACGGCGGCTGCGAGTACGTCGACGTCACCGAGCAGCTGGCGATCGACCGGGCCAAGGAGCTCTTCGGCGCGGAGCACGCCAACGTGCAGCCGCACTCGGGCGCGCAGGCCAACATCGCGGTCTATTTCGCGCTGCTGGAGCCGGGCGACACGATCCTCGGCCTCGATCTCGCGCACGGCGGGCACCTCACGCACGGCATGCGGATCAACTACTCCGGCAAGATGTTCAACGTGGCGGCCTACCACGTGGGCCCCGACGGCCTCGTCGACATGGACGAGGTCGCCCGGCTCGCCCACGAGCACCGGCCCAAGATGATCATCGCCGGCTGGTCCGCGTACCCGCGACAGCTGGACTTCGCCGCGTTCCGGGAGGTCGCCGTCGCGACCGGCGCGCTGCTGATGGTGGACATGGCCCACTTCGCGGGCCTGGTCGCCGCCGGACTGCACCCCTCCCCGGTACCGCACGCCGACGTCGTGACGACCACGACGCACAAGACGCTGTGCGGTCCTCGCGGCGGTCTGATCCTCTGCCGGGAGGAGTACGCCAAGAAGATCAACTCGGCGGTGTTCCCCGGCACGCAGGGCGGGCCGCTGGAGCACGTCATCGCGGCGAAGGCCGTGGCCCTGAAGATCGCCGCGTCCGAGGAGTTCGCCGAGCGGCAGGCCCGGACGATCGAGGGTGCCCGCATCCTCGCGGCCCGGCTCCTGCGCGAGGACGCCGCCAAGGCGGGGGTCAAGGTGCTGACCGGCGGCACCGACGTGCACCTCGTCCTGGTGGACCTGGTCGACTCGGAGATCACCGGACGGGACGCCGAGGACCGCCTGCACGACATCGGCATCACGGTCAACCGCAACGCCGTGCCGAACGACCCCCGTCCCCCGATGGTCACGTCGGGCCTGCGGATCGGCACGCCCGCCCTCGCCACCCGGGGGTTCCAGGCCGACGACTTCGAAGAGGTCGCCGACACCATCGCGCTGGCGCTGCAGCCGTCGTACGACTCCCCGGCGCTGTCCGCCCAGGTCCGTGCGCTGGCGGACAAGCACCCGCTCTACCCCAGCCTGTGACGGAGGGATGATGCACGATGACGATCGCTCCTGAGGGGCGGAAGTTGCTGCGTGTCGAGGCCAGGAACGCCGCGACACCGATCGAACGCAAACCGCCCTGGATCAAGACCCGGCTGTCGATGGGCCCCCAATACCGCGAGCTGACCGACCTGGTCCGCTCCGAGGGCCTGCACACCGTCTGCCAAGAGGCCGGCTGCCCCAACATCTACGAATGCTGGGAAGACCGCGAGGCCACCTTCCTCATCGGCGGCGACCAGTGCACCCGCCGCTGCGACTTCTGCCAGATCGACACCGGCAAACCCGCCGCCTACGACCCCGACGAACCCCGCCGCGTCGCCGACTCCGTACGGACGATGGGCCTGAAATACGCCACCGTCACCGGCGTCGCCCGCGACGACCTGCCCGACGGCGGCGCCTGGCTGTACGCCGAGACCGTCCGCCAGATCCACACCGCCATCCCCGGCTGCGGCGTCGAACTCCTCATCCCCGACTTCAACGCCGAACCCCACCTGCTCGCCGAGGTCTTCTCCGCCCGCCCCGAAGTCCTGGCCCACAACCTGGAGACCGTCCCACGGATCTTCAAACGCATCCGCCCCGGCTTCCGCTACGAGCGGTCCCTGAGCGTGCTGACCGCCGCCCGCGCCGACGGGCTGGTCACCAAGTCCAACCTCATCCTGGGCATGGGCGAGACCCGCGAGGAGGTCTCAGCCGCGATGCGGGACCTGCACGAGGCCGGGTGTGAGCTGTTGACCATCACCCAGTACCTGCGGCCCTCCCCCCGCCACCACCCTGTCGAACGCTGGGTCAAACCCGAGGAGTTCGTCGAACTCCGGGACGAGGCCGAGGCCATCGGCTTCGCCGGAGTCATGTCCGGACCCCTCGTCCGCTCCAGCTACCGCGCCGGACGCCTCTACCAGCAGGCCATCACCGCCCGCGGCGGAGAGTAGCGCATCATGGCGATCAGCGTCTTCGACCTGTTCAAGATCGGTATCGGCCCGTCCAGCTCGCACACGGGCGGGCCGATGGCGGCGGCCCACCGGTTCGCCCGGGGCCTGCGGACCGACGGCCTGCTGGAGAAGACCGCGTCCGTCCACGTGATCCTCTACGGCTCGCTGGGCCTGACCGGCAAGGGCCACGGCAGCGACAAGGCCGTCATCCTCGGGCTGGAGGGCGACAAGCCGGAGCTGGTCGACGTCGAGACCGCCGACGACCGGGTCGCCGACGTGCGCGAGCACGGCGTGCTCCGCCTGTTCGGCGACCACGAGGTGCCGTTCGTCGTCGGCGAGCACCTCGTCTTCGAGCGCAGGGAGTCGCTGCCGCACCACCCCAACGGGATGCGGTTCACCGCCCGCACCGCCGACGGGACGGAGCTGCGGGAGAAGGTCTACTACTCGGTCGGCGGCGGGTTCGTCGTCGACGAGGACGCCACCGGCGCCGACCGCATCAAACCCGACGACACGGTCGTGCCCCACCCCTTCGCGACCGGCACCGAGCTGCTCTCCCACGCCCGGGAGACGGGCCTGTCGATCTCCGCGCTGATGCTGGAGAACGAACAGGCCTTCGGCCGGGACGCGCGCGAGATCCGTGAATGCCTGCTCCGGCTCTGGGAGGTCATGCGGGAGAGCGTCTCCCGTGGCTGCTCCCGTGAGGGTCTGCTGCCCGGCGGCCTGAAGGTGCGGCGCCGCGCTCCGCACCTGCACCGGAAGCTGGTCACGGAGACCGCGACCGACCCGCTGCACGCGATGGACTGGGTGACGCTGTTCGCCCTCGCCGTCAACGAGGAGAACGCCGCGGGCGGCCGGATCGTCACCGCCCCGACGAACGGGGCCGCCGGCATCGTGCCGGCCGTCCTGCACTACTACGACCGGTTCGTGCCCGGTGCCTCCGACGACGGGATCGTACGCTTCCTGCTCACCGCGGGCGCGATAGGCGTGATCATCAAGGAGAACGCCTCGATCTCCGGGGCGGAGGTCGGATGCCAGGGCGAGGTGGGCTCCGCCTGCGCGATGGCGGCGGCCGGTCTCACCGAGGTCCTCGGCGGTACCCCCGAGCAGGTCGAGAACGCCGCCGAGATCGGCATCGAGCACAACCTCGGCCTCACCTGCGACCCGGTCGGCGGCCTGGTACAGGTCCCCTGCATCGAGCGGAACGCCGTCGCCTCGATCAAGGCGATCAGCGCCGCCCGCATCGCGCTGCGCGGCGACGGCCGCCACTTCGTCCCCCTGGACCGGGCGATCAAGACGATGCGCGACACCGGCCGCGACATGCTCGACAAGTACAAGGAGACCTCGCGGGGCGGCCTCGCCGTCAACGTCATCGAGTGCTGAACGCCGCCGAGTCACGTACGGTCCGCGGTCAGGTCACACGCCACTCGGCGCGGTCGGCGGCGAAGCCGGCGTTGAGGGCGTAGGGGCCGGTGCGCGGCGACGAGCGCCGAACGGCCCGGCGGGCTCAGGCCGAGGTGAGCCGCCGGATCGCGAGTTCGGCGAGCAGCGCGGCGCCGTCGGCCAGCACGCCATCGTCGAAGACCGCGTCCGGTGCGTGGTTGAACGGCGCGGTGGCCGGGTCGCGGTCGGGCGGACAGGCGCCGAGGAAGACGAAGGCCCCGGGCACCTCCTCCAGCACGAACGAGAAGTCCTCCGCGGCGGTCAGGGGGTTGGGACCCCAGGCGAACCGCTCCGGGCCGTACAGGTCCTCGATCGTGGCGGCGGCGAACTCCGCCTCGGCGGCGGTGTTGACGGTGACGGGATATCCCATCTGGTGATGGACCTCGGCAGTGAGGCCATGGGCGGCCGCGATCCCGTGCAGGACCCGGTCGACGCCTTCGAGGACCCGGCCGTGCGCCTCCCGGGAGAAGGAGCGGATCGTCAGGGCAAAGCGTGCCTCGGGCGGGATGACGTTGGCGCTGCTCCCCGCGTGGAAGCTGCCGACCGTGATCACCACCGGGTCGAAGGCGTCGAACGACCGGGTGGTGAACGTCTGCAGCGCCGTCACCATCTCACAGGCCGCCGGGATCGGGTCCTTCGCCCGCTGCGGCTGGGAGCCGTGGCCGCCGGCTCCGTGCACGGTGACGTGCATCTCGTCGGCGGCGGCCATGAGCGGACCACGCCGGGTCATGAACCAGCCGCCCGGCAGGAGTGATGAGGTGACGTGCAGCCCGTACGCGGCGACGGGCCGCGTCCCCGCCGCGTCGAGCACCCCCTCGGCGATCATGTGGCGTGCTCCGGCGGAGCCCTCCTCACCGGGCTGGAACATGAAGATCACGCTGCCGGCGAACTCCGCGTCCGCGAGGATGCGCGCCGCACCGACGAGCATGGCGGTGTGCAGGTCGTGGCCGCACGCGTGCATCCGGTCCGCGATCCGGCTGGCGTAGTCGAGACCGGAGCGCTCGGTCAGGGGAAGAGCGTCCATGTCGGCGCGCAGCAGGACGGCAGGGCCGGAGGACGAGCCGCGGAGCACGGCGGTCACCGAGGACAGCGATCGCCCCAGCCCGATCTCCAGCGGAAGCCCGTCGAGGGCGGCCAGCACCTTCTCCTGCGTGCACGGCAGCTCCAGGCCCAGCTCAGGCTCCCGGTGCAGGTCGCGGCGGAGTCGTACGAGATCGTCTTGGAGATCGCCGGTGGCGCGCGCAGAGGGCATGGCACGTCAGGTTACGCCGCACCGGCCCGTTCCCGGCCGGGCCCGGCGTTGAAGATCACGACGCCCGTGAGGTCGTCCCGTGCGAGTGCCGCCCGCAGCCGGATCAGCGCGTCGTCGCGGATCCGAACGTCTAGTCCCTCCGCCACGTGAGGCGTACGACGACGCGCGGGGCCCGTACCAGGTCGGCGGCGTCCATCCGCGCCCGTACGGCGTCGGCCACGACCTGCCGGAGCGTGCCGGGATTGCGGTACCCGGTGGCCGCGTGCACGACGACGCGCCGCCGCAGACGTCCGCGCAACCGGACCCGCGCCTCGGCGATCCCGGGGACCTCCAGGGCAGCCGTCTCGAGCGTCGCACGCAGCCCGGACCGCCCCACGCCCAGGAGGCATCGGGGATCGCTCGCCGCCATCGCGGTCACGCGTCCCTGGCCGGGCAGTAGAGCGATGATCAGGAGCAGCAGTCCGGTCAGCACGATGCCGACCGCGATGGCGAGGACGGCGGGATCGTTCCAGGCCGTCGTCCGCAGCAGCCGTCCCGCGCGGGCCAGGTCCTCGGTGGGCACCACCGGACGGCGGATCAACATGGAGACCAGCTCGGTCGCCGTCCCCGCGGCCACGGCCGTCAGCACCACGACCGTGACGACCGCCGCGAGCGCCCGGCGAGGCCGGAAGAACCGCACCGCCGCCCGGCACGCCCCGGACGGGTCCGGGGGCGGCAGTTCGACCGTACGCACCAACGTGCCGCCGGCACCGATCACGCCCTCGCCGCTCCGCTCCACGGCGACCTCCCGTCCGTCGCCCGCGCACGGTGCCGTCACCGTGCGTCGTGCCGTCGATTCGCCGGGGGTCGAATCGCTTCTGCTTGAGGGAGGAGACTAGAGCGCCGAAGGTAATGATCGATCCGCGACCGTCTCGGGAAACGGGAAACTCAGCGGAACACCACGGTTCGCTCGGCGTTCAGCAGGATTCGGTGTTCGGCGTGCCAGCGGACCGCGCGGGCCAGGGCGAGGCACTCCATGTCCCGCCCCACCGCCATCAGCTCCTCCGGACCCTGGGTGTGGTCGACACGGGCGACCTCCTGCTCGATGATCGGCCCCTCGTCGAGCCGCGGCGTCACGTAGTGCGCGGTCGCGCCGATGAGCTTCACCCCGCGCTGGTGCGCCTGGTGGTACGGCCGGGCACCCTTGAAGCTCGGCAGAAACGAGTGATGAATGTTCATGACGCGGCCCGGCAGCTTCGCGCAGAAGTCGTCGGACAGCACCTGCATGTAGCGCGCCAGCACGACGAGGTCCGCCTGGTAGTGCTCGACCAGGGCGAGGATCTCCGCCTCCTGCGCCGCGCGGGTCTCGGGCGTGACGGGCAGGTGGTGGTAGTCGATGCCATACGACTGGGTCAGCGGCCGCATGTCGGGGTGGTTCGAGGCGACCGCGACGATCTCGATGTCGAGCAGGCCCGAACGCTGCCGGTACAGCAGGTCGTTCAGGCAGTGCCCGGACTTGGACACGAGGATGAGCACCCGGGACCGGACCGCGAGGTCGTGCAGGTCCCACGCCATGGCGAACTCCCCGGCCAGCGCGCCGAACGCCTCGCGCAGCGCGTCTCCCAGCCCCTCCGGCGCCTCGAACTGGATGCGGAGGAAGAAGCGCCCGGTGCTCCGGTCGCCGAACTGCTGACTCTCCAGGATATTGCAGTCACGCTGGGCGAGCGCCCCTGACACGGCGGCCACGATGCCCGGCCGGTCCGGGCAGGACAGCGTCAGCACGTATTCGGACATTTCGCATCCTTCGAGACGTCGGATCGTACGGCGCGGCGGGCGGGAGCCGGTCGCGGGCGGCCCATGCCGTTATGAGCCTACGGGCTGCCCCGACCGCCGCCGGTCAGGATGGCACGTGGGCAGACGAGCAGGTGACGGCCCTGCCGGATCCGATGTCCGGCGACGCTCGACGCGGTTCGGTAAAGAGCGGTTCGGTAAAGAATGGGGGGTCCGCGGCGGCGACGCTGTACGCCCCGCCTGGCGCGGTCCCATACTTCACCCTGTCGACCAGCACATTTCACGCGTGTGGCGAGGCACGATCCGACCGACGGCCGTAATCTTCGCACCGGGTTTCCGGACGCTCCCAGGGAGATGATCAGGTGCTGAGAGGCGCAGTCGCCGTGCTGGCATCGCTCGCCCTGGCGCTGTTCGCGGCATGCGGCCGGCCGGCCCGGGCCGAGACACCGCCGCCCGCCCGGCACGCCGTACTGATCGGCGTCCCGGGCCTGCAGTGGACCGACGTGAGCGCGGCCGCGACGCCGTACCTGTGGCGGCTCGCGCAGCGGTCCGCGGCCGGGCTGCTCTCGGTCCGTACGGTCGGCCCCCTGACCTGCCCGGGTGACGGCTGGGCCACCGTCTCCGCGGGTGCCCGGTCCGCGGCGGGCCCGTACTGCCACCGGCCGATCACCGTCTCCACGTCCGGTACGGGCGCGGTAGTCGACGCCATCGGCACGGTCCGCCGCCTGAACGCCGGGTTCGGGACCGTCGGCCTGCTCGGGGACGCCGTCCACCGGGCGGGCGGCTGCACCGCCGCCGTGGGCCCGGGGCCGGCGCTGGCCGCTGCCGACTCCCACGGCCGCGTCGACGCGTACACCACCGGCATCGCCGCGCTCCCCGCCCCGGAGTGGACGCGCTGCGCCGCCACGATCGTCGACGCCGGCGCCGTCGCCGGTCCGGACCGGGCGGCCTCGGCCCGCCGCGCGGACGCCGCGGTCGGCACGGTGCTGGCACACCTGCCGGCCGACGCCGAGATCCTCGTCGCCGGGATCTCCGACCACGACCGGACACCGCACCTCCGGCTCGTCCTGGCGACCGGGCCGGGGACCACCGGCCACTACCTCGGTTCCGACTCCACCCGGCGGGCCGACATGGTGATCCTCCCGGATCTCACCGCGACCCTGCTGGCCTGGCTCGACGTCCCGTACCCGACCGGGCTGATCGGCACCCCGCTGCTGCCGGACGCCGCCCGCCCGGCCCTGCTGGACTCGGCAGTGCGCGACCTGCGGTCCCAGGACGTCGCGGCCCAGACCCACCGCGCGCTCCTGCCCCGCTTCTTCGTGGCCTTCGTACTCGGCCAGCTGCTCCTCTACGGCTCGGCGGCGATCGCGCTCCGCCGGCGGTGGGCTGGGCGGCGACGCACTCGGATCCTCGCGCTGACGCGCCTGACCGCCCTGGTCGCGGCCGCGGTACCGGTCTCGACCTACCTGGTGAACCTGGTGCCGTGGTGGCGCGGCGGCCATCCCCTGCCCTTGCTGGTCGGGGGGATCGCAGTCGTCGACGCGCTGCTCGTCGCCGTCGCCGCGTACGGGCCGTGGCGGCGGTGGGTGCTCGGCTCGGGAACGGTCATCGCGGGCGTCACCGCCGCCGTCCTGGGAGCGGACCTGCTGACCGGCAGCCGACTGCAGCTCAACAGCCTCATGGGGTACTCCCCCTTGGTCGGCGGCCGCTACTACGGGATGGGCAACATCGCCTTCGCGGTGCTGGCCACCTCGTCCCTGCTCGCCGCCGCCGGGGTGGCCCAGTGGCTCGAACCCCGCCGGGGCCGCCGGGCGGCCGTCGCCGCCGTGCTCGCGATCACGCTCACCGCCGCGCTGCTGGACAGCTGGACCGCGTGGGGCAGCGACTTCGGCGGCCTGATCGCCTTCGTCCCCGGGCTG
Organism: Actinoallomurus sp.; assembly: GCA_045806665.1. Classification (GTDB taxonomy): domain Bacteria; phylum Actinomycetota; class Actinomycetes; order Streptosporangiales; family Streptosporangiaceae; genus Actinoallomurus. The sequence continues at coordinate 17,262 of JBJMIW010000132.1, forward strand.
GCCACGACGGCACTGCTGGTGAGCGGCCGCCGCGTGGGCTTCCTGCGGCTGCAGCTGCTGCGCGCGGCCGGCATGGCGCTGGTGCTGGGCGTCGCGTTCATCGACTACCTGCGCCCGCCCGCCCGGCAGACGCACATGGGCCGCTTCTTCGGCCAGCTCGTGCAGGGTGACTCCCTGCCCTGGCTGGAGCGCAAGTTCACTGCCATGATCCGTACGTTCGGCAACCCGACGCTCCTGCCGGTCGTGGTCGCGGCCTTCCTCTTCCTGATGTTCGTCCTCCACCGGCCCGGCCGGGCGGGAGCCGGCGGGCTGCAGCTCGCCTACGACCGCGCCCCCATGCTGCGGGCCGGCCTGTCCGGCGCGTTCGTCACCGCCCTGGTCGGCGGGGCGGTCAACGACTCGGGGATCGCGGTCCCCGCCCTCGCCCTCGCCGTCGCCGTCCCCCTGGCCCTCGCCGCGACCGTGACCGCCCTGCAGACCCCCGAGGACGACGAGCCCCCGGCCCGTCCGGCCCCCGACCTCGCCCTGCGACCGACCCAAAGCTGAGTCACACCGCTCCATGCCGCGCTAGCGAGCTTTCTGTCTATAATCACGTAGCGCGTTCACCAAGTCACCGTAAGAATTCGATCTACCGTTGTCCGCTCCCAGGCGGACCCCTACGTTGAGAGGAGGTGGGAGTGATGCTCATGACCGCGAAGAAGGACCGCCGCATCGAGCTGCGCACCGACGCCACCACAGAGCGGCTCATCACCCGGGCCGCCGAGGCGCTGGGCGAGTCGGTGTCCGCCTTCATGCTGCGCGTGGCGAAGGAAGAGGCCCGTCGGGTGCTCGCGAGCTCCGACGTCACCTGGATGCCCGCCGATCAGTTCGACGAGCTCCTCGCCACCCTGGACGAGCCCGACGAGGTCCCCCCGGTGTTCAAGCGCATGGCCGGGCAGCCGCGACCCTACAAGCGGTCATGACGCCGTTCCTCTCAGAGCGGCTGGAGCACGTCCATGACCACGATCGGTTCGACTACGGGGTCGGATCTCTCAATGACTGGCTGCTTCGCGAGGCTCATCGGGCCCAACGCTCGGACACGGCCCGCTCCTACGTCTGGATCAAGGAGGGTTCGCTAAGCGTCGTCGGCTACTACGCCATCACTCCGACAGAGGTAGTGAAGGCCGATCTCACGAGATCCTTGGCGGGTGGCGTCTCAGTCGTCCCGGGTTACCTCCTCGGGCGTCTCGCCCTTCACCGTTCGCTCCACGGCTCCGGAGTGGGCAGCTGGCTGCTACATGAAGCCCTCGAGACAGCGATCAAGGCGTCCGAACTCGCGGGTGGACGCATCATCGTCGTGGACGCGATCGATGACTACGCCGCAGCCTTCTACACGCACCACGTACACGCACCACGGGTTCCAAGCGATCAAGCGGAATTCGCGGCGGTTGGTCCTTAAGGTGTCGACGGCACGGGCAATCCTCGACGAGACGGCCGCGAAACCGGGGAACACCGCATAGAGCAGACGCGGCCTCGCCCGGCAGACGACCTCGCGCGTAGGGGGTGCCGGCTCCAAGGAGTCGGTAGCCCCTACGCGAAACTCGCGCTACGAGTGAATAGTTTCTGGGGGCGCGGGTGGGTTAGATCGGTGGCATGCGACGGGTTGCGGCGCTCGTGGTGATCGGCCTCCTCGTGCTCGGGGCGTACGAGTCTCCGGGCTCCGGGCGGCGTGGTTCGCCCCGGCCCTCCCGTGGATCCGCACGCCACGGCGTGCCGGCGTCGGTCGGCGATGTCCCCACGGCGGCGGGCACCCATCGGATGAAGATCGATGTCGGCACGCCCGGCCACCGGGAGTACCTCATCCACGTGCCACCGGTCCTGGCGCGGGAGCGGTTCCGCTCGGGGCGGCCCGTACGACCGCCCCCGCTCGTCGTCGCACTGCACGGCGGGGCGGACGACATGAGCGGCTTCGAGAAGAAGACGGGGTTCGACGGCCTCGCCGACGATCACGGGTTCCTCGCCGTCTATCCGGGCGGGTTCGCCTTCACCTGGAACGCCGGGGACTGCTGCGGGCCTGCCCGCGTTGCCCACATCGACGACGTCGGCTTCCTCACGAAGCTGATCGACCATCTGACCGGCGCGGGGCTGGCCGATCCGAAGCGGGTCTACGTCACGGGGTTCTCCAACGGGGCCGGGATGGCGTACCGGTTCGCGTGCGAGGTCACGGGGAAGGTCGCCGCGTTCGGAGTGGTCTCCGGCGCACTGGTCACGGCGTGCCATCCCTCCCGGCCGGTGTCGGTGATGGTCTGGCACGGCACCGCGGACCGCAACGTCCCGTACGGCGGCGGCGGACACCGGGATTTCAACGACCGGCGGCCGTTTCCGCCGGTGATCCGGGCGGTGGACTTCTGGCGACGGGCCGACGGGCTGTCGCACCTGCGGACCGCCGGCGCCGCCGGCTGCCTGTCCACCGGACGCGGCGGAGTCGACGTCGTCCTGTGCACGGTGACGGGCGTCGGGCACCAGTGGCCGTCCGGCGTGAGCGGGCGGCTCTGGGACTTCTTCGCCGCCCATTCCCGGACGTGAACTCTTCTCATATTCGTCCGGTGTGTGGCACGCTGCGGGCATGACGCCGCGCAAACGGTACGACATGGCCACGTCTCACCTGGAATCGCCGTTCGCCATCGTCGACCTGGCGGCGTTCCGCTCCAACGCGGCGGGTCTGACCCGGCGCGCGCACGGCAAGCCGATCCGGGTGGCCAGCAAGTCGGTGCGCTGCCGTGCCCTGCTCGAACAGGTCCTGGCGATCGACGGTTTCGCCGGCGTCATGGCGTTCACGCTTCCGGAGGCCCTGTGGCTGGCGGACGAGAGGGTGAGCGACGACATCCTCGTCGCCTACCCCACCGCCGACCAGGGCGCCCTCGCGCGGCTGGCCGACGACGAGCACGCGGCGGCCACCGTCACCGTCATGGTCGACTCCGTCGAGCACCTCGACCTCATCCAGAAGGCCACCGGCGGCCGACCCATCCGGGTCTGCCTCGACATCGACGCCGCCTGGCGCGCGGTCGGCGGCCGGATCCGCGTCGGAGCGCTCCGGTCGCCCGTCCGCACACCGGATCAGGCGGCCGGGCTCGCCCGGGAGATCGGCCGGCGTCCGGGCCTGCGGCTGGTCGGGCTGATGGCGTACGAGTCCCAGATCGCGGGCGTGGGGGACGACCCGCCCGGCAAACCGCTCTTCTCCCGGGCGGTCCGCCTGATCCAGGCGCAGTCGCGCGTCGAGCTGGCGCGCCGCCGCGCGTTGATCGTTAAGGCGGTCCGGGAGATCGCCGACCTGGAGTTCGTCAACGGCGGTGGGACCGGCAGCGTCGAGAAGACGGCCGCCGAGAAGGCCGTGACCGAGGTGGCCGCGGGCTCGGGCCTGTACCAGTCGGTCCTCTTCGACCACTACACGAACTTCTCCGGCAGCCCGGCCGCGCTGTTCGCCCTTCCCGTCGTACGGCGGCCCGCGCCCGGCGTCGTGACCGTGCTCGGCGGCGGCTACCTCGCATCGGGGGTGGCGGACCGGAGCCGGCTGCCGCAGCCGTACCTGCCCGCGGGGCTGCGCTACGACGCGCGCGAGGGCGCCGGCGAGGTCCAGACCCCGCTGCTCGGCGCCGCCGCCGACCGGCTGCGGATCGGCGACCGGGTCTGGTTCCGGCACGCGAAGGCCGGTGAGCTGTGCGAACGGTTCGACACCCTGCACCTGGTGGACGGCCACCGGGTGAGCGGCTCGGTCCCGACCTACCGTGGCGAGGGCAGGACGTTCCTCTGAGCGCGGGAGTCCGGAAAAGAGAAAGGGAACTTCCGCGACATCTCCAGGGAACGGTCCAGCAGCGCGTACTGTCGTACGACGATGTTTGAATCCCCGCCGGAGGGGAGGCGCCGTGGACCAAGTGAAACCGATGGTCGCGCCACCGGGCCGACCGCCCGAGCCGCGACTGGAAGATCCCTGCGTCGAGCGGGAGACCGCCGCCGAGCTCCTGCACGGTGACGGCGGGGGCCTCGACGTCTTCCTGGCCGGCACGGTCTTCATGGACATGATCTTCACCGGCCTGCCGGCCCTGCCGCCGCCCGGCACCGAGCTGATCACCGACGGCCTGGGGTCGGCTCCCGGGGGCATCGCCAACATCGCGGTCGCGATGAGCCGGCTCGGCCTGAACGTCGGCCTGGCCGCCGCGTTCGGCGACGACATGTTCGGCGGCTACCTCTGGCGGACCCTGTCGGAGCAGGAGGGGGTCGGGCTCGTCCACTCCCGGCGGCTGCCCGGCTGGCCCACCCCGGTCACCGTGTCGCTGGCCTACGACGCCGACCGCAGCATGGTCACCTACCATCGGCCCATGCCGGTGCTGCCCGAAGCGCTCGTCGGCACCCCGCCCAAGGCCAGGACCTGCTTCCTCGACCTCGCCCACCCCGTCCCGGAGTGGGCCGCGACGATGCGGGACAACGGCGCCGCCGTGGTCGCCGACGTCGGCTGGGACCCCACCGAGACCTGGTCCGTCGACGTGCTCCACCGCCTGGAACTGGTCGACGTGTTCCTGCCCAACGCCGTGGAGGCCATGGCCTACACCCGGACCAGCTCCCCCGAAGAGGCCCTCGACGCCCTGGCCGAGCGTGTGCCCGTCGTCGTGGTCAAACGCGGCGGCGACGGCGCCATCGCGATCGACACGACCACGGGCGAGCGGGCCGAGGCGACCGCCCTGCCGGTCAGGGCCCTCGACCCGACCGGCGCCGGCGACGTGTTCGCCGCCGGGTTCGTCTACGGGACGCTCGCCGGCTGGGACCTGGGCGAGCGGCTGCTGTTCGCCAACCTCTGCGCCGGGCTGTCCGTCCGGCACTTCAGCGGGTCGCTCGGCTCGCCGTGCTGGGGGGAGATCGCGGCGTTCGGCGAGTCCGGCGAGGTCCCCGACGAGATCCTGCGGGACTACGCCTTCGTCGTCCCGTACATCCCCGACTCCTCGGTCGACACCGTCGCGCGCGCGGAGCCGACCGTACGGCAGGCGTGACCGTAACGAAGGCCCGCACGAGGTAGAAGATCTTGAGAGAAGGCCGCGCCGCCGGTTCGGTTGACGAAGGAGCCCCCCATGCGGAAACCGTTCGTGGTCCTGACAGCGGCGCTGGTCGCGGTGTCCGCCTGCGCCCCCGGGTCGGGCGGCGGCAAGCCGAGGTCGACCGCCCCCAGTGCCGTCAGCACGGACATCGCCAAGGCGGGCCCGGTCACGCTGACGGTCTGGGACCAGGAGGTCCTCGGCGGCCAGAACGAGCAGATGCAGAAGCTCAACGCGGCCTTCCACGCGAAGTACCCCAACGTGACGGTCAAGCGGGTGTCGCGGTCCTTCAGCGACCTGGAGAAGACGCTCCGGCTGGCGCTGTCCGGCGGCAGCCCCCCGGACGTCGTCGAGGCGAACCAGGGCTACAGCATCATGGCGGCCCTCGTGAAGGCCGGCGCGCTCCTCCCCCTCGACCCGTACGAGAACGCCTATGGCTTCCGCAAGCGCTTCCCCGCCGGGCTCACCCAGCTCAACAGCGTCACGCCGGACGGCAAGACGATCGGCTCCGGCAGCCTGTACGGCGTCGCGATGACCGGCGAGGCCGTCGGGATCTACTACAACACTGACAAACTCGCCAAGCTGGGTCTCAAGCCGCCGACGACCTGGACGGAGTTCGAGCAGGACCTGGCGACGGCCAAGAGCAAGGGTGAGACGCCGATCTACTTCGCCAACCTGGAGAAGTTCCCCGGCATCCACGAGTTCGGGGTGCTGCTCGGCCAGACGACCGGCAAGGACAAGCTGCGCGACCTCGTGTTCGGCCGCGGCGGCGCGTGGACCGATCCATCCGTCGTGCAGGCCGCGCAGAAGCTCGCCGACTGGGCCAAGAACGGCTACTTCCCCTCCGGCGTCAACGCCGGCAAGTACAACGACTCCCCCGGGCCGTTCGCCAAGGGCGACGGCGTGTTCCTGATCGGCGGGCCATGGTTCGCCGCGGACCTGCAGAAGAAGATGGGGGACAAGGTCCGCTACCTGCTCCCGCCCCCCGCCCAGGCCGGCGGGGCGCCCGCCGCCACGCTCGGCGGCCCCGGCCTGCCCCTCGCGATCACCTCCAAGTCCAAGCACCCCGACGTCGCCGCCGCGTACCTCAACTTCATGACCGCCCCGCAGGCGATGGACGTCGTCACCCAGACCGGCGGCCTCGCCGCACTCCCCCCGGCGAGTGCGCAGCCGACCTCCGCCGTGGGCCGAGACCTTTTCGCCGCCTGGAAGACCGCCAGCGACAAGGACATCCTCGTCCCCTACCTCGACTACTCGACCACGACGTTCCTCGACACGCTCGGCGGCGTCCTCCAGGAGATCATCGCCGGGAGGAAGACGCCGCAGCAGGGCATGCAGGACGCCCAGCGCGACTACGCGGCCTTCCTGGCCAAGCGGTGAAGCCCCCGGCCACCCGGGTACGATCCGCCGACGACCGGCCCCGTACGGAGGCGCGCCCGGCGGGTGCCAGGCCGCCGGGCGAGCCGCGCCGGGTCGCCTACCTCTACGTGCTCCCCGCCCTGGTGGTCTACGCGGCGTTCCTGCTCTGGCCGCTGCTGCACGGCGCGTACCTCTCGCTGTTCCACTGGGACGGGCTCACCGTCGGCACCTGGGCCGGGCTCGGCAACTACACGCAGGCGATCAGCGACCCGCGCCTGCGCGGAACGTTCGGGCACGCCGCCGTGCTCGTCTTCTTCTACGCCGTTCTGCCCTGCTGCGTCGCGTTCCTCCTGGTCGCCGTCATGTCCCGGTCCCGGCCACGCGGGCTGACGTTCTTTCGCACCGTGCTGTTCCTGCCGCAGGTGGTGGCCATGGTCGCGGTCGCCGTCGCCTGGCAGTGGATCTACTCCGAGCACGGCCCGATCAACGGCACGCTCCGCCTGGTCGGGCTGGGCGGCCTCGCCCGCGGCTGGCTCGGCGACTTCACCTGGGCGCTGCCGTCCGTCGGGCTCATCGGCACCTGGGCCGAGATCGGGCTCGCCATGGTGCTGTTCCTGGCCGGGGTCCAGAAGATCCCCCGCGAGCTGTACGAGGCAGCGCGCGTGGACGGCGCCGGAGCCGTCCGGGAGTTCTTCGCGGTCACCCTGCCCGGGCTCCGGCGGGAGCTGTCCGTCGCGCTGACGCTGACCATCATCGCCGCGCTGCGCAACTTCGACCTGATCTACCTGACCACCGGCGGCGGCCCCGGCGACGCGACCCGGGTCCCGGCGTACGAGGTGTACAACCGGACGTTCAACACCGGAGAGGTGGGCCTCGCCTGCGCCATCGGGATCACGATCGCGGTGGTGGTGTTCGCCGTGACCGCCGGCGTCGGCCGCCTCGTGGAGGGCCGCCCGTGACACCGACGACCTCGCGGGCCGAGCGCGCCACGACGTACGCCGTGCTGATCGTCTTCACGGTGATCGCCGTGTTCCCGCTGCTGGCGGTGGCCTCCCAGGCGCTCGGCCTGCCGCACCCGTCCGCCGACGCGTTCACCGGCGCCTGGCGGAAGGGGCACTTCGCCCGGTACCTCACCAACAGCCTGATCGTGGTCACCGTGGTCGTCGTCGCAGCGTCGGCGCTGTCGATCCTGGCCGGGTACGCCCTGGGCACGATGGAGTTCCGGGGCGCGACCGCCCTGTTCTACGTGTTCATCGCCGGCCTGATGGTGCCGACCGAGGCGATCGTCGTGCCGCTCTACTTCGACCTGCGCTCCGTCGGCCTCGACAACACCCTGCCCGGCCTGATGCTGCCGCAGATCGCCCAGTCGGTGTCGTTCGGGGTGTTCTGGATGCGCGCCTACTTCCGATCGGCGCCACGCTCCCTCATCGAGGCGTCCCGGATGGACGGCGCCTCCAGCTGGACCACGCTGTGGCGGGTGCTGCTGCCGGTCGGCCGCCCGGCGATCCTCACCATGGTCGTGCTCATCGCGATGTGGACCTGGAACGAGTTCCTGCTCGCCCGGGTCATCATGAACTCCAGCGAGGACCTGCGGACCGCGCCGCTCGGCCTGTCGATCTTCCAGGGCCAGCATCAGACCGAGTACCAGATGCTGATGGCCGCCGCGCTGATCGTCGCCGCGCCCGTCGTGCTCGTGTACGCCTTCCTCCAGCGCCACTTCATCGCCGGAATGCTCTCGGGAGCCATGAAGGAATAGCGTCTTCCCCCCAAGGAGTTGACCCCCCATGCGTAGGAGCCTCGCCCTCTCCCTGACGCTCGCCGCCGGCCTGCTCGGCCTCGCACCCCCCGCCCACGCCGGCCCGAAGGACCCGCCCCGACCAGGCGGGCTGGACGTCCTGTTCGTCGGCGCGCATCCCGACGACGAGTCCTTCAACCTCTCCACGTACGGCCAGTGGAACGAGAACGCCCACGTGAAGACCGGCGTGCTCACCATCACCCGAGGTGAGGGCGGCGGCAACGCGGTCGGCACCGAGGAGGGCCCGGCCCTCGGCCTGCTCCGCGAAGGCGAGGAACGTGCCGCCGTCGCCAAGGCCGGCATCACCGACGTGCACTACCTCGACAAGGTCGACTTCTACTACACCGTCAGCGACGAGCTCACCCGCCAGGTCTGGGACCACGACTCGACGCTCGCCAAGGTCGTCCGCCTGGTCCGCGAGACGCGGCCCAAGGTCATCACGACCATGACGCCGTCCCCCATCCCCGGCCAGCACGGCAACCACCAGGAGGCCGGGCGCCTGGCCGTCGAGGCGTACTACCTCGCCGCCGACCCCAAGGCCTTCCCCGAACAGCTCACCAAGGAGCACCTCAGGCCCTGGCGCGCCGCCCGTCTGCTCCACCAGGAGCACCTCGTCAAGAGCGGCACCGGCCCCTCCTGTGAGACGACGTTCACGCCCACCGACCCCAGCGCCGACGTCTACGGCGTCTGGGACGGCCGCGCCGCCAAGAACGGCAAGACCTGGGCGCAGATCGAGACCGAGGCCGGACGCCTCTACGCCAGCCAGGGCTGGGCCCACAACCCCGACGCCCCGAGCGACCCCAACAAGATCGGCTGTGACTACTTCACTCTCGTCGACAGCCGCGTGCCGTTCACCCGCGGGAACCACGATCCCCTCGCCGCGCTGGAAGGCGCGACCTACCGAGCCAGGGGCGGACTGCCCCTCGGCACCGAGCTCTACCTGACCACAAGCCGCTTCGGCGTCGCCCCCGGCGAGCCGTTCACCGTGACCGCGCACGCGTCCGTACCCGGACGCGTCACCCTGTCCCCACCCGCGGGCTGGACCGTCACCGGATCCGGTGTCCTGCGCCACGGCACCGCGACCTTCACCGTCACGGCCGCCGGTAGGCCCGGACGCGTACGGCTCGGCGCGACGCTGACCACCGGGCACGGCACCGGCACGACCGGCCGCGCCGTCGAGGTCGAACCCGCGGTCACCGGCCGCCAGCAGCCGCTCCCCCGCGTCTCCGACTTCGGCTCCTGGGCCGCCGCCACCGGCGTCCCGCAGCTTTCCGACCGGGTCAAGCGGGTCCTCACCCTCGCCTCCGGCGCCTCGCGCCAGGTCCGCGTCGACCTGACCAACACCACGAAGGAGGCCCGGAAGGGGGCGGTCGCCCTCAACCTGCCCAAGGGGTTCGCCGCGGACGCCGCGTCCAAGCCGTACACCCTCGGTGCCGGCGCCAAGGGATCGGTCGCCTTCACCGTGCGCAACACCGACACGTCGCTGCCGACCTCGAACCAGGGCGGCACCGGCGGGGACTACGACTACACCATCACGACGACGTCCACCGGCGACCCGGACGCCGCGACTGCGGCGCTCGAGCTCGTCCCGGCCACCACGATCCCGCACGCGACCAAGGAGCCCACGGTCGACGGCAAGGACTCCGCCGCCGAGTACCCCGGCCCGACCCTGAACCTGTCCCGCCTCTGGGAGGGCAGCCCCTGCGCGTCGGCCGCCGACTGCTCCGCCACCGGCAAGGTCGCCTGGTACGACGACGTCCTCTACGTCCTCGTCCACGTCACCGACGACAAGCAGGGCAGCGTCCTCGACCCCGCCGACTGCAAGCGGCACTGGCGCACCGACTCCGTCGAGATCTCCCTCGACCCGCGCGGCGACGCCGAGAACACCTCCACCACCTTCAAGACCGGCATCCTGCCGACCACGACCAGCGGCACGCCCTGCTTCGAACGCGACGCCGACAACGACCAGGGGCCTGGCGCGCAGACCGCGCCCGGCATGCGGGTCGCCTCGGTCGTCGACAAGCCGTACACCGGCTACACCGTCGAGACGAAGATCCCGCTCGCCGACCTGCCCGCCGCCGCCGACCCATCGCGTCTCGGTCTCGACATCTTCGTCTACGACTCCGACACCACCGACAGGACCGGTCAGACCCGCATCGGCTGGTCGACCTGGGGCGGCGTCCAGGGGGACCCGTACCGCTGGGGCCGGGCCACCCTCCCCGGCTACACCCCGCCGCCCGGCCGGCCCACCACCGCGCCGCCCCCGGTGATCTCCAAGACCGCGGCGCTGTCCGTCAACTCTCCGCAGTCGATCCTGCAGGCCGCCAGGACCGGCGTCCCGCTCGCGGCCGGACCGGCCGCACCCCGCTCCGACACGGCCGGCGTCGTCGGGCGGCCCACCGTGACCGGCGGCGCGGTGACGTTCCGGATCCGGGCCACCGGCCCCGGCACCGCGTACGCCTACGTCTGGAACGGAAAGATCCTCGGCCAGACGAAGGTGGCGTTCACCGCCGCGGGGACCCGGACCGTCACGGTCCCCGGTGGCAGCGGCACCCTCACCGTGGCCTTCGACGCCCAGGCGGACGGCAGCGCCGCCACCGCCGTACGTCTGCGCTGACCCAGCCTCCCGGAATGACGAAGCGTCCAGGCCCCTCCCGCGAGGAGCCTGGACGCTTCGCCCATCCGGTCAGCTGCGGCGCCGGAGCAGCAGCAGCCGCAGCGCGACGGTCGTCACCACGACACCGGCACCGATCAGCACCGGCCCGGTCAGCGCGCTCCGCGGCCGATCCTGCGGCTCCCTCCGGACCATCGCGCCGATGTCCTCGGCGACGCGACACGCCTCCTCCTTGACCCTCGCCATGCCACGTTCCGCGGCGTGCTTGGGGCTCAGCCGGTCGGCGAGCTCGTCGATGCTGCGCGCCAGTTCCTCGCGCGTCTGCTCGATGTCCCGCTCAATCGCCGCTGGATCGCGGGCTCTGTCGGCCATGAGGTTTCCTTCCTGCGGTGGTGATCGGAATCGGCGGCATGACCCCCGGACAGTCTGTCAGGCGCCCCCGCCGAACATCGCTTCCTGGGCGACTTCTACCCCGATCACGCGTCGTATGCTGCGACACGGGTACGGTGGGACTCAGCTCGACCGGAAAGGTGATCCAGTGACGGAGCAACGACTGCAGCCCGGAGACGTGGCCCCGGAGTTCACGCTTCCCGACGCCGACGGCAATCCGGTGTCGCTGTCGTCGTACCGCGGCCGGCGCGTGATCGTCTACTTCTACCCGGCGGCCATGACGCCCGGCTGCACGAAGGAGGCGGCCGGCTTCCGCGACGCGCTCCCGGCGCTGGAGGAGGCGGGAGTGGCCGTGCTCGGCATCTCCCCCGACGAGCCCGCCAAGCTGGCGAAGTTCCGCGACCGCGACGAGCTGACCTTCCCGCTGCTGTCCGACCCCGACACCAAGGTCCTCCAGGCGTACGGTGCCTACGGCGAGAAGAAGCTGTACGGCAAGACCATGGTCGGCGTCATCCGGTCGACCTTTATCGTCGACGCCGACGGCAAGATCGAGAAGGCCTTCTTCAACGTGAAGGCCACCGGCCACGTCGAGCGCATCCTCAAGGAGCTCGGCGTCTGAGGCGACCGCCCCAGGACTGTCCGACCCTGGCGCTACCGTCACGCCATGGTCAACAGAAAGTACAGCTACAAGTACACTCCGGGGCTGCTCGCCGAAGCGGCCGCCGCCTCGAACAGCATCGCAGGCGTCCTGCGCTATCTCGGTATTCCATGGTCGGGAGGAGCCCACGCGCACATCAGCCGGAGACTCAAGCACTTCAATATCGACACTTCCCATTTCGGCCGTCACGGGTGGAACAGAGGAAAGCCGGCGGCCCACCGGCTGACACCCGAGCAGGTCTTCGTCATCCGTCCGAGCGACACGCGGCGACAGCGGCCGGAAATCCTGCGGCGGACATTAATCGAGACGGGGGTGGCCTACCGCTGCGGCGAGTGCGGCCTGGCGGCGACGTGGAAGGACAAGCCGCTGATCCTGCACGTCGATCACATCAACGGGGACTACTTCGACAATCGCCAGGGCAATCTCCGCTTCCTCTGCCCGAACTGCCACTCACAGACACCGACGTATGCCGGTAGAATGAAGAACAAGAAGAGCAAGGGGCCGTAGCCCAATCGGCCGAGGCACACGCCTTAGGAGCGTGCCAGTGTGGGTTCGAGTCCCACCGGCCCCACATTGGGAAATCCTCCGAATCCACGGGTTCGGAGGGTTTTTCATTCTCGTGTGGCGTGGGTACCACTTCTTCGTGCCGGAGCTTCCTGACGTTGAGGGGTTCCGCCGGGTGCTGGCCGAGCACACCGGTGAGCAGATCACGGCCGTACGCGTGTGGGACGCCGGTGTGCTGCGCGGGACGACGGCACGGGCGCTGGACAACGCGCTGTGCGGCCGCCGGTTCGAGGAGCCTCGGCGGCGGGGGAAGTGGCTGCTCGCTCCGGTCGGCGGTCCGGTGCTGATCTTTCACTTCGGCATGACGGGCTCGTTGTCCTGGCATACGTCGGACGAGCCGCCACACCGGCACGATCGCGTGGCCTGGAGCCTCGCGGACGGCGAGTTGCGCTTCCACGACATGCGCAAGCTCCACGGCATACGTCTCGCGGGCGACGAGGAGGAGGCCGAACGGATCGTCGGAGACGTGGGACCGGACGCCCTGGACGTATCCCGGGAATGTTTCGGCGAGCTGCTGTCCGGCCGCCGCGGCTACCTCAAGCCGGCCCTGATCGATCAGTCCCTTCTCGCTGGCCTCGGCAACCTGCTCGCCGATGAGATCTGCTGGCAGGCTCGGATCAGCCCGCTCCGGGCGCTGCCGGATCTGAGTGAGGCGGACCTGATGGCCCTGTACCGGGCGATGCAGGAAATCCTGCGTGAGGCGGTCAAGGCCGAGCGGATTCCGCGGCGCGACACCTGGCTCTCCGGAGCCCGCGACGAGCAGGACGAGCCCTGTCCGCGCTGCGGTACCACGCTGTCCCGGTGCCGGGTCGGGGGCCGTACGACCGTCTGGTGCCGCGCCTGTCAGCCGGCCTGAGCGAGCCGCCGAGGGGGCTCAGGGCCTGCGGGCGACGCCGGCGTAGATCCAGCGGGTGCCGTCCTCGGCACCGGGGTCGGGCCGCCACTGGGGCACCCACACGACGCCGGGCTCGAGCAGGTCGAAGCCGTCGAACAGGGCTTCGACCTCCTTCTGGGTCCGGCTCTGCAGGCGGGCGGTGGCGTTCTTCCAGGCACCGGCGGCCTGGTCGCCGGTCTCCGGGTGTCCTTCGGTGGTGCTGTGCGACAGGATCAGGAGGCTGCCGGGGGCCATCGCCGCGCGGAACGCCCTGATCGACGCGCGGACCTCGTCGTCGGAGGCGAAGTGAAGGACCGCCAGCATGAGCACGGCGACCGGCTGCTCCAGGTCGATCAGTGACCGTGTCTTCGGGTGGTCGAGGATCGCGGCCGGCTCACGGAAGTCGGCCTGGATGACGGTCGTGGTCTTGGACGGCGGCAGCAGTGCTCGCGCGTGGGCGAGCACGATGGGGTCGTTGTCCACGTAGACGACGCGGGCGTCCGGGGCGAGTGACTGGGCGACCTCGTGCACGTTGCCCTGGGTCGGCAGGCCGGTACCGAGGTCGATGAACTGCCGGATGCCGCTCTCGACGGCGAAGCGCACGGCCCGGCTGAGGAACGCGCGGTTCTCCCGGGCGGCGCGGGGGATGTCGGGTCCGGCCTCGATCGCGACCTGGGCCGCGGCCCGGTCGGCGGCGTAGTTGTCCTTGCCGCCGAGGAAGACGTCGTAGATCCGCGCCGGGCTGGGCGTCCGTACGTCAATGCCCGGTGGGGCCTGTTCGTCGGCCTGGTCCGCCCGACTGGTCGCCGGGTTCTGTCCGTTCGTCACGGCCGCCACCCCCTCATGGTCGCCGATCGACTCTGGTCGGCTCGCAAAGATCATCCTACCCGTCGGTATGCACCGCGGGACCGGAGACGCGGACATCCGGTACGTCGCCGGAGACCCCGCCCACGCCGACCGCCCGGGCGTCACGGCGAGCGGTCCGCTACTGGATGTGGCGAACGGGCCCGGCGTCGTACGCGCCGGGCCCGCCGTTCACCTGATCAGCCTGACTAGAAGGCGCCGGTTCCGTTCGGCGTGCCCAGGCCGGTGGGGCCGTCCCAGCCGGTGCGGGCGTTGCACAGCTGCGACGTGACGCAGATGCCGTTGCTGCCCGAGGTCACGTCGAACAGCGAGCCGGAGTGGGCGTAGGGGTAGTTGTTGTCGATGCTCGCGGCGTTGCCGGCCAGGCCGTACACGCCGGCGATGATCGGCGCGGCGACGCTGGTGCCGCCGAAGACCATCCAGCCGCTCATGCCCTGGTAGGCGGTGCTGTCGTAGACGGCGACGCCGGTGTTCGGGTCGGCGACCGCGGAGACGTCGGCGACGGCTCGGTTAGCGCAGCCCGTCCCGACGCTGGACTGGCCGGACAGCGCGGTGTTGTAGGCCGAGCAGCCGCTGCCCGCGCCGCTCCAGACGGTCTCCGTCCAGCCGCGGGTGTTGCTCGCCGTCTTCAGCGAGGTGCCGCCGACGGCGGTGACGTAGTGCGAGGACGCCGGGTACTCGACGCCGTAGCCGCTGTCACCGGAGCTGACGGTGATCGCCTTGCCGGGGTGGTTGTAGTACGAGCCGTAGCTGGAGTCCGAGGCGTCGGAGCCGCCGTAGCTGTTGCTGATGACGTTGGCGAGCCGGGCCGCGGTGTTCTCGGCGGCGCCGAGGTTGGCGAACGACGCGGACTTCGCCTCGACCAGCACGATCTTGCAGTTGGGGCAGACGGCGGAGACCATGTCGAGGTCGAGGGAGATCTCCTGCGCCCAGCCGCCGTCCGTCCTCGGGTAGGACGTGCCGCCGTTCTGGTCGACCTTCTTGAAGCAGCCGTTGGCGGTCGTGCACGAGGAGAGCCCGTACTGGCTCCGGTAGACGCCCAGGTCGGCCTCTGCGGTCGGGTCGTTGTAGGCATCGACGATAGCGACGGTCTGGCCGGAGCCGCCGCTGGTCGACAGTTTGTAGGCGCTCTGCAGGTTGCTCGGCGAGAGGCCGGACGGGGTGGCGGCCGCACGTCGTACGGCGGCGGCGCTGGTGGCGACATCGCCGCGGACGAGGGCGTTGCAGCTGGCGCGGCCCGCCTGCGGAGTGGCGCAGGCGTGGTGGAACGGGTGCTGGGCCACCGGCGCCGCGGGGGCGGCCGCGCTCGTGGCTGCGGCCGGGGCGGCGGAGGCGGGGCTGGACAGGAAGGGGACCAGGGCGAGGATCAACCCACCCATGAGGGTCCCGGTGACGCGTCGTCGCATGTGCTCTCCTCAGAGCTGGCGGGGGGAACGACGCCCAGATCTTCACACAGGCCCCAGCGACACCAAAAGACCCCAATTCAGTAACCTTTTCGGCAATAGCTGCCAAACTTGTAA
>JBJMIW010000133.1:0-2331 GCA_045806665.1 Actinoallomurus sp.
CACTTTTCAGAGGACCGAACCGATGATGAACCTGAAACGATTGGTGCTGACAGCCGGCGGGGCCGTGGCCATGATGTCCCTGGCGCTGGCCCAGCCGCCGGGCGGCAAATCGGGCGACGCGCCGCCCAAGGAGCGGCCGAAGGCGGCCGGCGCGAACTCGATCGTCGAGCGGATGATGGCGTTCGACAAGAACAAGGACGGCAAGCTGACCCGGGACGAGATCACCGACGAACGGCTGCTGCGGCTGTTCGACCGGGCCGACGCCAACAAGGACGGCGTGGTCACCCGCGAGGAGCTGGAGGCGCTGGCGGCGAAGATGGCCGCAGAGGAACCCCGGGGCGGCCGTGGCGGGCCGGGCGGCCCCGGTGGTCGCGGTCCCGGCGGCCCGGGCGGGTTCGGCGGCCCTCCGGGCGGTCGCATGCAGCCCGGCCAGGTGCTGCCGCCATTCCTGCAGGAGCAGTTGAACCTGACCGACGACCAGAAGAAACAACTGGCGGAGCTGCAATCGGACGTGGACGCCAAGCTGGCGAAACTTCTCACCGACTCGCAGAAGCAACAGCTCAAGGAGCTGCGCGACCGCGGCTCGGGCGGCCGCGGCGGTCCGGGCGGCCCTCCCGGCGGTCGTCCGCCCCACCCAGACGGTGACGGGCGGCCCGAGTAAACGTAACCATTAGAGTCGCTGCACAATAGGGTCGGGAGTGGTGCCAGCGTATCACCCCGCCTCTCGGCCCCGTTCAGGCGAACATCAGGTTATGAAGCCCGGCGATGTTCTTCATCATGAGGGTGTGCCGGCGGCGAGGGTTCCGATACCGCTCGGCGGCGATCCGCCACACCTTCATCTTCCCGATCCCATGCTCGACCACGATCCGCCGCCGCGACACCCGCCGGTTCCCCGCCTTCTGGCGGGCCGTCAGCGAACCCCCGCGGGGCTTCTTCCTCGGCGCCGATAGCCCGGTCCCGATGTAGGCTGTGTCGCCGGTCCGCGTCACCCCGGGCGGACACACCACCCTCGCCCGGTCGTACACCTTCTTGTCATGCGTCTTTCCGGGGAAGGCGGCGGACACGGCGACGATCCGGACCCGCCGGGGGTTGGCCCCCGGGCCGGTCGGCTTCCGCCGCCGGACGACGACCACCTGGTGCTTGACCGTGTGCCGCTTCTTCTTCCCCGAGTAGTACCGCCGCTGCCCCCGAGTCGGCCGGGGAATGGCCCGCTCGGTGGCGTCGAAGAAAAGCTCCCGGATGTCCTCCTCGTCCAGCTCGACCCGCCGCTCGGGGATGTGGAAGACGCCGGCCAGGAGCGGTTGCAGGGGATTGATGTTCCGGCCCACGGCCGAGTCGTCCACCCCGAACAGGAACCCGAGGAACACATGGGTCGTGTACGTCCGGTAGTACATCAGGAGCATCAGCAGCCGGTCGGCCAGTGGCAGGGCGTGCTTCCGCCCGGCCCCCGCCTTCCGCCTCCGCCCCGGGCGGGCCTTCCGCTTCGCGTCGGCCGCCGCGTACCGGGGTTCGAGGTCGGCCAGCAGGCGGTCGAAGGCGGCCGGGGTGATCCCGGTCAGTTGGCGGAAGGTAGCCGCCGAACATCTTAGCCGGTCGGTGTGCGTCATCCCGCCAGCCTACGAACTCGACGCCCTATTGTGCAGCGACTCTAATGATTCCCTACGACCTCGCCGCCCTGGCTGGTGCCCAGTGCCTGCCAGACGGTCCAGTCGACGGAGTTGGTCACGAAGCGCACGCTGCCGTCGCACAGGGCGACGTTCACGCCGCCGGGGTGCCGGCTGCGGGCGGCGAAGGCGTTCCAGTCGGGGCTGGCCTGGGCCTGGCAGTCGGCGTTCAAGGGGTTCTGCGAACTCGGCACGCAGCCCGGGGCGCCGTTGCCGTTGGAGATGTAGTCGAACTTGGGGTCGTTCGGCGTCCGGTACACCGTGAAGCCGCTGCCCGGCGCCCACCAGGTCAGCCCCCGGAAGTCCGCGTCCTGGCCCTGGTTGACCTCGGCGAGCATCAGGGTGTTGCTGGTCCCGTCGCTGACGTCCTGCAGGGTGAACTGCTTGGTCCGGGCGAACGGCGCCCCCAGGAACTTGAGGGTCTTGCCGCCGTTGTAGGTGGTCTCGATGGTCGTCTGGTCGGTCAGCTTGCCGTTCTTGCCCTGCGAGTAGTCGATGTTGCCGACGTTGACGAGGTAGTTGTGCTGGGTGATGAAGTACTTCGTGCCGTTGTAGTTCGCACTTTTCGCGGTGTTCGGGATGTCGCTGGGGCAGGTGCAGACCGACAACCGGACGCTAGAGACGAGGAGGTTGGACTGCTGCTCGTAGGTCTGCGTGGTGCCCGCCG
>JBJMIW010000134.1:0-27319 GCA_045806665.1 Actinoallomurus sp.
ACGACCTCGACGACGTCGCCTTCGGCGAGTTGGGCGGCCCGGCGCACGTGGACCGGCAACGTCACCTGGCCGTTGCTGCGCACATACGCGGTCTCAGGTCGATCGGCCATCGCTGTCTCCCTCGAACCGACCGAACAGGTCGTCCAGCACGTCCAACGCCTCGCGAGCGCACGCGTCAGTGAAGCGCGCCAGCAGCGCGGCGCACGCCGTCTCGTCTCCGACCGCTCGGTGGTCGAGCGCCTGCTTCCGTACGCCCGGGAGTTCTTGCGTCCAACGCCGCTCGAGAGCGTCGAACTCCCGGCGCACGATCGGCTGCCGGTCCGCGAAGTACCACGCCATCTCCTCGTCGCCCTTGACCGCGTCGAGCAGACGACGGAACCGCCACCAGTAGGAACGCTCGTCGTACCCGTCCTCGGCCGCATCCTCGGGGCGGCTCAGTCCGGCGGCCGGGCCCGCGGCCGCGAACGCCTCGGGCACCGTCCCGGCGCCGACGAAGACCGGCAGGTAGACGCCAGTGCACGGCGTGACCGGCGTCCACCACATGTACGGCAACGCATCCTCCCCCTCGGGCAGGACGCAGATCGCCGAACTCGCGGTGTTCCCCCAGGTGAAACCCGCCGGATGCGAGTGCATGCACAGGCTCAGGAAGTCAGGCATCGCCGCGTTGAAGTACGGCCCGCCGAGGAAGGTGCCGTCGTAGTGGTCGCGCAGGAGGCGCTTGGCGGAGTCGAGGTCGACGCCGCCGCCCGCCGTCGCCGCGGCGAGCAGATCGCGCGAACGCTGCAGGCGGATCTGGGACACCTGCAGTGGAGTCCGCGGGTCGCTGTACGCCCGTGCGAAGTCGAAGGGACCGCGCTCCGCAGGCCACCATCCGGCGTCGACGGCGTGGTCGATGAGGTCGTCGCTCGCGCGGTCCCACTCGGTACGAATGGTGAGCTGGTTGGAGATGGCGTAGGTCCCTCGGTCGACGCGCCGCGCGACCCATCGCGTCCCCGACGTCTCGAGGACCCAGGCCTCGCGCGAGTCGGCGATCAGGTACGAGTTGTCGTACGCGCCGGAACTCGGCGTCTCCCCCGGCACACCCGATCCCCACTGGCCGTACTCCTCGACCAGTGCGCACATCGCCGTGAGCGACTCCTTTGCCGTACGGCCACGCTCCAGGCCGAGCCGTACCAGTTCCATGCCGAGGATGCCCGCCGACGGCGCCTTCCCCCGGCGGGCCGCCGCCACGTTGCCGGCCAGGTCGCGGGTGTACACCGCCTCGTTGCCGATCGCAACGCCCCACTCGTTCAACCCGAGCTCATGGCCCCAGCACCAGTAGGGCGACCCACCGAGGTGCGCGTACGACACGTCGGCCTCCGGGAGTGTCACGTATGCGAGTCGCACGGTGGCCGTTTCGGTCGCCTGCCGACGCGGCACGAAACGCAACGGCTGTGCGTCGGAGACGGGCCGGTCGCTGTTCTTCCCGACGATCATGACTCCATGGGAGGTCGCGTCGGGCAGAGCAACGAATGTGTCGCAACTCCAAGCATGCATTGGGGTCCTTCTGAGATCTCAAGTTTTCTGAGATCTCAGACTCGCCCCGCAATGCCCGGTTTGTCAATAGTCGCGACAGCCGTCCCGTTGCGAACGAAATGAGGCCGGTGGCACGCGGTATGGAGTGGGTCTCAACCGCGTGTCCTCGCCGTGCTCAGACGCCAGGTCGCCGCCCCTCGACCATCACGGGCGGGCCGGGCGGTCCTTTCCGCGCTCGCGCGGCCGGTGATCGGCCCGTCAGCCAGGCCACGATTCCCGCTGCGGGGCCGGCGACCTCCGTCGATGTTCCCTCCGGCGGATCCTCGCCGAGCCGCCGAGCGCGGCTGCGGTCCATGACGCGCAGAACCACGGCGGGGCAGCCCGCCTTCGCCGATAGTGCGCCGCTAACGGCGGCGGCGAGCAGGCGGGCGGTGCCCTCTCACATCCAGGGGCGGGTGGACTCGACGTCCTGCCTGCTCATGCCGGCGCCCCGGCGATCCGTTCGGCGATGTCCGCCCGCAGCGCCTTCTTGTCGATCTTGCCGACCTTCGTCGACGCCAGCGCGTCGACCACGACGAGGTGCTCGGGCAGCTTGAACCGCGCCACGCCGGCCGCTTCCATCGACGCGCGGATCTCCTCCAGTGTCACCGACGCGCTCGGCCGGCACACGACGTAGACGCAGACCCGCTCCCCCAGACCGGGGTCCGGCATCGCGACGGCGGCGACCTGGCTGACCGCGGGCAGCTGGTAGACGAGGTTCTCCACCTCCTCCGCGGAGATCTTCTCGCCACCCCGGTTGATCATGTCCTTGTCCCGGCCCTCAACGATCAGGTACCCGCCCGGCGTCCGGCGGCAGATGTCGCCGCTGCGGTACCAGCCGTCGGGGGTGAAGGCGCGGACGTTGTGCTCGGCGGCCCGATAGTAGCCACGCGGGGTGTACGGGCCGCGGGTGAGCAGGGAGCCGGGCTCCCCCTCGGGGACGTCGCGGTCCAACTCGTCGACCAGCCGGACCTCGTCGGCGGGGCTGAGCGGGCGACCCTGCGTGGTGCAGACGATCTCGTCCGGGTCGTCGAGCCGGGTCAAGTTGAGCAGGCCCTCGGCCATGCCGAACACCTGCTGGAGCTGCGCCCCGAGGACCGGGCGGACCTTGCGGGCCAGCTCGTCGGCCAGGCGGGCGCCGCCGACCTGCAGCACCCGCAGGCTCGCCAGCTCCCCCGCCCCGCGCTCGGCCGCATGCTCGAGCCACCGGCCCGCGACCGCGGGGACGACGGCGGTGTGCGTGACCCCTTCGGCCGCGATCGTCGCGAAGGCCCGCGTCGGCTCGGGTGAGGGCAGCGTGACGACCTTTCCGCCGGCCAGCAGCGTGCCCAGGATGCCCGGGCAGGCGAGCGGAAAGTTGTGCCCGGCGGGCAGGCCGACCAGGTACGACGTGTCCGCCGCGACACCGGCGACCTCCGCGCTGGCGCGGGCGTTGTAGGCGTAGTCGTCATGCGTGCGCGCGATCAGCTTCGGCAGCCCGGTCGTGCCACCGGAGAGAAGGAAGACGGCCACGTCCCGGCTGTCCGGGGCGTCGTCGAGAGGGGCGCGGCCGTCGCCCGGCGCGCACAGGGCCCGCAGGTCGATGCTGCCGGAGTGAATGTCGTCGCCCGCGACGAGCACGCGCCATCCGGCGCCGGTGGCGGCGACGACCTCGGCGGCCAGCTCGTGGCCCAGGGTCTGGTGGTCGAAGTCGCGGGCCCGGTCCGGCACGGCGATCGCGACCGCTTCGGCGTGTGTGGCGAGGTAGGTGAGCTCGTGGCGGCGGTGCGCCGGCAGCGCCATGACCGGCACGATCCCGGCCCTCAGGCAGGCACAGGTCAGGACCACGAGCTCCCAGCCGTTGGACAGCTGGACGATGATCCGGTCGCCCTTGGCGATCCCCAGCTCACGGAGCCGGACGGCCGCGGCCTCGGCCCGGTCGGCCAGCTCCGCATGGGTCAGCCGGATGCCTGCGGCCGCGTCGACGAGGGCGGTGGCGTCGGGTGTGCGGGCCGCGGCCTCGCCCAGCAGGTGCCCGAGCGGAAGGCCCGCCCAGTAGCCCTCGGCCGCGTACCGCCGGGCGTCGGCGTCGGGCCACGGCACGGTGTGCTCACGAATGGGACTGGGCATCGGCGACCTCCCGGGTGATCAGAATGGCGTCGAGGGCGAGCAGGCCGTCGGATGTGAGTCGCAGAGGGTTGATCTCGATCTCATCGAGCTCGGGACGGCCGACGAGCAGGTTGCCGAGCGCGGACACGATCCGGCCCAGCTCGGCGGGGTCGAGGACCGGGCCGCCGCGCCAGCCGTCGAGGAGGGCACGGCCGGTCAGCTCACCGGTCAGCGCTGCGGCCTGGGCGGGGGTCAACGGGGCCGGCCGGACGGCGACGTCGGCCAGCGCCTCCGCCGTCGTCCCGCCGAGGCCGACCAGCGTGATCGGCCCGAAGACGGGATCGCGCCGGGCGCCGACCACGAGATCGACGCCGCCCGGGGCCATGGTCTCGACCAGGAACCGGCTCGCGCCGATGCGCTCGAGCGCGTCGAGGGCGGCGTCGAGCTCCTCCGGGGTGCGCACGCCGAGGTGGACGCCGCCGATCTCGGTCTTGTGCAGGATCGCGGCGTCGAGCAGCTTCACCGCCACCGGGCCCGGTAGCTCGGCGAGGGCGGTGTGGGCCTCTCCGCGGTCGGCGCAGGCGCGTCGGGGTGGCGTGGCGACTCCCAGCCGCCCCAGCAGTCCCTTGGCCGCGTGCTCGTCGAACGGGCCGTGCAGGACGGACTCGGCGGATCCGGGCACCGGTGCGCGGCCGGCGGGGGCGATGGCGCGGGCGCGGGCGTCCGCGATGAGCGCACCGACCGCGGCGGCGACCCCCCGCGGATCGGCGGCGACCGCGACACCGGCGGCGAGCAAGGCCCGCCGCTGTGCGACCACCGCGGC
The DNA here is from genome assembly GCA_045806665.1 of Actinoallomurus sp. Lineage (GTDB taxonomy): Bacteria > Actinomycetota > Actinomycetes > Streptosporangiales > Streptosporangiaceae > Actinoallomurus. Next base: position 4,466 of record JBJMIW010000134.1, read on the forward strand.
GCCCGTGCCGCCGACGCCGAGGACCAGGGGCACGCCGGGCCGCGGCTCGGCGGCGGCGGCGACCAGGTCCACGGCGTCAGGCTCGTGGAGTGCGTACGCCGCGACGACGTCGACACCGGGGTCGGCGGCCACCGCGGTGAGGATCCGGCCCAGTTCCGGACCGGGACGGCCGGTGTCGACCGGGTTGCGCTGGAAGGTGAGTGGCGGCAGGAGCCCGGCGAGCGTCTCCCGTGTGGTGCCCGTCAGCTCGGGCACGCGGGCGCGCCGGCCGCGCAGGTCGTCGAGGAGCAGCAGGCCGGGGCCCGCCTGGGCGGTGACGACGCCGACGCCCGGGTCCGCGGCGGGACGGGCCCGGGTGACCGCGAGGGCGCCGACCGCGTCGACCAGCTCGCGCTCGTCGTCGACCAGTACGGCGCCGGCGTGTGCGAGGGCCGCCCGGGTGGTACGCCACGACGTCGCGAGCGCACCGGTGTGGGACGCGGCGAACTCGCCGACGTCGTGGCGTCCCACGACGAGCGCCACCACCGGCTTGTGCGGGGCCAGCGCCCGCACGGCGGCGACCAGCCGCGGGCCGTCGGTGACGGACTCGACGTGCAGGGCGACCGCCGCGGTCGACGGGTCGTCGGCGAGGTATGCCATTACGTCGGGGGCGGTGACGTCCACGCCGTTGCCGAGCCCGACGGCGAGACTGACCCCGTGGCCCGCCTCGGCGAGCAGGAAGCACAGGGCGTGGTTCACCCCGCCGCTGGCGGCCACTACGGCGATCCGGCCCGCGGGTACCGCGGCCGCGCCCGGGACGAAGCTGGCGGTCAGGCCCCGCGACGGGGCGAGGAAGCCGCTGGTGTTGGGACCGAGCAACCGAATCCGGGTTCCGGCGACGATCTCGGTCAGCTGCTGCTGCAACGCCGCGCCGTCGCCGCCGGCCTCGGCGAAGCCGCCACCGCAGATCACCGCTGCGCCGACGCCGGCCTCCGCGGCCTCGGCGAGCACGGCCGGGCACACGGGGGCGGGGACGCAGATCATGGCAAGATCGACCGGACCGTCGGTGGCGGCCGCGGACACCGAGCCGTACATGGTGGCGTCCCGGCCGTTCACCAGCGCCAGGTTCCCGCCGCCCGCGGCGAAACCGGAGAGGGAGCGGGCCAGCGCAGCGCCTAGCTTCTCCGGGCTCCGCGAGGCACCGACGACGGCGATCCCGCGCGGGGCGAACAGCGCGTCGAGGGTGCCCGTAACGGCGGAGCGCGGCACGGTCCCGGTCATGACGACCCCCCCGTGGCGACGAGGTCCGCCCGTCCGGACAGCACCGTGGTGACGGCCCGGTCCCGGTCCAAACCAGGCTCGACCAGCAGCGCCGGGATCCGCTCGTGCATTCGTGCCTGCTCGCACAGCAGCATCCGGGTCAGCGGGTTCCCGCCGTGCACCGCGACCAGCGCGAGCCCGGACCGGTCCAGTTCCGCCAGGGCCGCGAAGACCGCGGGGAGCCCGGCCTCCGACTCCGGCGCACGGAGCGGAACTCCGCGCGGACCTGGGTCGGCCTGCTCGCGTAGCGGCAGCGGGCGCTCGCTGCGTACCGCGGCTGGCACCCCGTCCACGGTCTCGATCTCCACCCACCGGCCGGGTGCGGACCAGCCCGCATGCTCGAACGGTGTGTCCAGAGGCTCGGCGCCGTGTACTCCCACCCAGCTGCGGTGGCCGGCCGCGACGAAGTCCGGGGCGCGTTTCGCCAGCCGCGCGTCGGTGATGCTACGGGACAGGAAGTGGTACGCGAACTGCCAGGGCTCGAACTCATCGTGGTATCGCCCGAAGTGCTCCCACCAGGCCAGGCTCGGCCGCGCGGAGTCCTGGATCTTGCGCACTGAGGGCTGGGCGGCCTCCTCGTACGCCGCCAGGGCCGCGGGGAGGTCGGCCGGGTGTTCCGCGAGTGCGCGGGACAGCGCGACCGCGTCCTCCATCGCCATCTTCGTGCCAGAGCCGACGGAGAAGTGCGCGGTGTGCACGGCGTCGCCGAGCAGCGCGACCGGGCGCGGCGACAGCGTGTGCCAGCGCTTCGTCCGGCGGGTGCGGAAGTTGCCCCACCGCGAGTTGTTGACCAGTAGCCGTTTCCCGTCGATCTGGCCGGCGAAGAGCTTCTCCAGGTACTCCTTGGAGATCATGTCGCTGGCCCCCGGCGGCTGGGTGACGTCGAACTCGTCGAGCCCCGCACGCCGCCAGGACGCCTCGTCGGTCTCGACGATGAAAGTCGAGACCTCGTCCGAGATCGGGTAGCCGTGCACCGCGAACACCCCGTCCGGGCTGCGCTCGTGCACGAAGGTCAGGCCGTCGAACAGGTAGTCCGTGCCGAACCAGATGAACTTGGCCGCCGCGGTCTCGACCTCGACACCGAGGTCGGCACCGAGCTGCTCGCGGATCTTCGAGCCGGTCCCGTCGGCGGCGACGACGAGGTCGTAATCGGCCAGGTCGTCGAGGGTCACCTCGGTGGAGAACCGCAGGTCCGCGCCGACGTCACGGGCCCGGGCCTGCATCAGCGCGAGCAACGTGCGCCGCACGACGGCGGCCATACCGTTGCCGCCGCAGCGGATCCGCTCGCCCTTGAGCCGGACCTCGATCTCGTCCCAGTGCCGGCCGTGCTCGGTCAGCGCCTCACGCAGCACCGGATCGGCCTCGTGGATCCCGGCGAGCGTGCGATCGGAGAACACCACGCCGAAGCCGAACGTGTCGTCCGCCCGGTTCCGCTCGAAGACGGTCACTTCGACCGATGGGTCCGCCCGCCGGATCAAGGTGGCGAAGAACAGCCCGCCCGGGCCGCCCCCCACGACAGCGACACGCATCAGTTTCCCTTCACGCAGGTGTTACGCAGCTCGCCCACGCCCTCGATCCGGGTGACCAGCGACGAGCCCTCGCCGAGGTACCGGGGCGGCTTCCGGGCGTGCCCGACACCGCCGGGAGTGCCGGTCGCGATGATGTCCCCGGGCACCAGCGTGATCAGCTGCGAAATGTAGGCGACCAGGTCGGCCGGGGAGAAGACCAGGTCGGCGGTGTCGGCCTTCTGCACCACGTCGCCGTCGACCTCGCAGGTGATCTCGCCTGGCTCGGCATCGGTGACCAGCCACGGCCCGACCGGGGTGCTGCGCTCGAAGGTCTTGCCCTGCAGCCACTGCACGCTGCGGTACTGGAAGTCCCGCGCGGTGACGTCGTTGATCACGGTGTATCCGGCGATGGCCGCCGCGGCCTGCTCGGGCGTCGTGTGCCGCACCTCGGCGCCGATTACCACGCCGAGCTCGGCCTCCCAGTCCACCTGTGCCGAGCCCGCGGGCAGCTCCACCGGGTCCTGCGCGCCGACCAGCGAGCGGGCGAACTTCGCGAACAGGGTCGGGTACTGGGGCAGCTCACGGCCCATCTCGAGGATGTGCGTGCGGTAGTTCAGCCCCACACAGAACACCTTCTCCGGCCGCGGCACCGGTGGCGCGTAATCCAGCCCGGCCAGGTCGTGACGGGGCCCGTCGGCGGCCTCGGCGGCGGCCTTCCAGTCCGGGCGGGCCAAGAAGGCGCCCAGGTCGGGCGCGCCCAACTCGACGGCACCAGGGTTCGGGATGTCGTCGTCGATCCGGACGGCGGCGGTGCCCGTGGCGGTACGGATGGTCGCGAGCTTCACTTCGTGGCGTCCTCTCGGGAGATACGAGCGAGGCCGAGGGCCTCGAAGACGGGATCGTCGGAGAACCGGAACGCGTCTAGGCCCGATGGGGTAGCGAGGGGCTCCGCGAGCGGCAGCAGGGTCGACCAGCGCCACAGCATCGGTACCGAGTCCGGCCGCGGGCTGGTCGGCATGAGCCCGCCGATCTGCGTCCACAGCGGCGTCATGTGCGCCGCGGCGAACGCCGCGTACAGCTCCTCGAGCTGGGCCTGCTCCTCCGGGGTGATCTCCGGCAACTCCGTCGCGGTCACGTCGTCCTCTCCTTCCGCACCAGCGCGACGAAAGTACAACAAAACACAGACGACCGTCTAGATAGTGAAATGTGTTGGCATCAGCTCACTCCGGGGACGAGATCCGTTCGGGAGGGCCGGGCACCGGCGAGGACCGCGTCGACGAAGGCCTCGGCAGGCCGGCGCAGCAGTCCGTGCGCCTCGAGGAATACCTCATGGGCACGGCGGCCCGACCACCCAGTCGGCAGCAGCTCGGGAGGCAGGTCGGGATCGCGGAAGGGGAAGTGTCGGTAGTCGTTCACCAGGTGCATGCGCTCCACCAGCGCATCCTGCCCGGCAGGCTCGGCCGCGCGGTAGCGCTCCAAGCGAGGTGCGTAGCGCTCGAGAAACCGGGTGTAGTCACGGTTGAGGGCGTCAAGGTCCCAGGCCCGGCGGGCGATGTCCCGGTCCGACCCGGCGCCCTGCGAGCGTGACTGGAACCGGTCTATCCGCACGATGCCGACCTCCTCGACCAGCTCGTCGAGCTGCCTGCTGCGGTCGTGCGGGCTCAGGTAGACCGAGGCGGACAGCGGGCCGAAGCCGAGCCAGGCCAGCTTCTTGCGCAGCTGCTCGCGCAGGGCCCGCTCGCTCTCGGGCACGGAGTAGATGACCATATGCCACAGACCGTCCCAGGGGCCGGATGCACGCTGGAAGATCCGCTGCCGTCCCTCGTCGAGGAGGCTCCACGCGGGATCCGCGAGGGCGTAAACGGTTTCGCGTCCCTCGCGGCGACTGTCCAGCCAACCCTCCTTGCGCAGCCGGGTGACGACCACCCGCACGGTCGTCTCGGGCACATCGAACGGCTCCATCAGCGTCACCAGCGCGCGCAGCCGGACCTCGCCTCCGCGATAGCGCAGGTGGTCGCCGAACAGGTCGAACACGAGCGATCGAGCCTTCAGGACGCACCTCCGAGTCATCACACCTTGCCGGAGGAGACGATAGCAACCGTGTCGACCGGCAAACGACCGGGAATCATGCGTCACTTATGACTCGACCGGGTTGAACACCTGCCGGTGTAGGCGCGCAGCCTTCAGCCGGACCTCGGCCTGCTCTGCGTGCGGCGCCAAGGACCAACGCGCTGTGCCGGGGTTTTACCGTACATACCTGGCCGATGCATGCGAAAACCAGAAATTCATCGACGCGATCACCGCCTTCACACCTATCGGGCGAGGCGCTTGCCGAAAACCTCATCCCTCAAGCCGATCAGAGACGCCGGCGCGCGCCGGGCACATAGGCGAAAGTGCTCAGCGGCTCCGGCTTGAGTGCTGTCGGAACGACAACCTCGCCTGTGGCGGCGCCATGCTCGTCGAGCAGCCAGCCCATGCGCTTCGCGGTGCGCAGGACGACGGCCGAGTCCATGATGTCCAGCCAGGGCAGGTGGTGGCCGAGGCGCTGCTCGAGATGCAGCAGGTCGCCGACCGATGCCATCCAGACGGTGAACACCATGTTGGTCTCGCCGGTGGTGGACGCGCACAGTCGCAACTCGGACAGGGTTCGCAGGGAGGCCACGGTGCGGTCATGCTCGGCGGGCGGCACACGGGCGAGGTAGGTGCAGTTGAGAAGGCTGGGACGGCGCCTCGGTGATGCTGGCCGAAGGCGGCATTGACGCGGCGGGCCGCCGCGTCAATGCCGCCTTCGGCCTCCACGTCTTCGCCGCCGGCCAGCCGCGGGGCCGGTTCGTCACCCGGCCGGGCACGATGCTCGCGGCCTCCGACACACTCGACGTGACGGTGCGCGGCGCGGGCGGCCACGGCTCGGCACCGGCGCGGGCGAAGGATCCGGTGATCCCGATGGTCGAGATGGTGACCACGCTGCGGACCATGGTCACCCGGCAGTTCGATGTCTTCGACCCGGTGGTGCTCAGCGTCGGGTCGCTGCACGCCGGCACCGCCCGCAACGTCATCCCGGACATCGCCGAGTTCACCGCGACGGTGCGCACGTTCTCCGCCGCGGCCCGGGAGCGGATGGCGCATGCCGTGCCCCGGTTGCTGAAGGGCATCGCCGTCGCGCACGGGGTCGAGGTGGACGTCGTCTACACCGCGCAGTACCCGCCGACCGTCAACGACGCCGACCAGACCGCGTTCGCGGCTGAGGTGACCACCGAGGTGTTCGACGGCTCCCGGCACGTGGAGCTGGCGAAGCCGTTCAGCGGCTCGGAGGACTTCTCCCGGGTGCTTGCCGAGGTTCCGGGCAGCTTCATCGGCCTGGGCGCCACCCCGGCCGGGATGGCCCCCGAGTGCGCCCCGTTCAACCACTCCCCGCTCGCCCAGTACGACGACGCTGTGCTGCCCGACGGCGCCGCCCTCTACGCCGAGCTCGCGCTGCGCCGGCTCACCAGCGACCTCACCACCAATCTCACCCCCAACGGAGCGTCGGCATGACCACAGCCCCCTACGATTCCCACGATGGATCAATCCCCAAGAGCACGACCAACCCCTCCGACGTAACGGCGATCTCTCACCGGCAGGGCAGGCTCCAAGCGATCACCGGTATCGGTATCGGCAACGCCCTGGAATGGTTCGACTGGAACATCTACGCCATCTTCGCCACCTATTTCGCGCCGCAGTTCTTCAACGGCGCGGACAAGGCCTCGGCGTTACTGTCCACGCTCGCGGTATTCGCGGTGGGTTTCGTCGCCCGCCCATTCGGCGGGTTCGTGTTCGGCTTGGCGTCCGACCGGGTCGGCCGGAAGTTCTCGATGGCGCTCACCATCGCGGTGTCCGCTGCCGGCAGCATCGTCATCGGCATCTCCCCGACCTACGCCGCGATCGGCTCGGGCGCGTCACTGATCCTGCTGGTGGCCCGGTTGGTGCAGGGGCTCGCGCACGGCGGTGAGATGCCCTCGGCGCAGACCTACGTCTCGGAGTACGCGCCCCGCACCCGCCGTGGCCTGTGGTCGAGCCTGATCTACATCTCGGGCACCGTCGGGGTCCTGGTCGGCACGCTGCTGGCGGCGGTACTCAGTGCGGTGCTGAGCAAGGACGCGATGGGGGCCTTCGGCTGGCGGATCCCGTTCCTGGTGGGCGGCGCGTTCGGGCTCTTCGGGTTGTTCATGCGGCTGCGGATGACCGAGCCGGAGGTGTTCACCGACGACGTCGCCGCGCAGCGGGCGGCGAAACCCAAGCTCTGGCGGGCGATCCTGGCGCACAAGCGGCAGGCCGCCCAGGTGATCGGGCTGACCGTCGGGCTGACCGTGGTCTACTACGCTTGGGCGGTGTCCGCGCCGGCGCACGCCATCGCCACCCGGGGCATCCACCCCACCGCGGCGTTCTGGGCGGGCGTGGTCGCCAACCTGGTGTTCATCGCGGCGCTGCCGGTCTGGGGCAGACTGTCCGACCGGGTCGGCCGCAAGCCGATCCTGCTCACCGGAGCGCTGGGCCCCGCGGTGCTGCTGTTCCCGCTCAACGCCATGATCGGGCACAGCGGTGTGAGGCTCGCCGTCGCCATGTCCATCGCCATGATCTTCATCGCGATGGGGGCGTCGATCGTGCCTGCTGTGTACGCCGAGCTGTTCCCGACCCACATCCGCACCACCGCGGTGGGCATTCCGTACTCGATCTGCGTTGCCGCATTCGGCGGCACCGCCCCGTACCTGCAGGAACTGACGACCACCGCGCTCAGCCCCGCCTGGTTCACCGGCTACGTCATCGTGCTGCTGGTCGTCTCCGCCGCCGTGATCGCCCGGCTGCCCGAGACCAAGGCCAAGGGACTCCACAACAACCAGTTGATCTAGGGACGGTTGTCGCTCAGCCCGCCGAAAACCGCTCACCGATGCGCAGAAGACCACGAACATGCTGGTCAGACGGGAACGCGCAGCCAACGAGCACGGCTCCCCCCGAACCGTGCTCGCAGCGCGGCATGGAGAAGGCTTCTCGCATGCCTCCGGATCATGGTGAGGCAGGGCCGAGCTTCAACGTCGCACGGCTGAACGTCGTGAGGATCCGCTGGTGAGTCTGGCGGGGAAGGGATCGGCTTCCGGGCTCGCCGAGAGGCGTACCAGGTCTTGCCGGAGCTTCGCCGAGCAGGTCGTCGAGACCGGCTCGGGTCACCATCAGCAGTCCATGGGTGGCCCGGGTGCAGGTGACGGCGAGTCGGCCGAAAGCCGAATTGAACTCGTCGAGCCGGTCGGCTCCGGAGAGCGGGTGGACGGCGACGGTGATGGCGTTGGTCTGGCCCTGCCAGGAGTCGACGGTCGAGGCGAGGAGCACGCCCGCCGGCAGGTCGTACTTATCCGTGAGGCGTTCGACCATCGCGGTCGCGTCGTCCACGGCCTGGTTGCGCGTGGCGAGGACGACGATCAGGGGATCCCCGGACGGCGCGTCGGAGGTGATCCGTTCCTCATTCAGGGGCCTGCCGACGCCGTCGTACCGCCGGCGAGTGATCGCGAACCCGCTCTCGACGAGGGACATGAGCACATCCTCGACGACGCCGAGCAGGTCCGGGTCGATGTCCGGCGCCTCGGGGTCCGGGAGGCCGTCGACCTCGAGCAGGGTCGGAGTACCGGTGGCGACGGACGTCCAGACCGCGGCGGCGGGTCCGGTCATGGCCGGCAGCTCGACGGTCCGGTCGCCAGGGGCCGCCACGCAATCCAGCCGGTCCCAGTCACCGTAGAAGGCCCGCCAGAGGGGAAGCTGCGCGGCCGTCGGGCGCCATACCGCGGGGAGGTCGACGGCGAAGGTCTTCTCGTCGTTCTCGTACGCGGTCGGCCAGGCGCGGTAGGGGTTGTAGCCGGGGTCGCCGCGCCATGGGTTCTGGCCGGGGTCGATCGGTGGCAACTGGCCGACGTCGCCGACCCCGACGGACAGCGGAGCCAGCCTTTCGACCGTCGCATAGCGGTGGAGGGGAAGCTGCCACGCCTCGTCGACGAACAGGACGTCGAACGGCAGCGTGGCGTTGGCGGCAGGACCGAGGCGGTCGAGCAACCGCTGTGGCTCCCCCCACGCGCCCATCTTGTGCGAGGTTCCGAGGACCACGGCGCACATGTCGGGGATGCCGCCGGCGGAGGTCGCGACGGAGACGTGGTCGAGCACGTCCTGCGGCACCTCGGGCAGCCGGTCCTTGGCCACGAACAGGCAGACTTGGGAGGCGCCCAGTTCTTTGCCCAGTTCGCCCGCGAGCGGGAACACCTGCTTGTTGGCGAAGGCGGTGACGCCCACCCGGGCGCAATTCTCATGGGCCAGGGCTTCTCGGACCATGCGCACGAGTGCGTAGGACTTTCCGGCGCCGGCGGCGGCGCGCAGCAAGATCCTCTCATAGGCGGCGGCGCCCTCGAGGGCCGACAGGAGTGCGGAGACGGCTCGCTGCGCGGCCTCGATGTTCCCCTCGGCCGCGGACTCGTGGTGGAGCGCGTCGTCAGGCGGTGCGGCGGCGGCCGAGAAGGTGATCGTCATTGCCGTTCAGTCCAGGTCGTCGATGGTCAGATCGTCGGGGGTGGGCGTGGACGGAGGAAGCGGTTCCTCGTCATACGGTTTGACGTCGAACCGCTCTTCGTCGACCAGCGGCGGCCAGACCTCCGGGTTGAGCTCACCGCGGGATCGGCGCTCCGCGAGCGTGTCCGCCCATTCGGCCTCGGCGACCGTGTGCGGCCGGCAGCACCATTGGTGCTCTTCTGGGTCCTTGGAGTAGGCGTCCGGGGTGCAGGTGGCCTTCGGGGCGGACCGGTCGTCCGGGGACGGCCGCTTCACAGCGATCTCATGACCTGACTTGAACTGCGTGAACCAGGTGGCGTCGGCCAACACCAGGGTGTCGCCGACTGCCAGGTCGGGGACGACCTTGGGGTCCCAGAGGAGTCCCGCGACGCCGTCGAGATGCCTGAGCGTCCCGATCGGCATCTGCCCGAGCTTGAAGGAGCCTTTCTGGATCTTGAAGGTCGTGCTCGGCTGCTCGACGAGCGCGCGGTCGCCCACGTGCAGTGCGACGACCTCCGACCCGTCGACCAGGCGTCGTGACTTCACGTCGAGCCGAATGGGGTCAAGGTCGATCACGGTCGCGAGGGCCGATTCGCGGATCCCGGCGTCGATCGCCCTCTCGCGTGCGACCGAGGTGTCGACCAGGCAGGTGAGCTGGTCGAAGCACTTCCGATCGGCGTCCAGCAGGTCGACATGGGCATCGCGCCAGTGCGGGTACATCCGAGAGAAGCGGACGAGGTCGGATGCCTGCAGTGCGACACGGCGGCCCCAGATCTCCTGCGCGTCGGCTTCCAGACCACGGTGCACGGCACGCAGCCGGGAGATCCCCAGTCCGTCGAGGACCCGCTGCGCCCTTTCGAGCACTTCGATGCGGTAATCCAGGGCCGCGTCGACGAGCGCCTGGTACGCCGCCGTGTCCTCCTCGCGGCGCGCCTTGTCGATCGCGTCGGAGGCGACGTTGGACAGCCGGGCGCCGGGAGTCTCCGGTTGCTGCGCGATGACGTCGGAGACCTTGCGATGGTCCAGCGGGTCGGTGGCCTCGGCCCAGGTGAGGAGGTAGTCCAGGCGGCCGGCGTCGACGGCCGGGCCGCCGGGCGTCACGTGGGTGGCCAGCACGGCCCGCACGTCGACGATGGGCGTGCGCAGGCTCATGGCCCGGGCCCTGTCCTCCTCCAGGAGGAAGCCGACCGCGAGCCGCTCGTCGCCGTGCAGCGGCTCCGGCAGCGTGGCCGGCTCCCCGTCGAAGGTCAGAGCCGGGCGGCCGCTGTCCAGGTCATGCTGCCAGCGCAGACGGCTGAGTTCGACCCCGGCCAGGGAGTCCGCGGCGGTGGCCAGCAGGTCGGCGGTCGGCCGGTCCGGAACGACCAGGTGAACCGGTCCGATGCCCGCCTCCCGGATCTCGCGGACGGCCGCGCCGAGGATCCGCATCACCGCCCGGCGGGTGAGCGGGGACTGCGGGTCGGGAAACACCCGCCGAACCCAGGCGGTCGGCCCGTCCGCCCCTGTCCTTCGCACGGCCACGCCGTGCACTCCGAGAGCCGATGCGTCCGACTTCACGAGGACCATATCGACGGTGCCCGGCAATCCGCACGGGTCGATGCGCAGGCGCCCGGTCCAGGACGGGAGGCCCCTGACGGTGGCGCGGACCTGATTCACGAGGCTTCGCGGCGCAGGCCCGTCGGCACTCTCACCGGTCACGAGCCCCGCCACCGCGGGACGTCTGAGACGGTCGATCCCGATCTCGGTGAGGACGGCGAGCGGGTCGTCGGAGTTCCGCAGCTCCGCCCGGCAGTACGAGAAGAGGTTGCAGGTCACGCAGCTGCGCGGGTCGAAGCTCGCGGTCAGATGGGCGACGTACGGGACGAGTTCCTCGTCCGCCGGGAGACCGTCACCGAGTTCGGCCTCGGCCTTCAACCGTTCATCGGCCCTCATGCGGACTTCGATCCCGTGGTCGTCCAGCAACTCCACGACGGCCTCGGGCTGCAGGAAGGCATTGCGCGGTACGGCCAGCGCTCCATAGCGGTGTACCCGCATGCCGACCGGCAGTCTGCTCCAGGCGGCGACGGACTCGGCGCCCAGCGCGACCTGCAGAAAGCCCTTGAGCATCCGGCCGTCGTCGATGCGCGAGCGGATCCGTTCGTAGTCCTTGGCGTCGCCCATGATCAGCCAGGAGCCGACGGTCCGGCCGTCTTCCTCCCGGGAACAGACGATCGCGAAGTCAGGCTGGACGGGGGTGGCATCGGGGACGTTCTCGAGGTTGAGGTACGGGACGGCGAGCGCGGTCAACATCGTCGCCTCACCGGAGGACTCCGCCTCGAGGTGAGCCTGGGCGAGTTCGGTGGCCGTGCCGGCGACGCTGCCGTGGCAGTCGCGCCGGCGGACGGCCTTCGGGCGAGCGAGGTCGAGTTGTCCGACGGTCTTGGTGAGCAGTTCGGAGACGAAGCGTTCAGAGTGCACGAGACTCTCGAAGGTCATCGCCCGCGTCCACCGAGCCTCGGGAATCCCGGCGCCGGTGTCAGGGTGGCCGATGTGGGCGGCCAGGGCCTTGCGTGTTCTGCGGGTGATGAATGGATCGGTCAGCCGGAACCGCTCGCACCCGGCGTGCGCCGATGCGGCGACAGCGCTCGTTCCGCCCCCGGACTGCAGTCCCCCCATGCCACACCCTTCACTTTTTGCCCGCTTTACTACGCGACTGTAGATCGATACACCGAGCCCGCCGGCTCCTGACAGGTGAGCACTTCCGCCGGGTCGACCCCTGCGCCGAATCGTGCTGCGGCGCAGAGCGGCGATCATGTCGGTGCGGAGACCACCGTACGGGCCTCAGGTGAGGTCCTTGCGGCAGATGACGAAGTCGCACGGGGTGGCCAGGAGCGGCGCCAAAGCCGGATACGTCTCTTCGATCGTTCGGGTACGCACCACCTTGTACCCGATACGGCCATACCACCCGGCCAGGACCTCTTTTGACGGGTGTGACCACGCGCGCGGTGTCAGTAGTTCCAACTGCATTCGTGCGCACCCTTGTCCCCGGCCCCACCGCTCGGCGTACCGGACGAGGTCCCGGCCCACACCGAGACCGCGGTGCGCCTGGTCGGCGGCGAGCATGCCGAACTCGCTCGTTTCCCCATCCAGCCGCTGGACGCGGATGCAGCCCACCAGACGCCGTTCCAGCCGTGCCGCGACGATCTGTTCCGCACCGACGAGCGCGGTCATTTCCTCTCGAGTCGTACGGGTCGCGCCCTCAGTCCATAGGCCCTGCTCCGCCACCGCGTAGACCTCGTTGATCAGGTCGGTCAGCGCCGTGACGAGAGCGGCGTCGGAGGCCGCGGCGGCCTCGAGCGCCTGGATCTGCAGGGTCATGCGACGCTCCACGAACTCACTGGTGACAGGTGCCAAGCAGCGATCGTGTCACGGTGGACGACCGAAGACCAACGCGGCTGCCGAGGCCCGAGTGGAACGCGGCGCACGTGGATCGGACGGACATGCGCTCCTCCGGAAGGGTCTATCCCGGGTTGGTGTGGTCGCGTTCGTCAGGGGCGATCAGCAGCACCTCCAAGGCCCGAGCGCAGGCTCGGGTCCGGGCGAGAACCCAGGGCATGCGGCTGTCGGTGATCACCTGGCTTCATCAGGCCGGCCCGGCCTGATGAAGCCAGTAGGAGGCGTCGTCAGCGGTACGGCCCTCCACCTGGCCGAGCATGCCCTGACCGCCGGAGACGTCGACGAACCCGGTATGCCACCGGTCGGCGTCCAGCACGTACTCGCCCGTGTCCGGATCTTTGTGCCAGCGAGGCCGGCCACGGCGGGTCTCGTCGATTCCCAGCACATCCACGACCGCCATCGGCCCGGCCGGCATCTGGTCAGCGGATCGGGTGAACGCCTGGTGCGCCGTCGGCCAGGACACCCCGGCCGCACGGGACGCCGCGGCCACACTCATCTCCTGGTCGGCGATCAAGGCCGCCGTCTGCTCGCGCAGCCGTTCGGTGAGCCGGGCGCGTGAGGGGATCTGTGGCACCGACTCGGTGAACGTCACCCGCCCGCAACCGGTATCGCCGCACTTCCAGCGGCGTTTCAGCCAGACGACCGCCACCCGATCCCCCAGATCACGGGGACGCGTCACCACCCGCTCATGAACGCGGCCCGCCACCGTCCCGCACCCCGGACACACCGGTACCCACCGGTCACCGGTGGACAGCCACACCGTCACCTCCCCGCAAAGCTCGACGTCGACCTCAACCACCTCGACACCGTCCACCCCGAACAACGCCGTCGCCATATGCTGTTGCACGCGCCTGTAGTTCTCTGAAGATCACGTTCCCTAGACAAGAACATGATCCCCGAGACTGCGGGCGTCTTGATCATCTTCGCGATCCCGTCACGCACCGCGACCACAGACGATCACCGCTCGTGATCACCCCGCAACGCCATCCCGGTCAACCTCGAAGAGCCCACAAAGTCCTCTCTCTTCTCGACTGGTGGCCGCGCCGGTGAGGGGACTGTACGGTCAACGGATACCTCTCTGATCACCGCTGCGGTACGCATCCACTGACCAGGCGGCCGGGCGGGGCTACGCGCCCCGCCCGAGCCGTGGTCAGCACGCGTCAGCGGAGCGTCACGGTGCCGAGGCGAGAAAACGGTCGATCTCGTCGCGGTCGGGTGCGGTCGCCGGGCCGTGCCGCGTGACGGCGATCGCGGACGCGGCGTTGGCCCGTCGCGCGGCCCCTACCGGCGGCAGGCCGTCCGCCAGCGCGGCGACGAACACGCCGACGTGCGCGTCGCCGGCGCCGTTGCTGTCGACGGCGGCCACTTCGAAGGCGGGGATGTGTCGGATGCCGGAATCAGGAGTGGTGAGAAGGCAACCGTCCGGACCCATGCGGACCACCACACCGGCTCGGCCGGTGCGCCCGGCCAAGGCGGTGGCCGCCCGCTCCGGGTCGGCCCCACCGGTCAGGGCCGCGGCCTCATGGAGATTGCAGCTCCACCAGTCGGTGCGTGCGAGCACCGGCTCGAGGACGGCGGCGGGGATGTCGGCGACGAGCGGGCCGGGATCGACGACCACGGTCGCGTCGTCGGGCAGCGTACCGAGCCAGCGTGACAGGGCGGTGCGGTTGGCCGGGAAGACCAGCCCGTAACCGGAGACGTAGATCGCGTCGGTCGGGCCGACGCGGATCCCGGCCAGTCGCTCATAGGTCAAGGTGGCTTCCGCCCCGACACTGGTGGCGAACGTTCGTTCCCCGCCGCCGTCCACGAGCGCGACGTCGAAACCGGTGTCAACGCCAGGGGTCGGCTCCTGGAGGATGGAGATGCCGGCCTCGTCGAGGCCTGCGCGGGCGAGCTCGCCAAACGGCCCGCTGCCGTGCGCACCGCCGTACGCCACCGGCAGGCGCTGGCGGGCGGCCGCGACCATGACGTTGTACCCGCCGCCGGGGGTGACCTGACTGGAGGTGGCGAGGACGTCTCCGCCGGCCCGCGGCAGCGCGGGGATGTTCATGACCAGGTCGATCAGCACGTTACCGACGTGAACCAGCCGCTCGATCCGGGAGCTCACGAGGCGGCCCTGCTCACGGGCTGGGCCGGTTCGGTCACCCGTGCCGTGCGGGCGGATGCCCTCGCGACGTGAAGGACGAGGTAAATGGCGGCGGCGACGGCGAAGGCGATGAGCCAGCCCAGGCCGCTGCGGGCGGGCCAGGTCTTCGCCAGCGGCCCGGCGAACCACACGTCGGTGTCGGAGGTCTCGGCGACGGTGAACAGCAGGCCGGTGACGATGCCCGCGACCCACGCGACGAAGGCGGACCATGCCACACCACCGCGGTTCCAGTAGACGCCGGCGCGGGTGGTGTCCATCAGCCCGGCGGCGTCGTAGTCGCGCCGGTTGATCATGTCAATGAGGAAGACGGCGGCCCAGGAGGTGATGGCGACGGCGAGCAGCGAGATGAAGGTGATGAACGGACCGTAGAAGTTCTTGGCGATGAGCATCAGGTAGACGCCCCCGGCCAGGGTGAGCACGACGTCGAGGCCGACGGCGACGGTACGGCGGAGCCGGACACCCAAGGTGATCATCGTGAGGCCGGCCGAGTACACGGACAGGTGGTTTGACAGCAGCAGACCGCCGAAGGCCGCGAGCAGGTACGGAATGGCCATCCAGGAGGGCAGCATGTTCTGGATCGCCGCGACCGGGTCGGACGCGGCGGCGAGCGTGTGATCGCCGGTCGACAGCAACCCACCGAGCGTGATGAGAAGGACCAGCGGGATGCCGGCACCGGCCGAGGCGGCCGCCACGATCCGGCTGCCGGCGACCCGGCGGGGTTGATAGCGGGCCATGTCGGCGCCGGCGTTCGCCCAGCCGATGCCCGTGCCGCCGGCGATGATCCCGATTCCGGCGATCATGGCGCTAGCGGGTGCGGCCTGTGCGTGCAGGACCGCATGCCAGTGCACCTTGGTGACGAGAAACCCGGCGACGACGAGGTTGAGGGCGCCGAAGACGTACGTCGCCTTCTGCTGGATCCATACCAGGGTGGCGTGGCCGAGCCCGGACACCAGCAGGGTGAGGGCCACGAAGGCGAGCAGGCAGACGATGGTGAGCGCCCAGTTCGCCCCGACTCCGAAGGCGATGTGCAGAATGGCGAGCAGTGCGTACGCGGCGGTAGTGGTGTTCACCACCTCCCAGCCGACCCGCGACAGCCAGGACACCAGTGTCGGGCCGCGGTTGCCCCGGGGGCCGAAGACGGCACGCGACAAGGTCATGCTCGGCGCCCCACCCCATTTGCCGGCGACGCTGATGAGGCCGACCAGGGCGAACGATCCGAAGGAGCCGATGGCGCCGACGAGCACTGCCTGCCAGATGTTCAGGCCGCGCAGGGCGACCAGGGTCGCGCCGAGCGGCAGCGCGAGGATGGAGATGTTCGCGGCGAACCACACCCAGAAGAGCTGGAGCGGGTTACCACGGCGTTCGTCGTTCGGGACCGGTTCGATGCCGCGGGTTTCCACGGCACCGACCTTGTTGTCGCTGACGCTGGGCAAGGGGAGAACCTTTTCTTGGCGCTGGGAGGATGAGGGGCAGGTCACGGGCGCAGAGCGAGAAGCC
Organism: Actinoallomurus sp.; assembly: GCA_045806665.1. GTDB lineage: Bacteria > Actinomycetota > Actinomycetes > Streptosporangiales > Streptosporangiaceae > Actinoallomurus. Next base: position 20,912 of record JBJMIW010000134.1, read on the forward strand.
GACCCGCGAGGTCGTCAAGAGGGAGCGCGTTCACCGTGCGAATCGTGTCGATGGCGTCGCCGGGAAAGCACTCGACGCCGTGGCACGCACCGGCGATGGCGCCGGCGATCGCCGCGATGGTGTCGCAGTCACCGCCGAGGGACGCCGCCCGCAGGCACGCCTGCCACGGGTCATTCGGGTACACGGCCAGGACCGCGAAGGCGGCCGGCACCGATTCTTGAGTGGCCAGGCTGGTGCCGACGAGGCGATAGATGTCGTCGGCGGCCTCCGCGGGCCGGCCGGCGACGAGTTCGGTGGCCCACCGTATGCGGGAGGCGATGTCGGCGGCGGCCACCCAATGACCGCGGTGGACGGCGACCGCGGCGGCATCCGCCGCGTAGAGGGTGGCCTCCTTCACGTCGGCTCCGTCGATTCCCGCGCTGACGGCCGCCGCGACGGCCGCCGCGCCGGCCAGGGCGACGCTCGTGTTGTGGGTCACCGAACTCGCCTCTACTACACGGTCGAGGAGCGCGATCATGTCGCTCCCGGCCGTGATCCCGACCGGTGCGATGCGCATGGCGGCACCGTTGGTGTCGCCGTAGCGGCCGGCCTCCTCGACCGGTGCGCCCGCGGCGACGGCGGCCACCGCGCGCTTCGTCGATGGGCCGAGCAGGTCCAGCGATCCGCGCCTGCGCATGCTCTCCTCCCATTCCAGGAGGGATCGGGCCAGTGCGACGGGATCCACGCGGCCGGCGCCTTCGATCAGCAGTCGCGCGAGGATAAGGGCCTGCTCGGTGTCGTCGGTGACGGCTCCCGCGGGCATGCCGGCCGCGAGGGGATGGTCGGCTCCCGCGGGAAGGAACCCGGTGAGCACGCCGTAGGTGTCCTTCACGTGCTCCCGGGAGAGCGACTGTGTCGGCATGCCGAGTGCGTCGCCGATCGCCAGGCCGTACAGGGTGCCGCTCGCGCGTTCCTCGGCCCGCGTCACGACGCGCTCCCGAACCGCAGATGCAGTTGGAACCGCAGAGGGTCGAGCAGGCTTTCGACGTGCTCCACGAGTCCCCCGGTCGCCGTCCAGGAGACGCGGCGGGCTCTCAGGAACCACTCACCGGGCGGGCGTCCCAGCTCGGCGGCATCCGCCTTATCCAGGGGCCCGGCTGACACCCATTCCTCACCGTGATCGGCAACGAGTCCGACGGAGGCCAGGGTGGCGGTCAGCGATCCGCCGATCAGGCCGTGGGCGGGCAGGTCGAGCAGGCCATCGACGCCGGGGATCCTGCTGCGCTCCAACGACACGGCCGGACCATGCGTCAGGGTGCGCACGCGGTCGATGGCGAAGAACGACGACAAGTCCATGCCCAGCCGCTCCGCGAGCTCCGGGTCGTCCACTCTCTCCAGGCGCAACAGCTTCGTCTCGGTGGACACGCCCTGGTCGGCCAGTGCTCGGGCCCAGCCCAGGCGGTCGTCGAGTGGCCGCCCGTCGAAGGTGACGAACGATCCCTTTCCGGAGTGGGTGGCGATGAGGCCTTCCCTGCTCAGCTCGGTCAACGCGGAACGGATCGTGTTACGGCTGACCGAGAACCGAGCCGCCAGCGCATGCTCGCCGGGGAGTCGGCTGCCGCGCTTCAGCCGGCCTGTCCGGATTTCACGCGCGAGAGTCTCCGCGATGCTCCGGTGTTTGAGCGCATGCACATCGTCAACCATGTCCACCTCTGTTCCCACACCTGTCCAGACATGTTCATCGCAGAGTACGCCCGAAGAGCCCGTTCAACAAGGGGATCGCGCCCGCAGGCTCTGCTGCGACGTCACCAGAAGGCTGTGCTCGGCCAAATCACCTGGAGCGACTTCGCAGCCATCGATGAGGCGGCCAGAGCACATCCAACTACCCGAATGAGGGCCAGAGACAGGAACCCGAGAGCTGAATTGTCCAGGACCGGTCATGTTGTCTTCGTCACTTGGGTGAGCAGGCCGAAGGCGCGAAGAACAGTCATGCTGTGAACACGCTGCGCCATTGCTGCTGATAAACCCTGCAGTTTTGGACCGCGAATGACGGAGACGGCGGTGGCGGCGCGTTCGGAGGTGGCTGAATCCGACACTAGAGACAACTCAGACGAAAAACTTTACTCTCGCTGGGCAACCCAGGCGGGCCTCGCCTGGAGCTGATCTCAGTGGAGCGTGTATGACGTTTCGCAGAAAGGCATCGGCCGTCGCGGCGGCCGGTGCACTGGCCGCCATCACCACCCTCACCGCGGGCGTTTCGCCCGCGATGGCACAGCCCGCACCGGCGTCTACGGCATCGGACGCCCCGATCACCCATGAGCAGAACCCACGGGTTCCCGAAGGCGCGGCGTGGACGGAGGCGTACTTCCCGTCCTCCGACGGCAGTGATGTCGAGCTGCACGCCGACGTGCTGCGCCCGGCAGCCCTGCCTGCCGATGCGAAGACCCCGGTGATCCTGTCGGTGGGCCCCTATTTCGCACACGCGGGACAGACTGATCCCGAGGGATGGGACCGGGTCGGGCCATCGGCGCGCTTTCAGGACTTCATCGACGGCGCGCACCTGATGGCGCGCGGCTACACCTTCGTGATGGTCGACCTGCGCGGCTTTGGCGGGAGCACCGGATGTCTGGACTGGGTCGGCCCAGGGGAGCAGGCCGACGTCCAGGCTGCCATCGAGTGGGCAGCCCGCCAGCCGTGGTCGACCGGACAGGTCGGCATGTACGGCAAGTCGTACGACGCGGTCACGGGGCTGGTGGGTAACGACCTCAAACTCGGCAGTCTGAAGGCGGTCGTCGCGCAGGAACCCGTCTGGAACATGTACAACTACCTGTTCAGCAACAAGGTTCCGCGCCCGAACGTCACGGGCACGCCGATGGCGTACAACTCGATCGCGACGATGCCGCCGATGGCCGATGACAGCGACCGGTACAAGGCGAACGCGAGGTACGAAGCGAGCCATCCGGAGTGCCTGAGCGACAACATCACCAAGAACAACAACCCCGATCCGGATTCGGCGTATTGGAGAGCCCGCAACCTGGCCGCCCACGCGGCCGGCACCGGCACGCCGTTGTTCGTGACCCAGGGCTTCATCGAGCCCAACACCAAGCCCGAGGACGCGGAGAAGTACCTGGACAACCATCAGGGTCCGGAACGCGGTTGGCTCGGCCAGTGGGAGCACGTGCGGGGCAACGACACCGACGCCGGCGGCCGGCTGTCGCAGGGGCGTGCCGGCTGGTTCGACGAGGTGATGCGGTTCTACGACCAGTACCTCCGCGGCATCGCCCCGTCGGTGACCGACCCGGCGTACGCCATCGAAGACAGCCTCGCCCACTGGCGGGCCCAGGCGACCTGGCCGGTGACCGCGACGTCGTACGAGGCGCGGCTCTCCTCCGGCCGGTACGTCGACGACGGCGGCGCATCGGCGGCTGCTGCTCCGGCGGTCGGCGCGGCGGACCGTGGCCGCTGGGACATGGAGCGAGCGCCACGGACGGAGCCGCTGTCTCGTGCCGAGAAGAACGCCGCCAAGCGGGGTGACGCCGCCGCCTCCAGCTTCTGGACCTGGTCCACGGCCGCGCCCCGGACGCTCCGGATCACGGGTACGCCGCGGATCACGCTCAACGCGGGCATGAGCGGGAACGTGATGGTGCGCCTGTGGGACGTCGCTCCGGACGGCACGGCGACGATGTTCGACGAGAACGTCGCACTGCTGGGAAGCAGCGGACCGATCTCATTTGCCCTGAAGTCGACAGACTGGACCTTCGAGCGAGGGCACCGGCTGGGGGTCCAGATCGGGACCATCAGCTCCAGAGGCTGGCGGGACGTCCCCTCGGGCCACACGATCACGGTCTCCGGCGCGCGGCTCGCCCTCGATGTGCAGGACCCGCGGTTCGACATGCCGACCCAGGGTGACCGCTCGCCGTACCTGGACCAGTACCTGGCGGCGAACACCACCACGCTCACCACCGTCGGCACCCCCACCTTCCCGCTGAGGGTCTCAGAAGGCCGCTGACAAGGCGGCTGCCCGGCACACGCCTCGGCGAGTGCCGGGCAGCCGGCCGGCCATCCATGTCGATCTGTATCCGCATATTCCCAGCCCTACCGGCAGGTCAACAGCCGCCGACGCCACGACGAGGTCTCTGCCGGATCGACATCCTGACCGCGTTCCGCGGGGCTGGGCGGCAACATCATGGATGGCTTGCGCGGTGATCTTCCCTGAACGCCTCTTCCGGCTGTCGCACGTAGTACGTGCGAGCGCCGAAGGTAAGCCGGAGCGAACATGACGCTCGCCACCGTCGACCAATGCCCGGTTTCCGACAATTCGGCACTGCATGGCCGTTGCCGTCCCATCTTGACGCGCTTTATGATCACGCGGATCCGGGGGATGTCCGACAAACGTCGGAAGCGTTGCCGCACCCGTGGCATCGATCGAGCGCCGGAGCGCCCGACGACCGGCACGGGCTGGACCTTCGGAGGAGTTTGATGCACACGGAGCTCCAGCACCTCGTCGACTCGCTGGCGGCCGAGCTGTCGCGTCCGGCGATCGTCGAGGACCGTCGACAGCGGCTGGTGGTCTACAGCCGGCACAGCGAGCCCATCGACGCGGTACGCCATGCCTCGATTCTTCAGCGCTGTGTGTCCGCCGAGGTGATGGCGTGGCTGCGGCGGTTCGAGCTGGCCATGGCACGACACCCGGTGCGCACTCCCGCGAATCACTCACTCGGCATGCTGCCGCGCGTCTGCGTACCGATCCGGCACCACGATCTCCTGCTGGGATACCTGTGGTTCATCGATGAGGAAGAGTCGATGACCTCGGAGCAGATCGCGCTGGCCGAGACGGCGGCGCAGGGCTTCGCTCTCGCGCTCTATCGTGAGGTGCTGGCCGGCGAGCTCGCCTCGAACCGGGAGACGGAGGCGATCCGCAACCTCCTGCTCTCAGAGAGCGACGGGCAGGCCTACGCCGTGCGCACACTCATCGACGGCGGGCACTTCGACCCCTCCCTGGAGATCATCGTGCTCGTGGCCCGGCCGGTGCTCACTCCCGATGCCAAGCCGGACGACCAGGTACGGCTCGCCCTCGAGCACGCGCTCGTCAACATCCGGCACCAGTTGCCTGCCAGGCACGCCCTCCACCTCGTCTCCTACAACCAAGGACTGCTGCTGTTCGGTACCGAGGGCAAGGTCGACGAGCCGACGGTGAAACGCTGCATCTCCCCCCTCGACCATTCCCTTCAGACGGCGTTGTCCGGACTCGAGCAGGCGTCGTCATTCGTCATCGGCGTGGGACAGCCGCGGGCGGGCCTGGAAGACGCGCGCGGCTCCTATCTCGAGGCAAGCCAGGCCGCTCGCATCGCCGCCTTCATGCCCGACGTGGGCAGGATCGCTTGCTGGTCCCAGCTCGGCATCTACCGGGTACTCGCGCAACTGTCCAGCCAGAACCTCGGCGAACTGTCGCTTCATCCCGGGCTCGAGCGGCTCCTCACCGATCCGGAGGCGGCCCCGTTGCTTCAGACGCTGGAGACCTATCTCGACCTGGCCGGGAACGCGCTGGCGACGTCCGAGCGGCTCCAGTTGCATCGTACGTCGCTTTACTATCGGATCCAGCGCGTTGAGCAGCTCGCGGGCACCAATCTCAAAGACGGCAACGAACGCCTCAACCTCCACCTCGGCCTGAAACTCGCCCGGCTCACCGGCCGCTACCGGCCTGCCGGGTGAGCCGAATGGCCAGGTGACCCCAAGCCATCTACCCCGCCTTCCGACATCTGTGACGTCAACCGACCGGCGGCTTCGACAACTGTGCGATAACAGGGGCCACAGCGGCGGACGGCTGGTCAGGGAGCTTCGGCGAACCGGCTACCACGGCTACTTCATGGCCTCAGCGACTTTGCGTCCGCCGGGCGGCGGTCGGATGAAGCCCACGACTGCGACGCGGAGGCGTGGTGCGAGCCGACATCTCACGACTGTCCCAGACAGCCGTACCCCGATTTCGACATATGTCCGATGACGTATTCGCGCGGGATGCCTACCGTCTGCCGCGGGGCGTGAAGCGCCCCCACGCTAGGAGGCGTAATGAGTGAAACCCCCCCGAGCGAGACCGGACGCAGTTCACCGGACTCGCCGCCTGATGCCGCAGTGACCAAACCGCGTAAACGCCGGACGATACCGATGCTCGTTCTCGCGAGCATAATCGCCATCGCGGTCGCGGCCCTGACCGTCCGCGGGCTTGCTGCCCCGAGCCACGAAAAGGACGGCGACAGGAGCGAGGCCGTTTCCGAGCGGATGCACCATGGCGAGGAGGGCGGAGAAGAGGAGGAGAAAGGCGGTCCTACGGCACCGGCCGAATACCTCACGCGGAAGTTCACCTCGGGCCAGGACGTCAAGCCGGGGCAGATCAAGCAAGCCATCACGCAGGCCAAGGCGATAAAGCCCGGG
>JBJMIW010000135.1:0-6608 GCA_045806665.1 Actinoallomurus sp.
CAGGTCGCCGCGGGCGACGGCGGTCGTGACCTGGGCGATGTTGCGGACCTGGCCGGTGAGGTTGTTCGCCATCGAGTTGACGTTGTCGGTCAAGTCCTTCCACGTGCCGGCGACGTTGGGGACGTTCGCCTGGCCGCCGAGAATGCCCTCGGTGCCCACCTCGCGGGCCACGCGGGTGACCTCGTCGGCGAACGCGCCGAGCGTGTCGACCATCGTGTTGATGGTGGTCTTGAGCTCCCGGATCTCCCCGCGGGCGTCGACGGTGATCTTCTGGGAGAGGTCGCCGCGGGCGACGGCCGTCGCCACCTGGGCGATGTCGCGGACCTGGCCGGTCAGGTTGCCGGCCATGGCGTTCACCGAGTCGGTGAGGTGCTTCCAGCTCCCGGAGACGCCCGGGACCTGGGCCTGGCCGCCGAGCTTGCCCTCCGTGCCGACCTCGCGGACCACGCGGGTCACCTCGGACGTGAACTGGGACAACTGGTCGGCCATGCCGTTGAACACGCCGGCGATCTCGTCCATCAGCCCGTCGCCGACCTGCGGCAGGCGGGTGGCGAAGTCGCCGTCGCGGACCGCGGTCAACCCGGCGAGCAGCTGGCGCAGGGCGGCCTCGTCCGTGCCGTCGGGTTCCCGAAGCGCAGACGTCGCGACGTCCCCTTGAGACATGCCCTTACTCCGATCCGCCCAGGTTCCCGATGCGAGTGACACCTCGATGGAACGCCATCTACTTGCCTCATGGCAACCATACTGGCAGTGTTACCGTCGGACGCCCGATCCTGCGTTGCATGTGACGGGGGGATTGCTCCGGGGCCGTCCAATCCCTTCGGACGAGATAAGGGCTTTGACCTGACCGCATCCCATGGGCGTCGTCTGGCGTCCAACGTACACGCGGCGGTGCCGGCATGACGGTCCCGCCGGATGACGCCGTGCGGCTGACGGCTCTTCTCGATGAGCAACGCCGACGCCTTGACGAAGCGCGTCACCGGACGGCCGCGCGCAGGCTGACGGACCTCGCGACGGGGATCCTGGTCGACCGCCTGAACTGCTCGCCCGCCGAGGCCCTCGGGCACCTGGCGCGCCTCGCGGCCGGCGCGGGCGTGCCACTGGTGGATCTCGCGGCGGACCTGGTCAACCTCGCCGCCGACGACCCACTGGCCGAGGCGGCCCGGCGGGCCGCCGCCGACGGCCGGCCCCCCGCCACCCCCCGGCTCGCCGAGGTCACCCTCCTCCATGCCGAGGACGGCGACGAGATGGCGACGGCACTCCTCGACGAGACCCTCGCGCTGTCCGGTGCGGTCGCCGCCGCGCTGTGGGTCCTGTGCCCCGACGGCGCGCTGGAACTCGTCGGCGCGGCCGGGCTCGATCCGCTGGAGCGCAGTCACTGGCGTCGCGTCCCCCCGCAGATGGACAGCCTGCAGCAACGCGTCGTACGCGGCGGCGCGCCGCTCTGGTGGCCCGGCGGAGCCGGCCGGCGTCGCGGGGTCCCCCCGCTCACCGGCGCCGGGCCGGACGGCGCGCGGGCCGTCCTCCCGCTGGTCCTCGACGGCGGGTGTGTCGGCGTCCTGGAGATCCGCTGGGCTGCGGCGCTGCCCGGCTTCACGCCGGCCGTACGCTCCGAGCTGACCGCGCTCGCGCAGGTGTGCGCGCGTACGCTGGACGCCCGGCCGGTCGACGACGGCCGGGCGCTCGACGCCGCTGCCGTACTGACCAGTGTGAGCGATTCGTTTCTGCTCCTGAGTCCCATCCGCGACGCCGCGGGGCGGATCGTCGACCTACGCATCGACCGGATCGGGCGGGACGTCCCGCGCATGATCGGATACTCCGCCCGCAGCCTCTTCGGACAGCGCCTGTCCGACGTCTCTCCGCAGAGCGCGCTGCCCGGTGGACCGCTGGACGTCGGACTGGACGTCCTGGAGACCGGCCGACCCGCCCAGGCCGAGTGGCCGGCCGGTGACGCCACCGACGAGCCGAACCGCCGGGTGCGCATCGCGCGGATCTTCGACCGCCTCGCCCTCACCTGGGAGGACGGCGGACCGATCGGCTCCGCCGGCGCCCTGCTCGATCAGGTGCAGCGGCTCGGTGGAATCGGCGCCTGGCAGCAGGACCTGGTGAGCGGGCAGGTGATGTGGACCGACCAGACGTTCGCGCTGTTCGGGCTGCCGTCCTCCGCGCCGGCGATCGGGCTCGACGAACTGCCCGGGCACGTGGCCCCGCAGGACCGGGTCACCGTGCGACGCTTCCACGAACAACTGCTGCGGTCGCACCGCCCGGCGGTCATGACGTTCCGGCTCGTTCGCGCCGACGAGTCCATGCGCCAGATCCGCGCCTTCGCCGAGCCCGTCACCGACTCGGCCGGCACGGTGGTCGCGATCCGCGGCGTCTACCAGGACGTCTCCGCCCGCTACCACTCCGAGGTGGCCCTCGCGGCGACCCGGGACCGCCTCGCCGACACCGAACAGCGCGCCGAGGACCAGGAGCGGCTGGCCCTGCACCTGCAAGAGGCGATCATGCCGCCGACCGTGCAGCCGGCGACCGCCGCGGGTCTCGACGTGGCCGTGCGCTACAGACCCGCCGGAGACGGCCACCTCGTCGGCGGCGACTGGTACGACGCCATCGTCCTCCCGGGCAAGAAGGTGCTGCTCGTCGTCGGCGACATCGCCGGTCACGGACTCGACGCCGTCACCGGGATGATCGCGTTGCGCAACAGCCTCCGTGGCCTGGCCCTCACCGCCGCGGGCCCGGCCGAGCTCCTCGGAATGCTGAACAACGTCGCCTACCACCTGACCGGAGGAACGTTCGCCACTGCGATCTGCGGCCTCTACGACCCCACCGAGCGCTCACTGCGGTGGGCCCGGGCGGGCCACCTGCCCCCCGTCCTGGTCCGGAACGGAAACGCCGACCTGCTCCCGCTGCCCGCCGGTTTCCTCCTCGGCCTGGCCCCGGACGCCACCTACGAAGAGGCCACGACGACCCTGGAACTCGGCGACGCGCTCCTGCTGTTCACCGACGGCCTCATCGAACGCCGTGACATGCCCCTGGACGAGGCCCTCCAGGAGCTCATCCGCGTCGCCGGCCGACCGGTCGGCGACGCGGAGAGCTTCAGCGACCACCTGCTCGGCGGCACGACCGCCAACACCGATGACGACACCTGCCTGGTCACCATCCACCTACGGTGACCCGGACGACCGGCGGCGGACACCGGGCGGGTGGCCGCCGTGCCGCCCGACCCGGCGCGTCGGCGACGTGGCATGGGGATTGAAGCGCCGGCGTGCGCGTTCTGATAAACCCAGCGCGGTGGAGATCGGGTCCTCGGCGGGAGGCTCGCCGGCCGCGGCGTGGAAACCCGTCAGGCCCTCGATCAGCGCTTCGCGCGCCGCGGCCGGCATCTCGCGCAGGACGCGGGCGAACTCCGCCTGGCGGCGCTCACGGAGCTGGACGAAGACCGCCCGGCCGTTGCGGCTCAGGGAGACGGCCACGGAGCGGCGATCGGTCGGGGCGGTATCCCGGGAGATCAGCCCCGCCGCCTCCATCCGGTCGCACAACCGGCTCGCCGACGACAGCAGCGTGCCCAGCGCCCCGGCGAGTGCACTGATCGTCATCTCGTCGTTGCGTTCGATGATCGCGAGAGCGCGAAGCTGCGTCGCCGAGACCCCGAAGCCGGCGACCTCCTGCGCTCTGTCCCACGCGTTCACCAGCGCCGCCGCATACGCTTCGACGATGGCGGCCTGCCGGTCGATGGGCTGGTGCGCACTGGCCATGGTCACACTTTCGCATACTCCATGCCGGAAAGGCGGATCGCCGTGTCGTACCAACCCCCTTGCCGCGGGCGTCCCGCGGACCGCATCGGCCTGCGCGAGGCCGAACGCCGGCTCTGGCTCGCAGCCCCTCACGACCTCGCCGACGTGGCCGAGGCGACGGTGCGTGAGCTGTGCGACGCGGACGCCGCGGAGATCTACCTGACGGACTACCGGATGGCGTACCTTCAGCCGGTCGCCTCCGGCGCTGCCCCCATCGCGCTGGCCGGCAGCCCCAGCGGCCGGGCCCTGGCAACCGCGGAGCCGGTGCTCGAGCCCCCTGCCACGGCCTCCGCCGTCAGCCGCCGGCTGTTGCATCTTCCGCTGACCGTCCTCGGCAACCGGCTCGGCGTGTTGCACGTCACCCTGCCCGACACCTCGTCCCCCGAGCGGCAGGCCGAGCTCGTCGAACTCGCCGCGACGCTGAGCCGCGCGCTGGAGATCGCCGACCGCGCCACCGACCGGTACCGGCAGGCGCGCCGCCGAGAACGCCTCACTCTGGCCGCCGAGATGCAGTGGGAGCTCCTCCCCGGCCGCGTCGGCTCGGCTCCGGAGTACGAGTTCGCCGGCCAGCTCGAGCCCGCCTACGCGGTGGCCGGCGACAACTTCGACTGGAGCGCCGCACGGGACACCCTCATGGTGTCGGTCACCAACGGCATGGGCGAGGGGACCACGGCGGCGCTCCTCACCCAACTGGCGGTCGGCGCGCTGCGCAACGCCCGCCGCTCCGGCGGCGACCTCACCGAGCAGTGCGGGCTGGCCGACGAGACGATCTTCCGCCACTACGGCGGCCGGCAGTACGTCGCCACCCTGCTCCTCAGCATCGACCTGACGACCGGCGTGGTCACCGCGGTCGACGCGGGCTCCCCCGTGATCTACCGGTTGCGGGACGGCGCCGTCGACCACGTGCCGCTCGACCGGCAGTTGCCGCTCGGGATGTTCGGCGACACCCCGTATACCGAGGAGCGGTTCACCCTCAAGCCCGGTGACCGTCTCGTCATCGTCAGCGATGGCATGCACGCCGCGCACCTGCCCGGGGCCGGGACGGAGTACGCCGCCGAGTTCCTGATGCGCGACCTCGGCGACTCCCGGCTTCAGCCCCCGGCGGACGCCGTCCGCACGCTCCTGCAGCAGTTCGTCGAGCGCCACCGCGGGACCCAGCTCGCCGACGACGCCGTCATCGTCTGCCTCGACTGGAAGGGACGCTGACGCGGAGCCCGTCGCGGTGTTCTGAGGAACACCCGCGAACGGGCCGTCCCGGCCGGGGCTTGGGCCCCGGCCGGGACGGCAAGTGGTTTTCCTCTCGGTGACTCAGGCGCCCGGAGGCGCGGTCAGTTCTGCGGCGGCGGCCCGTGGTGACGCGGCCTGCCACCCATGCCGCCGTTCCCGCCATTGCCCTGGTTACCGCCGTTGCCGCCCTGGTTGCCGCCGTTCCCCGCGTTGGCGGCGAAGGTGACGGCGGTGACGACGTTGCCGTTCATCGTCAGCTTCGTGACCGGGTTGGCGAGGCCGAAGTTCTGGCAGTTCAGGTTGCCGAACGACTGCTGAAGCCGCATGCCGAGGAAGGTGAACAGGCTGTTGGCCGCCGCCGGCATCGGGCTGGCCTGGGCGGCCAGCATCTGCATGTCCTTCTGCAGCCGCGCGGCCTGGACGGTGGTCATGCTGCGGCAGTACGCCGCCGGCGTCTGCCCGGCGGGCAGCGGTGCCTGGTCGACCCCGGCCCGGTACAGGTTCGTCTTCGCAGTGCTCATCTGGTTGTTGACCATGGTCATCGGGTTGTTCTGCGGCACCAGCGCGCTCGGCGCGGCCTGGTGCGCGGCCGCCTGCAGCTCGTCCATCGCCAGCGACGTCACCACGGTCCCGGGGTTGGCCAGGTCGGGAGCCGTCCACGGCGTGCAGCCGAGGGCCGGGTCGACGAAGACGTCCAGCAGCGCGTTGTCACTCGGGTTGGCGAGCGTCTGGGCGCCGGCCAGCTTCCCCTTGTTCGCCGCCGTGTTCTGCGCGATCCGTCCGCCGGTCGCCAGGTACGTCGTCGTGACGTTGTCGCTCTGGTCCTGGTCGACGAGCGCGAAATCGCGGGTCGACATGCAGGGCATGCCGTCCTTCGCCGTTCCCAGCGCCGGCACGGTCAGCTTGCCGCCCTGGATCGCGGCGTTCGCCGCGCGGAAGAACGCCGGTGCGTTGCAGTAGGCGAACTGTCCGAACACCGAGCCGCCCAGGCCGTTCACGCACCTGCCCTGCTGCAGGCCGCCTCCGGCACCGCGGAGGGTCAGGGCGGTGCCGTTGAAACCGAACCAGATGCCGACGACGGCGCCCGCCGGAAGGGTCGGTGTGACGGGTGCGGCGGCAGGTTGGGCGCCCTGGTCGACCACCAGCGGGTCGTAGACCGAGAGCTTGCCCGTCGCCGGATCGATGATCGTCGCCTGCACGAACGCCGACTGGTTGACGTTCGCCTCGTTGCAGGGGCCCATCGCCGCGTTCGTGGCGGTCAGCTGGTAGGGCGTGGCGAGGCCGCCGGCGCTGAGCGGGTTGGCCGGCACGATGAGCGTGCAGCTCGTGTTGGGCTCGGCCGCCGCGCCGCCCGACGGGGTCGGGCTCGCGCAGGAACTCGGCGTGGCACTCGGCCGCTTGGGGTTGGCCGGAGCGGCACTGCCCGAGGCCGGGTCCGCGCTCGGGGCCGGCATGGCCGTGCCCGCCGAGCTGCCGGCACTCGGCATCGCGGTCCCCGACGGCTGCGCGCTCGCGTTCGGCATGCCGCCGCCCGGCGAGGGCTGCGCGGCCGTGTCCGGCATGGCGGTGCCGGCGGACGGTGCCGCC
>JBJMIW010000136.1:0-6783 GCA_045806665.1 Actinoallomurus sp.
CGCGTGCAGGCAGGCACGGTGCTTGGCCACGATGCGTTCGACGGCCTCGCCGAGGTTCCGCCACAGGGTGCCACCGGTCGGCGACCTGGATCGCCTCGGGCGCGCCCCGGGCGGCCCCGTCGGCATAGGCGCCGGCGCGGTCTCTGCAGACGATCTGCACTCCCGGATGAGTCCGTAGCCATTGGGCCAGGGTGTCGGCGGTCCGGTCAGGCAGTACATCCACCGGCCTGCCGGTGGTGATGTCGACCAGGACCGTCCCGTAGATCCTGCCCCTGCGCAGCGCGAAGTCATCCACGCCGAGCACCTCAGGTCCTGCCTTGAGCGCAGGGTCGGGCAGGTCACGGAGCAGCCGGATCAGTAGCGTCCGGCTGACCGCGAACACCAGGCGTTCGGCCATGCGGGCACCGGCACGGCCCCCCAACGCCAGCGCGATCGCGCGCAGCACCTCACCGGCCACGACACTGCGCCGGCCATACCGGCTCGTCAGGCCCGGCACCTGCTCGACGAACGTCTTCTTCGCACAAGCATCGTTGCGGCAGAAGAACCGGTGAACGCGCAGATGGATCAGTAGATCCTGGGAACCGATCGCGGTGTCGGACAGCCGCCGCTCATAGTGACTGTGCTTGCGCTGTGACGGCGTCCCGCAGCCTGGGCACCCAGCCTCTCGCGTCGTGGTCGTGGCCTTGATCCGCACCGAGACGCCGGAACGGAACACCCGCTCCACGCACACGCGGGCCAGGTGAGGCAACAGGACGGTCAGCAGATCCTTGATCGACACACCGCCGATGCTCGTGATCAAGGGACCGGCTACCGGCCAGGACACCCCAACCGTGACCTAACCCACCGGCGCGATCACGGAAAGCGTGCCTGAGCCGACATTTGGGGTTCCATTGACACATGTGCCGCCTATGACCTACGCGTCGCGTAGGATCTTCTGGCCTGAACCGCGGCTCGCGCATCCTGCACGGATGGGCGATGCGGAGGTCGTGGCCTCTTGGCAGTATCTAGTTATCGCCGCTCGTAGCTCGCGGTGACGGTGACCGATCGAGCTGGGCCCGCAAGGGGGACGGCGCTCAGATCGTCGGCCAGGCCGACCGATGGTCGCGCTGATGTCGCCGCTCGGAGCTCGCGGTGACGGCGCACCGACCGGGCCCAGGTTCAGGGGGCGGGGCCCGGTCGGTGCACCGGCAGACCATGCCTGACGGCAACGTGGACACGTCACTGCCTGATGCTGTATGCGCCGCCGCACTCACCCGTCCGCAGGCCAACGAGATGGTGGTAAGGGTCTCAACCGGGTAAGCTCTTAGGGTGCCTGATGGGCATTCGCCGGGCGTGTGGCCGTCTGTCTCAGACACCTCGTCTGGAATCGACCTTGGGGGATCGTCGCGGCCTGGCTGGCGTGGCCGGGACCGCGAGTGGCAGGTTCTTGCAGGTCTGCTGCGGGCGGCCGTGAGTGGCCGCGGTGGGGTGTTGCTGGTCGAGGGTGAGTCGGGCGTGGGCAAGAGCCGGCTGCTCGCCGAGGCGGTCGAGGCCGCGGCGGGATTGGGGTTCGTGCTCGCCCGGAGTACGGCGGATGAGTCAGCCCGGCTGGCGCCGCTGAAGCCGCTAATGTCAGCGTTCGGGGAGTCCACTCAGACGCTGCTTGCGTCCCGGGGGATGATGCCTGCGGATGCGCGGTTGTTGTTGGTGGAGGAGTTGCAGGCCCGGCTGGAGAACCGGGCCGCAGATGGTCCGTATCTGGTCACGCTCGATGATCTGCAGTGGGCCGATCCGATGACGTTGCTGGCGTTGCGCTCGTTGATACCTGAGCTGGCGTCGTACCCGATGGTATGGATCTTGTCTCGTACGATCGGCAGTGGCGGTTCGGGGCTGGACCGGTTGTATGAGGTTCTCGAACGCGATGGTGCCACGCGGCTGGTGCTGGAGGCGCTGGACGACCAGGCCGTGGCCGAGGTCATCACCGACATGCTCGATGCGGCGCCGGATTCGGAGTTGCTCGCGCTGGCGGCCGGGGCGGGAGGCAATCCGTTCTTGCTCATGGAATGGCTTGAGGGACTTCGCAACGAGGGCACGGTCGAGATCAGCGGCGGTCACGCGCGTCTGGTCTCCCGGCGGCTGCCGCGCCGGGTGCAGGAGATCGCGCGTAGCCGGTTGTGTGGTTTGTCCACACCTACACGCCATCTGCTGCAGGTCGCGGCCATCTTGGGCCGCTCCTTCGACGCGAACGACCTCGCGGACATGCTCGGCGAGCCGCCCAGCCGGCTGCTGCCGGCGCTGGAAGAGGCCGAAGCGGCTAGAGTCGTGGTGCCCGCAAGGGACCAGCTGGCCTTCCGGCATGATCTACTGTGGCGGGCCGTGACCGAGACCGTTACTGTGTCGATGCGCCAAGCCCTGCACCGCCAGGCAGCGCAGATGCTATTGGAGCGTGGCGGGTCGGCCATTCCCGCCGCAGCCCACCTGATGTGTAGTACGCGGCCGGGGGACATAGCCGCTCTGGAGGGCCTTGACCGGGCGGTAGGTGAGGTGTTGCCGTCCTCCCCGCAGACCGCGGCCGATCTGGCCGTCCGGGCGCTCGACCTCACCGCGCCGTCGGCTCCCGGCCGCTTCGACCGTAGGGTAACCGCCGTCTACGCTCTTGCGGCGGCCGGGCGGCTGGCCCAGGCGGCGGAGCTCGCTCGCACCGCGCTGAGCCAGACCACGCTGCCCGAGCAGGCCGCCCACCTGCGCTACGTACTGGCCTACGTCCTGATGCTGGCCGGCCGGCCGGCGGAGGCGGTGGCCGAGGCACGGGCGGCGCTCAGCCAACCGGACCTTCCCGGTGAGCTGCGAGGCCTCGCCGAACAAGTGCTGTTCCAAGGGCTGTTCCAAGGGCTGTTCGCCAGCCACGACTACCGGCGAGGGCAAGAGCGGGCGCAGACCATCGTGGCCGCCGCCGAACGCCACGACCCTCCCGCCCGGGTCGGGGCTCACATACTGCTCGCCGGGATCGGCTGGGCGGAGGGACGGGCCGCCGATGCGATCGGTCACCTCCGCGAAGCGGTACGCATCGCAAACGGCGGGCCGATCCAGGCCCAGCACGCGCACCCGCGCCTGCTCCTGGCCAACGCGCTCACGGACATGCGGCAGCTCGAGGAGGCCGAGACCATGCTCCAGGCCGTCGACCAGGAGATCACAGCGCTCGGCCACACCGCATACGCCGCCAGCCCCGCGATCTGCCGAGCCCGGCTGCGGCTCGCCTCCGGCCGACTCGACGACGCCGCGGCCGAGGCCGAAGCCGGGCTGGCCATGGCCGACCAGCTGGGCATGCATGCATTCGATCTCTTGGCGCTCGCCGTGCTCGCCATCGTCGCAGCACGCCGCGGGGACATCGACACCGCCGCCAGGCACGCCGAGCATTACAAGTCTCAACGTCAGGCAGGCCAAGGCGAGATGTACGGACGCGTTTGGTGCGAGTGGGGTATGGCGCTGGTGACCGAAGCCCGAGCCGGCCCGGATAAGGCGATCGACGCGCTCAGCGGCACATTCGCCATTGCCACGGAACGACAGTGGCTGCTCATGACCGAACCCGGCGCCGCGGGCTGGCTGACCCGGACCGCGCTCGCCGCCGGCGACCGCTCCGCCGCCGAGACCACCGCGGTCACCGCCGAACGTCTCGCCGAAGACAACCCCGACTTCCCCACGCTAGCCGCCTCGGCCGCCCACGCTCGCGGCATCCTCCACCACGACCTCTCCGCCCTGGCCCGCGCCGCCGCCACCCACGTGGGCCCGTGGGCCCGTGCCTCGGCCGCCGAAGATCTAGGCGTCCTGCACGCTCACGCGCCTGGCGGCTCCGGCCACGACGCGGCGATCCACAGCCTGGACCAGGCACTCCAGGACTACCAGCAAACCGGCGCACTGCGGGATGCAGCCCGCGTCCGCGCCAGGCTACGCAAGCTCGGCATAAGACGCCGCCACTGGCGTCAACCCGAACGCCCGGTCTCCGGATGGGACAGCCTCACCGACACCGAACGCAACGTCGCCACACTGGCCGCCCAAGGCCTCACCAACCCCCAGATCGCCACCCAGATGTTCATCTCCCCACACACGGTCAGGTTCCACCTCCGCCAAGTCTTCCGAAAACTCGACATCGGCTCCCGCGTCGAACTCGCCAGACTCGCCGCCGACCACATCTCGGACATGTGATTGAGGTGCGACCGGACTCGGCCTCACCACGGCCTCACCATCCTCTCTGCGGGCCTCGTTCTGGAGCCTGTCAAACCGGATGAGACGTCAGGCTACGTGCGTGGTTTGTGGTGAGGTGTCGGTCTGAAGGGTCGGGGGTGGCTGGTTGATCCAGACCTTGGCCGGTAGTTGCGGTGGGTATGGGCGCCGACCGCAGAACCGTTCGGGGTGGTGCGAGCGCCGAAAATTCCGTCCGTGCAGGTCATACGGCGTGTTGGTATTCGTGGAGTACATCGAGCGACGGAAGTCTGTGTGACCGACGCCAAAGACGGACGGGCCCGGACGGGCCCCTGCGGTCACGTCCACGATGTGGACGCCGACCGCTTTCGTAGACAATTGGATTATGCCGCTTGAACCATTCCTATGTCAAATCCGAGTTCGTACTCATGCGGTGTGAGGTAGCTCAACCTCTTCTGAATCCGACGCCGGTTGTAGTACACCTCGATGTACTCGAAGACCGCGCGGGTGACCTTCTTGATCCCGGACCAGACATGCAGATGGATGAGCTCTTTCTTGAAGGTCGCATGCCACGATTCCGCAGCGGCATTATCGAAGCAGGACCCGGTCGCTCCGACGGATGGGATGATGCCGTTCGACAGGCACAGGTCCCGGAATTTGCTGCCCGTGTATTGACTTCCGCGGTCGGTGTGCATGATGACCTCGCCTTTCGCCGGCCGCCGGTTACGAATCGCCATCGTCATGGCGTCGCACACCAGGTCCTCCCGCATATGATCGGCAACCGCCCAGCCGATTACCTTCCGTGAATATCCATCGATCACCGTCGCCAAATAGACCCAGCCGGTCATCGTGTGGATATACGTGATATCCCCGAACCACAGCTGATCTTGAGCGTCCGGGACGAACCTGCGGCCGACCAGATCGACCAGGCCACGCTGGTTCGCCCGATCCTGCACGGTGGTGGCCTTGTACGGGCGCGGGTGCACGCACTCCAGGCCCGCCGCCCTGGCCGGCCGGCGCACCCGCCGCGGCGAGTGCCGGTGCCCGCGACGGGCGAGCTCTCCATGGATCCGGTCGATGCCATACCGGCCCTCATGCTCGGCGTGAATTGCGACGATCAGCTCGGTGAGCTCGGCGTCCTTTTGTGTCCGCGTGGACGCCTGGCGCTTCTTCCACGCGTAATAACCGGACCGCGACACGCCGAGTACCTCGCACGCGAGAGAAACAGGAACCCTTTCATCGCGTGGCATGCGGACATTCTCTTCCTCAAGAGAGGAGATGAACGCGAACCTTACTGGCTCTGGCTCGCAAACCACGCGGCCGCTTTTTTTAGCAGGTCCCGCTCCATCTTCAGGCGCCGGTTCTCTTCCTCCAACTCCTTCAGACGCGCCCGCTCATCCACGTTGAGCGGCTTCTCTTTGATCTCGCCGCGCTTCTTCGCCATGTTCACCCAGTTACCGAGAGTGCCTTCGTTAATACCAAGGTCCCGGGCGACCTCGGCTATCGGCCGGCCCGAGTGGACGACCAACTCTACGGCCTCGGCCTTGTACTCCTGGCTGTACTTCCGGCGTGCAGAACCCACTGCGATCCCTCTCCTCGTAGACCGTCGTACCACTTGGTGCGGTGTCTACGGAAGCGGTAGGGGCCCAGTCGAAGGCCCAACTGGTCCAGTAGGCGCCGCCGGCGATGCCGTCACCGACAAGTGCGCCGCCGTTGGTGGAGGGATCGGCGGCGCACTTGTCGGTGGCCGTCCATGCTTGGGTGAGGCGGTCGAGGGTGTCGTAGCGGAAGCACTGGGTCTCGGTGGCGCCGCCCTGGCGGGTCTCGGTCTGGCTGGTGGGGTTTCCGGCCGGGTCGTAGGTGTAGGAGGTGTCGTCGATCGGGGTGGCGGAAACCGCGGTGTTCACGATGTTGGTGTCGGTGAGATCACCGGTGTAGGGGTCGAAGGTGTTGCTGATGTAGCCGCTGGCGGTGCCGACTCCGAGTTGGGTCTGGGTGACCTGGTCGAAGGCGTCGTAGGTGGTGGAGTTTGCGTAGGTGTTCAGGCCGCCCAGTCCGGTCGGAAGGTCAAGCCCCTCAAGGGTCACGAACCCGTGGACGACGCTCTCCGAAGGCAGGGATCCGCCGCCGGGTGAGGCGGGGTAGATGTCGTGGTAGGGCAGTCCGGTGGTGGATTTGTAGTTGTGGGTGAAGGTGTAGTTGCCGGCCAGTGCGCCTTCGCTGGGGGGCAGGGTGATGGTGGTGCCGAGGGATTCACCGAAAACGTTGAAGCCCACTGCCTGGATGGTGTAGGCGTTGCCGCCGCTGCCAGAGCCGCCGATGTAGGAGGTGGCGGTGGTCAGGTGGCCGATCGGGTTGCTCACTCCCGAGACGCCGATGCTGTTGTCGTAGACCCAGGCGGCGAGTTGGTTGGCCGGACCCTTGCTGTCCAGGGGTGCGTCGTACTGGCCGGTCTTGCGGTTCAGCGCGTCGTAGGTGTAAGAGACGGTGTGCCGCTCGAAAATAGGGTTTGGCTCGTGACCTGCAGGTTCAGGCTGCGCGATGGTACTGGTTGATCAGGCCGCCGAGGATCGGCTGCCGCTGGACGGAGCGGAGGTCGGCGAG
>JBJMIW010000137.1:0-15802 GCA_045806665.1 Actinoallomurus sp.
ACGTCCTCGCCATCGCCGACTCCTACGCGCGCTACTGCGTGCGGCCGACCGCTGATGACGTCTTCGCCGGCCCGGCGCCGATACCGTTCGCCTTGGGTTTCGGGTTCTTCATCGTCTTCCCGCTTCGCTTCGGTGCGGCCGCGGTACTCACCACGCGAAAGTCGCCCGAGGACATGCTGCGAGCGGTCGACGAGCACGGCGTGACCGTCCTGTTCGGGGTGTCCACCTATTTCGGGATGCTCTCCGAACGACTCGTCGAGCACGGGGTGTCCACCCGCACGGACACGCTGCGCCTGCTGCTGTGCGGCGGCGAACCATTGCCGGAGCGCATCGCCCGGCAGTGCGCGGACACACT
This sequence comes from Actinoallomurus sp., assembly GCA_045806665.1. GTDB lineage: Bacteria > Actinomycetota > Actinomycetes > Streptosporangiales > Streptosporangiaceae > Actinoallomurus. The sequence continues at coordinate 356 of JBJMIW010000137.1, forward strand.
GGGGCTGCCGCTCAGGCAGTTCCTCGGTACCACCGAACTGCTACACAACATCGTGAGCTACCTCCCGGATGAAAGTCCCCGACCCGGCTCGTTCGGTCACGCCGTCCCGGGATACGACGTGGTGGTCCGCGACCCCGTCACCTTCAAGGAAGTGCCGCGCGGGGAGTCCGGCCTGCTCACTGTTCGCGGCGCCACCGGGACGAAGTACTGGCGCAAACCGGAGCAGCAGAAGGAGGCCGTGCGTGAAGGCTGGTGCGTCGTCAAGGACATCGTCCGGATGGACGAAGACGGCTATCTCTACTACATCTCCCGCAGCGACGAAATGATCATCTCGTCCGGGTTCAATATCGCACCGGCCGACGTGGAAAATGTCCTCCTGCGCCACCCCTCGGTGCTGAAGGTCGCCTGCATCGGCGCACCCGACCCAAGCGGACGCCGGTCCACGGTGGTCAAGGCCTGCGTCGTGCTGCGGCCGGGCTACGAGCCGTCGGACGTTCTCGTCAAGGAGTTGCAGGACTTCTTCAAGGCGAACGCATCGCCGAACATGTACCCGCGGCTGGTGGAGTTTCTGACCGAACTCCCCGAAACCATGACCGGAAAGGTCCGCCGCTCCGAACTCGCCAGGCGCGACACCCAACCGATTGCGAGGCCCTGAAATGGCTTTCTTCGACGATCCTCTCATCGGAGTTTCGATCAACAACCTGACCGGCATCACCGGTCACCGCTACGGACTCGAAGAAATGCTTCGCGCCGCACAGGAAGCGGAAGCCTTGGGGTTCGACGGGGTTTGGGTGCACGACGCTCCCTTGGGTCGCAGGACCATGGCGTCCTACGACAGCGTGTCCATTCTCGCCGCCATCGCCGGCCGCACCAACACACTCAAGCTGTGCACCGGCATCCTGCAGCCGCACCTACGGAACCCGGTGTCCCTGGCGCTCGAATGGGCAACCTTGTACTCCCTCTCCGGCGGCCGGGCGGTCATGGGTGTCGGCACTGGGGGCGGCAAGGAATCGCTCGTCAAGCGGCAGTATGAGAGCCTCGCCGCCCTGCGGCACACCAGTGACCTCGATCCTGGAGCGCTCTATAGCAACCGCGGGAAACTCTTCGCGGAATGCCTCGAGGTCATGAACCGCCTGTGGCGCGAGGACAAGTTTTCCTTCCATGGCGAGTTCTATCATTTCGACGAAGTCACACTGGGCCAAGCGCGACCTGCAACACCGCCCCCGACCCTCATGGGCTCGGGCATCTACGTGCCGCGGGAATACGGTGGCCCTGTTCACCATTTGTGGAATGAACAGAACGCCGGTCGCTTTCTCCTCGGTCGCTACAAGCGCGTCGTCAACCTCAGCGACGGATGGCTCGCCTGCCACCCCACCCCCCAGGAATTCGAAGACTCCTGGTCGAAAATCGAGGCGTACGCACAGGAACGGGCTCCCGGCAAGACGTACGCGAAGGCTTACAACTGTTTCGTCAACGTCGACGACGACCGGACCAAAGCGCGCGAATCGGTCAAGAGTTTTCTCAACCAATGGCACACGATGATCGCGGATGACGTGGTCGATCGGTGGGCGGTGGCAGGACCAGCGGAGGAAGTCGCGGAACAACTACGTGAATTCCAGAAACGTGGCGTGAACATCTTCCAACTCGTGATCGCGTCACCGGATCAATTTGGTCAGATGAAACTCCTCGGAGAAAAAGTGCTTCCCCTCCTGAAATGATCGGATGAACGGAGACGCCACCGTGTCCAGCAAAGCTCCCCACTCAGACGCTCCGGCCTCGATGAAGAGGACGGTTTTGGTCAGCCTGGCCGGTTCAGCCATCGAATGGTACGACTTCTTCATCTACGCGTCGGCGTCGGCGTTGGTCTTCAACAAACTGTTCTTCCCGGCGGTCGACCCGCTCGCGGGTACCCTGCTCGCGTTCAGCACATTCGCCGTCGGCTTCCTGATCCGGCCGCTGGGTGCAGCGATCTTCGGACACTTCGGCGACAAGTTCGGCCGCAAGCCGGCGCTGGTCGTGGCAATGATGATCATGGGCGTGGCCACCACCGCCATCGGCCTCCTTCCGACCTACGCCTCCATCGGTGTGCTCGCGCCGGTCCTGCTCATTGTGCTGCGACTGATCCAGGGCCTCGCACTCGGCGGGCAATGGGGTGGCGCTGTCCTTATCGCGACTGAAAGCGCACCACCCGGAAAACACGGTTTCTACGGCAGTTTCGCCCAACTCGGTGTCCCGTTCGCCCTGCTCCTGTCGAACGCCATCTTCCTGATCATCAACGCATCCGTCCCCATGCACGCGTTCCACTCCTGGGGCTGGCGCGTTCCCTTCCTGCTGAGCGTCCTGCTCGTCGGCATCGGGTTGTACGCGCAGTCGCGTGTCGAAGACACGCCCGCGACGAAGAACCTGCAGTCGCCCCACGCGCGCACGCGGTCACCGTTCATCGAACTGCTCCGTACCCACCCCAAGTCGATCCTGCTGGCGGCGGGCGCGACCATCGTCAACGGCGCGGTCTACTACCTCCTCACCGTCTATATGCTTTCCTATGCCACGCAGGTGCTCAAACTACCGCGCGGCACGGCCCTCACCGGAGTCCTGATCTCAGCAGTCGCATCCGGAATCACGATCCCGATGTTCGCAGCCGTGTCAGACCGAATCGGCAGGCGAAGAGTGTTCCTCACCGGCGCCGCGCTACTGGCACTCTGGGCATTCCCGCTGTTCTGGCTGGTGAACACCGGATCCGGCATGTTGATCACGTTCGCCCTGGTAATCGGGCAAATCATCTTCAGCATGACCTACGGGCCCGCGCCAGCGCTCTTCTGCGAAATATTCGGGGCGGAAGTGCGGTACTCGGGAGTCTCGATCGGCTATCAGATAGGAGCCGTTCTGGGCGGCGCATTCGCACCGATCATCGCGACCACGCTCTACTCCGCCTTCGGCTCATCCAGCGCCGTGTCTTTTTACATCGTCGCGATTTCGGCGGTGTCGTTCGTTTCCGTCTCCCTGATCACCGAAACCTACCGCGGCGACACCGACGAACAGGCCGACTCACCCATCTCGAAAACCCGTACACCGCGCAAACTCAGCTCTCGGTAGCGTCCGCCGAATGAACTCCGCGACTGGGACATTGTCGTCGGAGTCGGCCGGGCCACCCAGTTCTGCAGGACCGTGTGGGGTGCGGAAACTCGATTTCTATTGCTGACCTGCAGCTTCTCTCTCCGTCTACGCTGCGGGGCTGTACTCGTTGATCAGGCCGCCCAGGACCTCCCCACGCCTCAGCCGGGCGTCGTGACGATCGGCGGGAGCTGCCGCCCAGGTCGGTTGCGGTGGGCGCCGGTCTCGTGCCCGATGAGGGCGATGGTCGTTATAGTGCCGCTCGTAGTCGGCGAGTACGCGACGTAGGTGGCGCTCGTTGTAGATGAGGAGCCGGTCGGTGCATTCGCGCCACACGGTCCCGATCCAGCGTTCGGCAATCGCGTTCGCCCGCGGTGCCCGCACCGGCGTCTTGATGACCCGCGCGCCGAGCGAGGTGAACACCTCATCGAAGACACTCGTGTATTTGGCGTCGCGGTCCCGGATGAGGAACCTGACGTACACGGCCCGCTCCCCCAGATCGATGAGCAGGTTCCTGGCCTGCTGAGCGACCCACGGCCCGGTCGGGTTGGTCGTGACGCCGATGACGTGGACGGCCCGGGTGGCGTGCTCGATGAAGAACAGCACATGGATCCGCTGGAGAAACACCGTGTCGACATGGAACAGGTCACAGGCGAGGATCCCCTCGGCCTGGGCCTTCAGGAACTGGCCCCAGCTCGGCCCGGTCCTTCGCGGTGCTGGGTCCAGCCCGGCGCGTTTGAGGATGTCCCGCACGGTACTGGGCGGCACCCGGATGCCAGCGCCGACAAGTTCGCCGCTGATCCGCTGATAGCCCCAGGTCGGGTTCTCCCGGGCCGGGCGCAGCACCGCCTCGCGGATGTCCTTCCTGGTGGAGGGGCGGCCGTGACGGTTCTGCTTGTAGGTCCATCTACGGGCGATCAGTTCCCGGTGCCAGCGCAGCAGAGTCGACGGCGTCACGAAGAGGACCGTCCACGAGGGGCGGGCAACAGCCGCGACAGCGCCGCCAGCAGGACGCGGTCTCCGTCGCCCAGATCCGGACGATGGACCTGACGGCGTAGGACAGCGACCTGATGCCGGAGCGCGAGGATCTCCAGTTCCTTGCTCCGATCTCCGCGCACCAGCAGGAGCAGGAACCGAAGGACATGACCGAGGATGAGGTAGAGGAAGGACCAGAACACAACCAGCCAGGATGACCGCTACCTCATCGTGCTCGAGCCACCAACCCGCGGGTCAGCGGCGCTGACCCAGTTTCCGCACCCCACAGGCGCGCGGAGGACGCCCGTGAGTGAGCCGTCCGGTCTAACAAAGTATTACTTGGCCTAATCCTTCGACTTGCCCGCCAGGGCCTTGGCCTCGTCGTTGGAGATGAACTCCGCCGCCGCCTTGGTGCCCTTCTTGTGGTAGCGCACCGCTTCCCAGAGCGGCCCCGGAATCACGTGGATGCCGTAGTGGGCGCGGTGGTGGTTGGTGCAGAGCACCTCGAGGTTGCCGGGGGACTCCACCCACTCCTGGAAGTCCTCATCGGTTTCGAAGTGCAGGCCGAGGTGCTTCTCGATCGCCTTCGGGTCCACCTGGTTGATCTGGGAGAACTCGACGTGCGTGTGGTGCAGCTCCGGCTGCCCGTCGCAGAGCTCGTCGTCGATGACGCACTTCCAGAGGCCCTGACGCTTCAGGCGCTCCTTGGCCTGCTCGAACAGGTGGTAGTGCGGGTCGTCCTCACGTGGATGATGGCTCGGGATGTGGGTCAGCATGTGCAGCGTCAGCGCCTGCTGATGGGCGGCCGTGACCACGGCGGCCTTCGCGTGCGAGGCGTGCTCGTGAGCGCGCTCAGCCTTCTCCTTCACCTTCGAGGCGGCCTTCGCCGCCTTCGGGTGGGACTGCGCCGCCTTCTTGGCGCGCGTCTTGACCCGTGCCTTCTCCCTGCCGAACAACCTGCTGAACAAACCCATCGTGGGCTCACGTCCTCAAATGATGTGCCACTGCCGGCAGACTCTCCTGCCCCACCGCAGGCCGGATGGCGAGCACGAACGCTATCGAGAGTCGTCGTTCTTGATCAACCGAAACGCACGATTTGTGCTGCAGCGGTGACACAGAGCTCGGCTGGGTCTGCCAGGCAGCACACCGCAAGCACTTACTTATCCAGCGCTCAGCGGTTGATTAGCAAGGCAACATCGGGCCCGGGACATCAGGCAGACCCGGACGCGGGGCAGACTTCGCGTTGTGCGTGCGCGGTGACCGTCCGCACCCGTATCGTCTCTCCCGTGTCTGAAGATCAGCGACATATCCGGATTGCACTGCTTCTCAGGAGGATCCTGAACGCCAAGGCCATGCGCCGGGCCATCGCCGGGCCTGAGGGCTACACCGCGCGCGACTGGGTCATCCTGCTCCGCCGGGTGCGCGGCGAGGCGAAGGAGGACAACCTGCCGCTGATCGCGGCCGGTGTCACCTTCTGGATCATCCTGTCGATCGTCCCGCTGACCGTCGGCGTGATCGCGGTGTGCGCGCTGGTGATCACCCCCACGCAGATCGACGAGCAGCTCGCGCCGCTGACCGACGTGCTCCCGCCGCTGCTCGGCAGGCTGCTGGCGGGCCAGGCACGCGACGCGGCCGCCATGAGCGGCCAGGGACTCACGCTCAGGCTGATCGGCGCTCTGGCCGGCGTGCTGTGGACCTGCTCGCGCGGGTTCGAGGCGCTGATCAGCGGCCTGCACGTCGTCATCGATGAGCAGGAGGCGCGCGGCTTCCTCCGCAAGAAGCTCATCGCGCTCGGGCTCGCGGCCGGCGCGCTGGTCACCGCGCTGGCGGCGTTCGCCATCGTCGCCGCCGTGCCGCACGTCCGGCTGCACCGCGTCGACCGCGTTCTCGGCTTCGGCGTCCGCTTCATGATGCTCGCGGTGCTGACGCTGGTCGGCCTGATCCTGCTGTACCGGTACGGGCCCGACCGCAAGAAGGCGGACTGGCACGCGGTGCGGTGGGGCGCGGGCATCGCGATGACGGCGTGGCTCACCATGTCGATCGCGCTGGGCGTGTACGACAGCGGGAAGAGCGGGGATAGCGCGACGTACGGCACGCTCGCCGGGGCGGCGGCGCTGGCGAGCTGGCTGTACCTGTCGACCTACATCATCCTGTTCGGCGCCGAGGCCAACGCGGAGATCGAGAAGGACCTCGGCCGGCGCGCCGTGCTGGGCGAGCAGCCACAACAGCCTCAGGAGCCGCTCGCGCTGGCCTGACCAGGCGGCAACCCGCCCCTGCGCGACCGCGGCCCGCCGGCGCGCGCTTGCGCCGTCATCAAGGCACGTCGCGGCGGCGGACGTTGACGGCGCAGCACCTGGTTCTCCTGACGCAGCACCAGTAGCTCGACGTCCTTGGACAGATCAGATCGAACCAGCACCGCAAGCAAGCCGAGCAAGCACCGCACCAACCGGTAGACGAGCGACAGCAGCACCTCCAGATGGTCCCAGCCTCGGCGATGACCCGCAGCAAAACACCAGGCCACCGCAACGAAACCGAGTTTTCGAGCGGGACACGCTCTGGGTGGCGGCGGGCGCCGGCATCCCGGACACGCGCAGTTCCATTGGGGCACGCCGCCACCCGCCGCGGTACCGAGAATGTGCAGCAGCATGGCGGCGTCACCTCATGGTGTCGACAGGTAGTAGGCGGACATCTCCATGGACGTCTTTACGATTTCGTGGGCGGCAGATGGATCTCGTGCCGGAGGCGGATGTCCCGCGATCCGGTACCGAGCAAGATGCGGTACGTCCCGCCGGTCACCTTCCACCCGTGCGTGGCCGTGTCCCAGGAGGCGAATGGCCTGGAGCCGAGGGTGAAGGTCACGTGCCGCGTCTCACCCGGCCGTAGCCGGATCTTGGTGAATCCCTTGAGCTGTGCGGGTGGTTCGTCCGGCGCGCCGATGTAGAGCTGCGGCACGGCGATGCCGATCCGGTGACCGGTGTTGGTGATGTCTGCGCCGACCGTGATGTCGGTGCCGTGCTCGTTGACCGTCAGGTGCCGGTACGCGAACGTGGTGTACGACAGGCCGTACCCAAAGGGGAACAGCGGTTCGATGTTCTTCGCGTCGTAGTGGCGGTAGCCGACGCGGAGCCCCTCGGAGTAGGTCGCGACGCCGTTCACGCCAGGGTACTGCTCCGGCGTGCTGGCGGGGGTGTCCGCCAGGCTCTTCGGGAACGTGATCGGCAGCCGGCCGGACGGATCGGTGTCACCGAGGAGCACGTCGGCCATTGCGTTGCCGTCCTCCTCGCCCGGGTACCACGCCTCCACCAGCCCGGCGACATTGCCGGCCCAGGGCATGGACACCGGACCGCCGGTGTCGAGCACGACGACCGTGCGAGGGTTGGCGGCTGCGACCGCCTCAACCAGCTTGTCCTGGTAACCCGGCAGCGCGAGGCTCGACCGGTCGATCGCCTCGGTGTCCTTGTTCGTCACGAACACCACGGCCGTGTCGGCCTTCTTCGCCGCCTGGACAGCCTCGGCGATCTGGACGTCCGGCGTGTTCGGCGGGGGAGCCCAGGACAGCTCGATCATGGCCTGAGCGGTGGGCTTGGCCCAGTCGACCCGCATCGAGTGCGGCTGCCCGGCCGTCAGGTGCACGGTCACCGATTTGGTGACGCCGGGGAAACCGCCGTTGTTGTCGAGCACGCTCGCGCCGTCGAGGTAGAGCGTCGCGTGCGCGTGGTTGGTCAGGTTGAAGGTGTAGTCGCCGTCGACCGGCGCGGTGAACGTCCCGGTCCAGCGGATCGACCAGCCGTTCGGCGGCAGGCCCGGTGCCGGGATCCCGCCGGTCGGATCCATGTCGATCCACGGATCGACGCGGGTCAGCTTCGGCTCGCCGCTCCACGTGGTGTTGTCGTAGTAGCGGGCGGTCCAGCCACGCTGACCGTCCTCGGACGTCATCGTGTACGACGGCAGCGCGGGCTGCGGCCCGAGGTCCACCGGGGGCATGCCCTCGGCGTACTCGACCGTGACCCCGCGTTTCTTGACGGCGTCCAGCGGGCTGACCTTGTAGAGCGGCGCGACGCCGACGCTGCCGCCGCCGGTGGCGGCCGCGGTGCCCGCGCCCGGACCGATGAGCGCCACCGACCTGTCCGTGCGAAGCGGCAGCACGCCTCCGGAGTTCTTCAGCAGCACCGTCCCGGCCTCGGCCGCCGCACGGGCGACCGCGCCGTCCCGCTGCGCGTCGATCGGCCGCGTCGTCTGCGGCCGGTCGAACAGCCCGAACCGGAACATCGTGGTGAGGATCCGATGCACGTGCTCGTCGAGCGTGGCCATCGGGACCTGCCCGGACTGCACGGCGGCCTTCAGCGGGTCACCGTAGTGCGCGCCGTTCGGCAACTCGAAGTCCAGCCCGCCGGTCGCGCAGCGGACAGTGTCGTGACAGGAGCTGAAGTCCGAGACCACGAACCCCCGGTAACCCCAGCCGTTCTTCAGCACGCCCTGCAGCAGGTCCTGCTGCTCGCACGCGTACACGCCGTTGACCTTGTTCTTCGAGCACATGATCGAGCCGGAACGCTTCGCGGACTCCTCGAACGCCGGCATGTAGATCTCATGCAGCGTCCGTTCGTCGATGTGTTCATCGACCGTGTCCCGATCCGTCTCCTGGTTGTTGGCCAGGTAGTGTTTGGCGTCGGCGATGACACCCTGCGACTGGATGCCGTCGATGTTGCCGGCGGCGATCTGGCCCGCGAGGTACGGGTCCTCGCCGTACGCCTCGAACGTCCGCCCGTTCAGCGGCGTACGTGCGATGTTGATGTTCGGGCCCTCCATGAGGTTGCGGCCCGTGTCGCGCGTCTCGCGCCCTTCGACGGCGCCGTATGCCCGCGCCATCGCCGGGTCGAAGCTCGCGGCGAGGCCCAGTGGCGCGGGCAGCGCCGTCGTCTGCGCCTGTACGGGGCCGCTGGAACCGACGCCGGCCGGGCCATTGTTCAGCCGTAGCGTGGGGATGCACAACCGCGGGATCGGGAGCGTCTCGCGGTCGTGTGTGCTGTCAGAGACGGCGTGCATCATGCCGACCTTCTCGTCCAGGGTCATCTGGGCGATGACCAGGTCGGCGCGTTTGCTCGCCGGCAGATGCGTGTCCATCCAGGCCGAGCAGTCGGCGGGATCGGCGTGGGCGGGGCCCGCCGCGGTCATCCCGGCGAGGGCCAGCACGACGGCGACGACCACCCTGAGGAGGCGCCTCATCGGGCGTCCCCGTGGCCGACCGGGAAGCGGTAACCGACGTGGACCTCATTGATTGCAAGCTCCTGGTAGAACGCCGCCCACGCGGGCGCCGTGGTTCCGCGCGTGTAGATGTCGGCGGTGAGTGCGGTCAGGGACGGGGCCGCCATGCCGACGGCGAGTTTCCTTGGCATCGTTCTCGCTCCCAGGGGTGAGGAGTGTTGTTCGTCGAGGGGACAGGGAGATCAGGGACGGAATCGTCGCGCGACGTGATGGCCGCCGGAGGGGCCTTAGAGCGCATGTCAATACTCGGCGCGGGCGGTGTTGACCGAGTACGCCGCCCACTACATCCGGCGCAGGCCACACCGCTCTTTTGGATCTTCGGGCTCCCGCCGACAGCCCAGACGTGATCCGCCTGCCGGTCGGCCGCTCTCAGTGCCGCCAGGTCCAGTGCCCGCGGCGCTGGGATCGCCGGGTGCCGCGCGCTGACGACGGCCTATGCCGTGAGCCGGAAGTAGTCGAGGTTGAACCCGCCCTTCTCGCAGTAGACCGTGACCAGTTGGTCGCCCTGCGGGAGGTCGACCCTCACGTGCACCGACTGGTAGACCGCCCAGCCTCCGGTGTCCGGTATCGAGACGGTCGCGAGGACAATGCCGGCCGCGTCGCGGAACGACAGTGCGTTCGTCGCGACGGCGCCCGTGCCGTTGGCGACACGCAGCTCAAGGTCGTACGTTCCGGCCTGCGCGACATCGATGCGGTACTTCAGCCAGTTGCCGGGAGCCGTCCAGCCGACGTCCTTTCCGCCGGAGGCGGCGGGGTTGCTCTCGACGAAGTTGCCGCCGCCTTCGGTCCAGCCGTGCTGCGCGGCGTACGATTCGGCCTCGACCTTCTCACCGATCGGCGCGCCGTGCGGCTTCACGGTCACGTGCACAGTGACCTCGTCGCTCGCCCGGCCGTCGGTGACGAAGAAGGTCAGGTCCTGCTCGCCGGCCACGGTGGGGTGGATCGTGACGAGTCCTGTGCCGCCGTCGACGCTCACGCCGTCGGGCAGGTCGGAGGCGTAAAAGGCGAGCGGGTCGCCGTCGGCGTCGGTCGCCTTCAGCGGCACCTGCACCGTGCCGTACTGGTCGGCGACCACGTCGGCCACGTCGTCCAGCACCGGGGCATGATCGCCCTTCGCCGGCGGCAGCAGACCCTTCCAGTGGAACGTGGCGAACGAGTGCGCCGGCACCGTCTCGACGAAGGATTTGCCAGCGAGCAGGACGCGCACACGGGTGTCGGTGTCGTTGCCATTGCCGAGGACGGCGACGAAGTCGTTCGGCCCGTGCCGGTAGACGACGTTGGCGATGCCGTTCGCCGTCGCGCTCGACTCCACCCGTACGTCGCCGGGGCTCAGGTACCGCGCGAACTGCCCGATCGTGTAGAGCTCGTCGCGGACGCTGAACTCGCCCGTCCTCGTGTCGACCTTGACGAGGCGGTTGGGCCACTTGGTCGTACGGCCGATCTCGTCCCAGTCGACGTTGTTGTCGCGCTTGTCCGTCCAGTGCAGCGTCCCACCGTCCTGGTCCGTGGTCTGCGCCCACAGGATGTAGGAGCCGACGTCCAGCCGGAAATAGTTCAGGATCGTGTTCGGGGACAGGTCGCTGGTCTCGGTCATCTGTACGGGCTTGCCGTACTGCTCGTATGCGTCGCGCATGACGGTCGGGTCGCCCCAGTAGGGGTGGAAGGCGATGGCGTCGGCGGCCGCGCGGACCTGCGCCCCGGTGACCGAGCCATCCGGTGCGTCTTGGAAGATGCGGTAGTAGTTCTTCGTCTCGGTGCTGTTCGGGTCCCGCCAGTCCCAGAAGTTGAAGTCGTGCACGTATAGCTGGGTGCCGAGCCTGGCGGCGGCGAACTCGCGTTTGATCGCGAGCGCGAGCTTTTGCTGCTGCGCCACGCTGATGTCCATGGCCGGGTAGACGACATCCATGCCGGGCTCGTTCAGCAGGGTCAACGCGTCGATGGTGATGCCGTGCCTGGCGTACGCCTGGACGAACTTCGCGTAGTAGCGGGCGAAGACGTCGATGCAGTCGTCGCGTAGCCTGCCCACCTGGTAGTAGCTCGTTGTGCTGCCCGGTCGGAGGGCGACCTCGCCGGTGAACCGGTTGTTGGTCTTCATCCATGCCGGGGCGCTCCAGGCGGAGGCGAAGAACGTCGCGCGAGGGTTGTAGTGCTGGATCAGCTTGATGGTGTCGATGATGTGCAGGTCCAGGTCGCGCCAGATGGAGAAGTATTTCAGGCCGAAATCGTCGGTGACGCCCGCCGGGAGTTCGTCCTCGGACCAGAACGGCAGGTGCTCGATGACGTCCGGACTGCCGATCGTCACGCGGAACCGGTCGAGGCCCGCCCCGTTCTTCGGGTCGACGAGCAGCCGGATGGCCTCCTCGCGTTTCGCCGCGCTGAGCTTCCACAGGTTCGAGACGCTCGTCTCGTCGAGGGAGAAGCCGATACCCGTGTAGCGCTGGCGCATCGTGCCGGGGTCGACGACGACGGTCGCATCGGCGGGCACACCCTTGTCGTCGCCCACGCGAACGGTGGGCAACGGCTGCCACGCGTGTCCGGCGCCGGTTGAGTACGTTCCGGTCACGAGCGGGTCGTGATGGGCCGGCGCCGCCGTGGCCGTCGCCGGAAGTGTCACGGCGAGCACGGTGACCGTCGCGGATGCGGCGGCCAGCGCAGCGGTGATGAATCGCCTCACGGGGCCTCCTGAGAATGGGGGTCCTCACGGCAGGCTCCGGTGGTGGCCGCCGCCGCTTCGGTGCGCAGTCGTGGATCGGGGCTCGTTCTCGGGCGGAGGAAACTTGCGGGAACAGGGGTCAGGTGTCTGAAGCGTAGTTTCGCTGAGACTTAAGTCAAGACCTAAATTTACTTCCAAGGGGCGTAATTGCTCTGCCGCAAGGTCGTGGCCTGCGGTGATAGCAGGTGGTCGAAGGGTGGCTGGGGTCGGGCATCCTCGACGGTCGCTCCAGACCCGCAACCACGGCACTTCGATGACGTCTGACCGCGGTTTCCCCTCGGCCGCCAACCGCCGCTTGTGCGGTGCCAAAACTTTGAATCCTGTTGCTGAGCTGGGCGTTCGCAGGGCGATCAGGCAGCTCTGCGGTACTCATTGATCAGCCCGGTATTTCGACGGTGGATCGGGGCGGTCATGTCGATCGCCTCGCCCGGATCGTGCAGCGGCGGGCGCAGGGAACGGCCTTGATGCGGGCGGTGGTGATTGAAGTGGCGCTCGTACTCGGCCAGGACCTGAAGGGTGTCATTATTCGGCTGGGTTTCGTGACCTGGGCTGATGCACTGTCGTACGTCGTGCATCCTCGACGCCTGTGGTGATCCGTCTTCTTTATCTGATCTTCTGCCGGATGGTGGGCTGGCTTACCCTGCTTGCTCGAAGCGAGGCGGCCAAAGACCTGGAGATTCTGGTGCTGCGTCACGAGGTGTCGGTGCTGCGCCGTCAGGCCGGACGGCGGCGGTTGTCGTGGCCGGATCGTGCGGTCTTGTCGGCTCTGGCCCGCGCGTTGCCGAAGACGTTGCGGGAGCACCGGTTGGTGACGCCGGGTACGTTGCTGCGCTGGCATCACCGTTTGGTCACCCGGAAGTGGACGTATCCGAGACGAGGCCGTGGCCGCCCGCCGACCACTGCCGAGATCGTGGCGCTGATAGAGCGGCTGGCCAGGGAGAACCGATCCTGGGGCTATGAACGGATTCGGGATGAGCTGGAGCGGCTCGGCCACCGGGTGAGTGGTTCAACGGTCCGCCGGATCCTGAAGCGAGCAGGGCTCGGGCCGGCGCCACGCCGAGTTGATGATCGATGGCGGGACTTCATTCGTGCACATGCTTCCAGCACGCTGGCCTGTGATCTCTTCTCTGTCGATACCGTCACGCTGCGCCGGTTGTACGTGTTTTTCGTCGTGGAGGTCGGTACTCGGTTCGTCCACGTGCTCGGCGTGACCGCGAACCCGGACGGCGCCTGGGCCGCCCAGCAGGCTCGTAACCTCCTGGCCGACCTGGGGGATCGAGCGAGCACGTTCCAGTTCCTGGTCCGCGATCGGGACGCCAAGTTCACCCGGGTCTTCGACGACGTCCTAGCGGGCAACGACACCCGGGTGATTAAGATCCCGCCGCGGTCGCCTCGCGCGAACGCCTTTGCCGAGCGGTGGGTACGAACGGCACGCTCCGAATGTACCGACCGGATCTTGATCCTCGGTGAGCGACACCTGCGGATGGTGCTGGGCGAATACGTCACTCATTTCAACCGGCACAGGCCGCACCGCTCCCTGGACCTTCGCGCGCCCACTGATGAGCCGAACGTGATTCCGCTACCGACCGGCCAGATCCAACGTCACGACGTCCTTGGAGGTCTGATCAAGGAGTACCGACGAGTCGGTTGACGATCAACCACCGCTGGGAACGAAGCCGCAGGTCAGCGCCATAGGCCGAATATTGACATCCTTCAGGGTCGGGGTCACGACGATTGCGGCCGGCGGGCGGTCAGGGTGGTCCATCGTTGCTGGAGCCGGTTCCGCAGGTTCCATACCCGCCACCGCAGGAGGATGGTCCGCGGAACGGAACCTCGCCGCGATGGGGCCAACTACCGGGCGCTCGGCCACCGGCGAATGATCTACACCAACACGGCGAGCGTGTTCCCAGAGGTGATCCGGGAGCTTACGGCGGCGATGGGTGATGACCCGCATGTCACGGCCGTTCTGCTGACTTGCAGCGATATGACGGCGCGCCGGCGGCTCGCCCGGCGGGAGGCCGGGACAGAGCTGGACCGGCATATCGAGCGCAGCGACCTGATGGCCCGCGGGCTGGACAAACGCGTTCCTGGCTGGGTCCATCGCGTGGACACGGACGGGCGGGCCATCCCTGACCTCGCGGCCAAGGTCCTATCGCTGGCGGGCTGGACGCGCCGCCGACAGCCTTGACCCGGCGGGGCAGCACCTGACGCTGAAGCGTCAGTCATTCTGTCCCGCTCTGACCGCTCCTGTGCCGCACGATGCGATGGTGGCTGTCAACCACAAGGACCCCGTGCCCGTCAGATAAGTACGGGAAGTGATTTTGGAGGCAGCGGTGATCGAGCAGATACCTACCGGGCCACACCAGCAGCTACCAGGTCAACCGTCCCACGGCGGTTACCCGCAGGGGCCAGGCGGCCCGCAGCATCCACGTGCTACGCAGGACGTTCCCGGGCGTACACACGGCTGTCCGGCTGGCTGGGCCGCAATGTCGTTAACCCTGAAGCGTCAGCCTCTTGCCAGGGTTGCCCGAGCTGAGCACATTGAAGGCCCCTCATATAAGTCGTATTACCACGTGCTGCTCCATCCAAGAATATCTGAAAGAAGGCTAAGAGCGGTGCCTGATATCGAGCTGGTGAGTGAACGGCTAGGGTCGCTCTATACCGTCCCTGAGGAGGACTGGGCGGCGATCCACCAGCGCGTCGACTACGCCGAGAACCTCCGAGACATCGCAGGGGACGTGGCCCGCTACCTCCCCGCGTTCCCGACGTTAGTGGATGCCTGCGAGGAGTGGAGGACCACGACCTTCGCAGGCATCGTGATCTCCGCCGCCAGGCTGAGCGGTTACAGCGCCCAGGCCCAGGACGCTTTCAGCAAGCTCGAAGCCAGCGCCGACTGGAACGGCCCGCTCAGCTCCGACGTGCAACAGCGGGTGGTGCACACCATCGACGAGCTGGCCGCGAGCACTGCGGCGCTGGCCCAGGAGTTCAACCCGCTGGCCGTCGCCGTCAGCTCTTTCGCCCAGGTCAACCGCCAGGCCGACGCCGAGATCGATGCTTACCGGCGTCGCATGGGACCTGAGTGGCGTACCATCCTGCCGTCCACCCAGCGGGTAGACGACGCGACGGGTCTGGTCAACGGGGCGTGGCAGGCGCTCACCGCCGATCTGGAGGCCCTTGCCGCCGGATTGTCACCGGACGACGTCACCGGGCCGTTCGTGCTCGGATTGGAGATCGCCGTGGCGGAGCGCGCCTGGGGGAACCTGAAAGACGAGGCCAACGCCTTCAAGCAGCAGGCTCCCGCGCAGGCGTACCTCTCGGAAGTGTGGCCCGGATGACCGCCGCCACGCCGGTCGCTGGCGTGCTGGCCCAAGCGTCGGCCGGTCCGG
>JBJMIW010000138.1:0-7263 GCA_045806665.1 Actinoallomurus sp.
AGCGCCCGCAGGCGCCGTCGCAGCGGCCGCCGTGGAATGGTGAACTCGTCGGGGCCGTCGCCCGAGCCGATGAGAGGATCGCGTGCGTTGCCCGCGCCGAAGAAGACGCCGTCGTTCATCCATTCGGACTGGACGAACTCGAACTGCCGGCCCAGGTGCGCTCCGATGAAGGCGAACATCAGGCCGCGGTCGGCCCCGTCATCCTCCAGCAGTCCTTCGCGCAGCGGTGGGCCGTAGGCGGTGCCGCGCCGGATCATCCGGTGCAGCCTCGGCTCTCCGGCCACCGCCGCGTCGCGGGGGTTGCCCCGGCGGATGTGGCAGCCGCCGGGCGTGATGAACCCCGCCGGGTCGTCGTGTTCGTATAGGAAGGCGTTGTTGCGGTGGGGGTCGGCGCCCAGGTGGGGGTCATCGCGTGAGGGGCTGAGCGCCAGCGGGGCGCCGCTGCGCCAGCGTCCCATGATCTTGGCGGCCAGTAGTTCCTCGTCCTCGGGGCCGGTGGCGTTGTCCTTGAGGTAGCGGCGGAAGGCGGCGACGCGCTGGTGGAGTTTGCGGAAGGCGGCGTAGGTGCCGTTGCGCCCCAGGATCTCGGGCTGCGGGGTCTGGATGCCGCCGAGTTCATCGGGGTAGCCGAGCACGAACTCCCCGGCCTTCAGCGGTGCTTCCAGCGGGTTGGAGCCGGCGATTCCGCTGCCTTCGACGGCCGGGTGGCTGATGCCGTCGCGGTAGCCGAAGGGTTCGGTCTCGGTGGGCAGCGCATGGCAGTCCTGCCGCCAGATCGCGCTCACCCCGGACAGGCGCTGATAGGCCGGGCGGGCGAGGTTGATGGCCGCTTGTAGGCGGGCGCTGTCGGGTGCCAGGGCCGTCAGCACCACGTGGACGTCGGGTGTGCCCAGCGGCGCCTCCCAGTGCTCAGGGCTGCTGTCGCCGGTGTCGCCCAGCACCGCGGCCCGTGCGGCCATTCCCTGCCGGAACTCCCAGGCGAAGGTCTCCAAGGCGTGTGGCGGCACTCCCAGGGCCTGGAGGCCGTAAAAGGTGAGCGCGATGCTCACCCAGGTATCGCCCAGTGGGCTTGTGGTGTCGGCGGCCGAGGTCACCACGGCGCGCACGCGCCGCATCAGCTCCCGGCCGTTTGCGCGGTCGTCGATGCGAAACAGGATGTAGGCGGCCGCGTAGGGGGTCGGCCGGGGGCTGAGGACCCCGCGTTGGATGTCATCGAGCTCGAGCGCGGCAGGTATTCGCGTGCTCACCGATCCCCCCCTTCTCTCGCCGCCTGGGGCGTCACTTCGCCGAGACGATGTTCTTCCAGAAGGCGCGCAGGCTCTCATCGCCACCGAACAGCGAGCTGAAGATCGTGGAGTCGGCCAGCAGTACGTCGCCGGCCCGGTCCCCGGCGGGGGGCATCCACAGGAACATGGTGAACTCGGTGTTGCCGGCCTCGGTGAAGGGGTGCGCCGGTCTGGAGGGGTCGATCGGCTGCCTGGCCAGCACGTGGATGACGTCTGGCTCGTCGGTCGTCACCGCGTAGTGCGGCAGGTGCAGGTGGAAGTTGAAGGTGGTCACCCCGTCCAGCCATCCCCTGGCATCCAGGTCCCGGTTGACCGACAACGGCGCGATCTTCTTGGTCTCCTGTACCGCGGGCCGCAGCCCGTAACGGTTCTCCACCGGAACTCCCAGCCCGCGCATCAGGCCGCGGACGTAGCGGGCGAAGCGTTGCTGGCGGGGCACCAGCGCGTCTCCGTGATGGTGGTACTCGGCGTCGCGCACGGCCAGATCGTCTGAGGCTCCCACGTCGTGGTGCGGTCCCAGCACCAGGCAGGTGCCCTCCCGTGCCAGGAAATGCCGCAGCGCCTCGATCTCTGCGGGCTCGGCCTCCTGCCCGGTGATCATGTGGTCCAGGCCGAAGACGAACAGGGTGTCGGTGTCATCCAGCACCCGCTCGTCCAGCAGGGTGCGGAAACCGGCCTGGTCGACGCGCTGGTAGACCGGCACGGAGTGGCCGGTGGTCTCCTCGGCGAACTGCTGGAACGGCGCCCACCCCCGAAAGAACAGCTCCAGCGCCCCGGCGATGCCCTGCTGGAAGCGCAGCGGATCACACCAGCGGGGGTCCTCGTAGGCCGGCCAGTTGACCCGCCGCACTTCGGTCATCGTGGAGAACCGGTTGTCGAGCTCAGCCGGGTTCCTGCCCGCCTCGGCCGGATAGCTCCACGAAACGTAGATGCTCACCCGCCGACGGCCCGGGGTGTAGGGGCGCGGCACGTGGTTCTGGTTGTAGGTGCGCGCGGTCCTCGACTCGCTCATCTCGCCTCCGATCGGCCGCGGTGAGACGGGGGCGCCTGGCCCGGTCTCACTGCATCTGGTCGAGCATCTCCGACAGGGCGCTTTTGACCCGCAGCGCTTTTTTGATCTCATCAGCGGTGACGTACGGATACTCTCCGTACTCGATGAAGCTCGGGCAGTGGTGCTCGCGGACGAACCTGGCGAACGCCTCGGGATTGGTCCTCCAGTCCTCGGGGAAGCCCACCAGGTTCTCGAACACCGTGTTCACCCCTGCCTTGCCGAACAACGCGACGGCGTCCTCGGTGTACTTGTCGAAGTCGGTGTCAAAGATCCCCTGGTACAGGAACCGGGTGTCGTCGTCGAACAGCACCCAGCGCAGGTAGTGCAGCTTCAGCGGCGCCAGAAGATGCGGATCGGCTTCCAATGCCTTGGCCAGCGCGTGACCGTGCTTACGGATGGCGTCGGCCCGGCCGGGCTTGACGTCGGCGATGATGGTGAACCCATAACACGCCGGGGTCCGCGGAAAGACCGGACCGTACTTGCCCTGTTCGAGGTGGTCGGTCTCCTTGGGGATCACCACCGCCTGTGGCGTGATGTCCATACCAGCTCCTCCCTCACCCGGCCAGAGGGGGAGCAGGCCAAAGACCACCAGACAAGACAATCATCCCACACACCAGCGTCGCAGACCGTCAGCGCCATCACTCAGCGTATGCCCGCCTCCGAGGGCTCAGCGGTACGGCGAGGGGATGGATGGCGCGGCCTGTTTCATAGGTGGCCGCCTATGAAACACGGCGCCGACCGGCCGCACAGCGCACCGCCAAGGCTGCCTCGGCCGACGCCAACGGCTGACGACAGGGTCACCGCGACGCCCGTTGCGGACAGGCGACTGGCACGCACAACGCTCGCGCGGTGCCGGCGACAGCTCGCCGCCCAGGGCATCGAGCCGCCACCCGAGATCTGGCTTGCCGGGCAGTCAGCGGAACGCTGCTGACACGTTCGCGGCCCTCGTTTCGGGGGGTGCGAACCCGTGATCAGTATCAGCGCCGGTATCACGGGCTGCTTTGGCCTGGAAATGCCAACGTCCCGAGTCTCTGACCTTGCAAGACTCGGGATGGGCCGGCGATGTCGGCTTCTCGTCCGGCCGGCCGTGGGACGTCGACGATGTTGTACGTGTTGCCGTCGTCGTCGGCGGCCGCGGCGCAGTAGGCGATCGCGCGGACCTCCTCCGCCCGCGCCACCACGCCCTCGCCGACGAGGAACCCCGCGGCCGGTTCGAAGTCGTCGCCGGGCGTGCGCATCGTGATGGTGAGCGGCTTGTCGCCGAGCCGGATCTCCAGCGGCTCCTCCGCCACCAGCGTGTCCGTTCTCACGGTCCGGCGCCGTCGGCCACGCGTGTCGTCCGGCGCCGGACCGTACGCCTACCCACGGTTCTGGACGTGCTGGAAGCCGAAGCGGCCCTTGACGCACAGGTTGCCGTGGGTGACCGGGTTGTCATGCGGTGAGCTGACCTTCACGATCTCGTTGTCCTGGACGTGCAGGGTGACGTTGCAGCCCACACCGCAGTAGGCGCAGATCGTGGTGGTCTCGGTCTGCCGCGACTCGTCCCAGGTGCCCGCCGCCCGCATGTCGTACTCGCTCTTGAACGACAGCGCACCCGTCGGGCACACCTCGATGCAGTTGCCGCAGTAGACGCAGGCCGAGTCGGTCAGGGGAGCGGCGTGCTCGGTGGAGATCCGGGCGTCGAAGCCGCGTCCGGCGACGCCGATCGCGAAGGTGTTCTGCCACTGCTCGCCGCACGCGTCGACGCACTTGTAGCAGAGGATGCACTTGTCGTAGTCGCGGACGTAAAGGTCGTTGTCGACCTTGGCCGGCTGGGCGACGGTGGCCGCGGTGGTGCCGTCGGTTGGCTCGTGTACGCCGGGATGCCGGGCGTCCCGGTCGGTCGACGGTTCGTCTGGCGGCCCGAACCGCTCCGGCGTGGCGCCGTACTCCGCGCTCCACTCCGCCGCCCCGGGCGTCGTGGCCAGGTCGGTCGAGGAGCTCAGGAGCTCGAGCACGAGCCGCCGGCTGTGCCGCACGCGCTCGGTGTCGGTCATGATCTCCATGCCCGGCTCGACGCGACGGGAACAGGCCGGCACGAGCGTGCGGGAGCCCGTCACCTCCACCACACAGATCCGGCAGGCGTTCTTCGGCGTCAGCGTGTCGCCGTAACACAGGGTCGGGGTGCCGGGGCAGGCGTCGAGGATGGTCGAGCCCTCCGGCATCCGCACCGGTTCGCCGTCGACGGTGACGTCGACGAGGCGGCGCGGCGGGGCGAGCGGGACGGTGGTCATGGAGCCCTGCCTTCCAGGTACGGGGTGTCGGGGGAGAGGGGCGGTCAGGAGGGGGTACGCCCGCCGGTGGCGAACACGCCCAAGCGGTCGATCGCGGACTCGACGGCGTTCCAGGCGGTCTGGCCGAGGCCGCAGATGGAGGCGTCGCGCATGGCCCGGCCGACGTCACGCAGCAGCGCCACGTCGGCCGGGCCGGAACCGTGTGCCAGGCGGTGCAGTGCCTCCTCCTGCCGCACCGTTCCCACCCGGCAGGGGACGCACTGGCCGCAGGACTCGTCACGGAAGAACGCCGCGATCCGCAGCAGCACCCCGGCCAGGTCCACGCTGTCGTCGAGGGCCAGGACGACACCGGAGCCGAGGACGGCGCCGGCCGCGCGCGTGCCTTCGAAGGTGAGCGGGACGTCGAGCTCGTCGGGCCGTACGAACGAGCCCGCGGCGCCGCCGAGCAGCACCGCCCGCAGCTTCCGGCCCTCGGGCACGCCGCCGGCCAGGGCGAGCAGTTCGCGCAGCGTGGCCCCGAAGGGCAGCTCGTAGATCCCCGGGCGGCGCACCGTGCCGGACAGGCAGAACAGCTTGGTGCCGGTCGATCCTTCGGTGCCCACGGCGGCGTAGGCCGCGGCCCCGCCGGTAAGGATCGGCAGGACGTTGACCAGCGTCTCGACGTTGTTGACGACGGTCGGCTTACCGAACAGTCCCTTCTCGACCGGGAAGGGCGGCTTGCTGCGGGGCTCACCGCGGTACCCCTCGATCGAGTTGAAGATCGCTGTCTCCTCGCCGCAGATGTAGGCACCGCCGCCCCGCCGGATCTCCAGGTCGAAGCCGAACCCGGAACCGAGGATGTCGGTGCCGAGCAGATTCCGCTCGCGGGCCCGCTCGATGGCGTTCGCCAGCCGCGCGTGCGCGCGGGGGTACTCGCCCCGGAGGTAGAGGTAGCCCCGCCGGCAGCCCGTCGCGTACGCCGCCACGGTCATCGCCTCGATCAGCGAGAACGGGTCGCCCTCCATGATCACCCGGTCCTTGAACGTGCCGGGTTCGCTCTCGTCCGCGTTACAGACCAGGTAGTGCGGGTGGTCGGGCTGGCGCGCCGTCGCGTCCCACTTGCGCCCGGTGGGGAAGGCCGCGCCGCCGCGGCCGACCAGGCCGGCGTCGAGGATCTCCCGTATCACCACGCCCGGGCCGAGCGCGAACGCCCGCCGCAGCGCGACATACCCGCCGTTGGCCCAGTAGTCGTCGAGGCTCGCCGGATCGACGACGCCGATCCGGCGCAGCAGGACAAGGCCGTCCTGGCCCGCCTGCGGGACCGCCGCGCGGGCGGTCGGCTCGTCGCCGGCCCGGTCCAGGGAGCCGACCGCCTCGGTGATCTCGTCCGCCGTGGCCGGGCCGAGGACCGCCGTACGTGGGCGCTCACCCGCCTCCAGGACGAGTGCCGCCGGCGCGCGTTCGCACAGCCCGAGGCACGGGCTGTGGTGCCAGACGTAGCCGCCCGCGTCATCGGTGCCGTCGCCGCCGGGGGTGGCGGCCTCACCGTGGGCGCCGAGCGAGGCCTCCAGCGACCGGCACAGGTCCTCCGCGCCCTTGGCGCGGCAGGCCAGATCGGTGCACACGTGGACGACGCGCCGCGGCCGGGGCTCGACGGACAGCAGCGCGTAGAAGGTCGCCACCCCGTACGCCTCGGCGGGCGCGACGGTCAGTCGCCGGCAGATGTAGTCCAGGGCGCCCTCGCTGATCCAGCCCACCCGGTCGTTCACTGCGTGCAGCGCCGGGAGCAGCAGGTCGCGCCGTTCTCGTGCCTCGTGCCCGCCGCGGGCGACCCGGATGTCGTCCCGGCCACCGCCGTCCCAGGCCGAGGAGGGCGGGCCGAGAAGGGCGTCTACCGCGTCGCGTTCCTCCTGAGTGGGCTCCACATCCCTGAAGCGCAGGTCCATGGTCAGTTCCCTCCGACGGTCTGGCGCACCTTCTCGACCCGTACGGCCGTGGCCTTGTACTCGGCCGTGCCGGCGATCGGGTCGGTGGCCTCGATGGTCAGGCTGTTGGTGTCCACCTCGTCGGGGAAGTGGGGAGTCATGAACGCCAGCCCGGGCCGCAGTGCCGGGTCCACGGCCACCGGCGCGGTCACCGAGGCGCGCCGCGAGCTGACCCGTACGATCTCGCCGGGAGTGAGGCCAAGACTCCGCGCGTCCTCGGGGGACAGCTCGATCGCCTCCTTCCGCCGGGTCGGGAAAGGGAACCCGCCCGACTGGACACCGGTGTTGTAGGAGTCCAGCCGCCGCCCCGTGGTCAGCCGGAGCGGGTAGTCCTCGTCGAGGACGTCCACGGGTAGCCGGTGCTGGACGATCCCGAACGGGGCGGGGGCGCCGCGCCGCGCCGGATCGGTATCCCAGAGCCGCCCGTGCAGGTACGGCGGCTCCAGCCGGTCCTCGGCGAAGCAGGGCCACTGGACGCCCTGTCGCTCCTCGAGCCACCGGTAGCTCATGCCGGCGAAGATGGGCGCGAGCGACCGTACCTCATCCCAGATCTCCTCCGCCGACGACGGAGCCCAGTCGTACCCGAGGCGGCGGGCCAGGTCGGAGATGATCGCGATGTCGTCGCGCGCCCGCCCGGGCGGGTCCAGCGCCTTGCGGACCCGCTGGACCCTCCGCTCGCTGTTGGTCAC
>JBJMIW010000139.1:0-10138 GCA_045806665.1 Actinoallomurus sp.
GCACATCGACGCCTTGGAGGCGTTCGAGGCCGATCCGGAGACCGACGCGATCGTGATGATCGGTGAGATCGGTGGTGACGCGGAGGAGCGCGCCGCCGCGTACATCGAGCAGCACGTCACCAAGCCGGTCGTCGGTTACGTCGCGGGCTTCACCGCTCCGGAGGGCAAGACGATGGGCCACGCCGGTGCGATCGTCTCCGGCTCCTCCGGGACCGCCCAGGCCAAGAAGGAGGCCCTGGAGAAGGTCGGCGTCCGGGTCGGCAAGACCCCCAGCGAGACCGCACGCCTCATGCGCGAGTGCCTCGCCTCGGCCGCCGCGACCGCGTAGCGAGCCGGGATGCGACGCAACACCGACCTGCTGGTCGAGCGCCCGGCACCGCGACCGCCGCTCGTCCGCCGGCTGAAGACACCGCGGAGCGGCGTGGCGATCCTGAGCTGCATGGACGCCCGGCTGAACATCTTCGCCATCCCCTCGTCACCGGACCCGCCGACAAGGCCGATCTGTCCCGTGACCGCGGAGGCTGGGGCGGGGGGTGCGGGGGCGGAGCCCCCTGCATCGGGGGGTTCCGGGGGTCGTCCCCCCGGGTGAAACGACGAAGGGCCAGCGGGGAGGAAGCTCCGTGTGCCGCTCCAGAACTCGTAGCAATGGGCTTGATCTGCGGTTTGGCGGATCCTGCGGAGCCGACGGCCCGGCTCGGCACCACGGGGAGTGGATACCTCCTGGCGGGCATTCCTGCGTATGCAGGCCGACGGGCTACACCCCTGCGACTTCTTCGGTGCGGACACGATCGTGTTGCGGGCCCCGAGCCGTTCAGCTGCCGGCGGGCATCGCGATGGCGGATGGCTGGCCGCCAGTCCCGCCTGTCCCGTCCACTTCGCCGGTGCCCGCCGGCTCGTCGCGGAGGATACCGAGCACCGCGTCGCGGTCGACGGTCTCCTGCTCGAGGAGCAGCGCGGCGAGCCGGTCCAGCGCTGCGCGGTGCTCGCGGAGCAGGGGCGAGACAGGGTAGTACGACATCGATCATGCGGCGGACGCTACGCCCGTAACGGTGCCCGGTGACCCTTACAGAGTGATGACGACGCCTGACGTTCGGTGATCGCAGCGGTGAGGACCGTGACGCGTGCCAGTTCACCTCCCCGGCCCTTACGGAGTGATGACG
Organism: Actinoallomurus sp.; assembly: GCA_045806665.1. Taxonomy (GTDB): domain Bacteria; phylum Actinomycetota; class Actinomycetes; order Streptosporangiales; family Streptosporangiaceae; genus Actinoallomurus. The sequence continues at coordinate 1,161 of JBJMIW010000139.1, forward strand.
GCGGCGGCCGGGATGGCGAGAATCGGCGCCGGTCAGGCTTAGGGTCGAGCGGTGATCAGTATCCCGAACCCCTGCCGCGCGACCAGGTCGCTCGCGAATCCGCCGCGCGGCGCCAGGACACGGCGGCGCACGAGGTGCGGCTCGCAGGCCAGGGGGTCTCTCTCACGGCGCGGGAGTTCGACCTGCTGGCGTACCTGATGCGGCATCCACGGCAGGCCTTCACTCGCGCCGAGCTGCTGGAGGAGGCCTGGGATTGGGAGTTCGGGGACTCCTCGACGGTGACCGTGCATGTGCGCCGGTTGCGGGAGAAGATCGAGAAGGATCCCACCGTGCCTCGGCGCATCCGCTACCGATATGAGCCCGCCGCATGATCCCTGTTCATGCGTTCGTCGAGGTGGTCGCGTACGCCGCCGGTGCCGCGCTGCTCGCGGGCGGGGTCGGTGTCGCGTTGTTGTACGCCTTGCGTGGCCGGTCTATCGCGATCTTGTTGACCGTCGTGTCGGCGGCGACCGTGCTGGCGACCGTCGCCGGGATCGTCTCGATCACGTTGAGGATGTTGATCACCGACCACGACTGTTCGGTGACGCTCACGGTCACGGCCATCGCGGGACTGGTCGGGCTGGGAGTGTCGCTGGTGTTGGGCCACAGGTTGATCGTCGGGAGCCGTGCCCTGCTCGACTCCGTACGCCGCGCGGGCGACGACGGGCACTACGTTCGGCCGGACCGTGCGCTGCCGGCCGAGCTGGACGAACTCGCCACCGAACTCTCCGCCGCGTACGAACGCCTCGAAGCGGCCCACGCGCGCGAACGGACCTTGGAGACCAGCCGCCGCGAGCTCGTCGCCTGGGTCAGCCACGACCTCCGTACGCCGCTGGCCGGGCTGCGTGCGATGGCCGAGGCGCTGGAGGATGAGGTCGTCACCGACGCCGTGACCGTGCACCGCTACCACTCCCAGATCCGCGTCGAGGCGGACCGGCTGGCCGCGATGGTCGATGATTTGTTTGAACTATTCCGTATCCACGCCGGCGCGCTGCGGCTGTCCCGCCGACGTGTCGGCCTTGGTGAGCTGGTGTCGGAGACCGTGGCCGGTACGGAGCCACTCGCTCGCGCCAATGGCGTACGGCTCAGCGGCCTCGCCCACGACGTACTCCCGGTCGAGGCTCACGCGGGCGAGATCGGCGTCTCGAACGCGGCGTCGGATGCCGCTTCGTCGTACGCCTTCCCCTGGACGCCTGATACCTGACGCCTGACCTCAGAGACTGCCCGGAACCCCATGCCCTGCTGCGCGGGGCCCAGGCGGCGCCTCGCCGCGTTGTCGTCGGTCGACAGCCAAACCCGGGCTGACTCCCTCCTCCGCCTTGCGAGGCACCACCTGGACCCCGCTCGCGACGGGCGAGGGTTCCCGGGCAGTCTCTGAGACGTCACCGGGCTTACGAAGTTTTCGATGGACCGGCCGGGCGCGAGCACCGTGCCCTTGCTACTCGCCGCGAACCCGGAAGAGGGTGCCACCCACCACAGCAGGTGGCCGTCCGCGCCCGGCCTGGCATGCGTGTTGCCTACGAGCGGGGTGTGGCGAACTCTGCCATCCCGTCCTCGAAGGAGATCGCCGCGCGGAAACCCAGCCCGGACGCCGCGCGGTCCGGTGAGGCGACAATGTGCCGGACGTCTCCGAGACGGTAGTCGCCGGTCACGACCGGGTCGGGGCCGCCGTACGCCTTGGCCAACGCGACCGCCATCTCCTCGATCGTATGCGGCTTCCCGCTCGCGATGTTGTACGGCCGCAGCCCGTCGGCCGCGCCCGCCTCCAGCGCGAGCACGTTCGCCCGGGCGACATCGCGGACATGCACGAAGTCGCGCCGCTGCCCGCCGTCCTCGAACACCCGTGGCGGCTCTCCGCGTTCGAGACACGACCGGAAGATCGCGGCGACGCCCGCGTACGGCGTGTCGAGCGGCATCCGCGGTCCGTACACGTTGTGGTACCGCAGTGCGGCGACCGAGCCGCCCGTCGCCCGCGCCCACGACGCCGCGAGATGCTCCTGGCCCAGCTTGGTGTCGGCGTAGGCGTTGCGCGGGTCCATGGCCACGTCCTCGTCGACCGTCCCGGGCATGAGGGGCGCGGCGCACTTCGGACAGCGCGGCTCGAAGCGTCCGGCCGCCAGGTCGGCCTCGGCCCGCGGCCCCGGCCGTACGCGGCCGTGCTCGCGGCAGTCGTACGCGCCCTCCCCGTAGACCACCATCGAGGAAGCCAGGACGAGGCGGGCGACGCCGGCTCGGGCCATCGCGGCGAGCAGGACCGCGGTGCCCAGCACGTTCACGGACGCGTAGTCGGGCAGGTCCGAGACGTCCACCCCCAGGCCGACCTTGGCGGCCTGGTGGCAGACCGCGTCGACGCCGGTCAGGCACCGCGTGACGGCCGCCTCGTCTCGCACGTCCGCACCGGACCGCAGGTCGAACCCGCTGACGTGGTGGCCGCGCTCGCGCAGCGCTTCGACGATGTGGGAGCCGATGAAGCCGGCCGAGCCGGTCACGAGTACGCGCATGGCCCGGAAGCTAGACCATGTCCTGCGATGTGTCCGCCTCCGGCCGCTACACGTAGCCCTTTCGTAAGGGGTGAAACGGACCGCTTACGGATCGCCACGGCCGGCCCAAGAAGGCGGTGAGGGAGCCTACGGTGAGTCGCATGCCCACTTCTCGCCAGGTGAGCGCGGCGACCGCGACCTCACAGACGCACTGATCGGCGGCGAGCGACGATGTCCTCCACCGATCACCGCCCACAGACGACCACCGACTACGGCTATCCGGCCAAGCTGTGGCGAGCCCTGGAGCGGTGCCGCCCGCCCGGACTCGACCGCGCCCAGGCCTGGCGGAGCCCGCTGCGCGGACCATGGCTGACGTCGGTGTTCGGTCTGGTCCTTCTGGTGGCACTGCCCATAGTGATCATCACGGGCCTGCTGTCGTACGCCGCGTACGCGCCGCGGTTCGGCCAGGCGTTCCCCGCTCACGTCGGCTGGCTGCGGCTGCCCTACTTCGACTGGCCGACCCGGCCGAGCTGGCTGTACCGGCTCAACCAGGGCGTGCACGTGACCTTGGGGCTGGTGCTGGTGCCGGTGGTGCTGGCGAAGCTGTGGTCGGTGGTGCCGAAGCTGTTCGCCTGGCCGCCGGCCCGCTCGCTCGCTCAGGTGATCGAGCGGCTGTCGTTGTCGCTGCTGGTCGGCGGCGTCCTGTTCGAAATCGCCACCGGCGTCCTCAACATCCAGTACGACTACCTGTTCGGGTTCAACTTCTACACCGCGCACTTCTACGGCGCGTGGGTGTTCATCGGCGCGTTCGCCGTGCACGTCACGATCAAGTTCCCCCGGCTGGTCCGCGCGCTGCGGTCCCGTCCGTTCCGCGAAGAACTGCGGACCTCGCGCGCCGACACTCGGCCGGAGCCCCTTGACGACGAAGGGCTCGTCGCGGCCGATCCGGCCCCGGCGACGCTCAGCCGCCGCGGCGCCCTGACTCTCGTGGGCGGAGGCAGCGTCCTCGTCGCTGTCCTGACCGCCGGCGAGAGCATCGGCGGCGCCGCCCGCAGGGTGGCGCTTCTGGCGCCCCGGGGCGGTTATCGCGAAACGGCGGCCGACTTCCCGGTCAACCGCACCGCGGCCTCGGCGTCGATCAGGCCCGCCGATGTCGGCGACGAGTGGCGGCTGGTGCTGGTCGCCGGTGGGCGCACGATCCAGCTCGACCGGGCACGATTGCTGGCCATGCCCCAGCACACCGCCCGGCTGCCGATCGCCTGCGTCGAAGGCTGGTCGACCGTGCAGACCTGGAGCGGCGTACGGCTGCGCGACCTCGCGGCGCTCTCCGGCCTGCCACGTCCGTCATCGGCGCACGTGCGGTCGCTGGAGCGCGGCGGGGCCTTCAGCCAGGCCTTGCTGCAGGCCAACCAGGTCGCCGACCCCGACGCGCTCCTGGCCCTGCGAGTGAATGGTGCGGACCTGCCTGCCGACCACGGTTACCCCGCGCGCGTCATCGTGCCCGCGCTGCCGGGCGTGCACAACACCAAATGGGTGCGTTCCATCGAATTCCGGAGTACCTGAGATGCGCAACGCGCTGAGGAGCGTCCAGAACTTCCACGGCGTCAACCCGCTGCGGAGGGTCAAGGACTTCTGGGGCACGAACCCACTGCGGCGGATCAAGGCCTTCTACGGTGCCAGCCCGCTGCATCTGCTCGCCCTCGTCGGCTGCTTCGCCCTGGCCGGCTACGCGGCCCTGCAGACCCTCGCGAACCCGCGATGGCCCGTGATGCTCGCCTGGTTCGCCGGCGCGATCATCGGCCACGACCTCGTCGCCTTTCCTCTCTACGCGCTCGCCGACCGGTCGTTGACCCGAGCCGTGCGGGAGCTGTGGCCCCGGCGTACGGCCACGCCGCCGCTCATACCCGCGGTGAACCACATCCGCCTGCCGGCTCTGGGGGCCGGGCTGCTGTTCCTGCTCTTCTTTCCCGGCATCATCCGCCAAGGCCGGCAGACCTACCTGGCCGCCACCGGGCACACCCAGCAGCCGTATCTCGGCCGTTGGCTGGTCCTGGTCGCCGCCATGTTCACCATCAGCGCCGTCATCTACGCCACCCGGCTCGGCCACGCCCGGTACCGCGCCACCACGAAAGGATGAACGCCATCACCCGGCTGGAGTCGCGGAAGAGCTCGCGATCGGTGCCGGCCACCCGTACGCGTGAATGGGGCGCGGTCGCGGTGTGGGCCCTGCTGATCGCCGGAATCTTCACCTGGGGATACCTCCTGCGGCGGGCCGGGCGCTCGCCGGAGGACGCACTGCCACCGCTGCACGCGACGGCACGGCTGCTGAGCTGGCAACTCCTGCCGGCGATCGGTACGGCCGCCCTGCTGATCGCCGTGGCTCCCGTGCTCACCCGCCGCCTGAGATGGGCGCTCCTGGTACCGGTCGGCTGGGTGGCCGCAGTCGGGTGGGCGTCGGCGCTGGCCGTCTCCGAGGGCACGGCGGGACTCGTCGGGCCGATCACCGCACCCGGTGAGTACTTCGGCGGCCTGAGCGCGATCGGCGATCATCCGCTGCGGTGGCTGGCCACCTTCACCGAGAAGGCCCAGCAGTATCCGATCCACGTCAAGGGACATCCACCCGGCCCGATGCTGATCCTCTGGGGGCTGGACGCGGCCGGTCTTCACGGGCCCGGCTGGGCCGCCGCCGTGATCATCGCCGTCGGCAGCTCGGCGTCCGCGGCCGTCGCCGTCACCGTACGGGCCCTGGCCGGCGAGGAACTCGCCCGCCGGGCGCTGCCGTTCCTGGTGCTCACGCCGATGGCTCTGTGGATCGCGACCACGATGGACGCCCTGTTCCTGGGAGTCGGCGCCTGGGCGACCGCGCTGCTCGCGCTGGCCGTCACCACGCCGGATCACCGGCGGGGGAGTCAACTCGCCGGCGCCGTCGTGGCCGGGTTCTTGTTCGGTGTCCTGCCCTACCTCAGCTACGGGCTGCTGCCGCTGTTCGCGGTGCCGCTGGCCGTGCTGATCGTGGCCCGGGCGCGATGGCGTGTGGTGATCGCGGTGCTCGCCGCAATGGTTGTCGTGCCGGCGGCGTTCACTCTCGCGGGTTTCTGGTGGCCGTCCGGGGTGGCCGCCACCCATCAGGCGTACCTGGCCACCGGAGGCTCGAGTCGCCGCCCGTATCTGTTCTTCCTCGTCGGCGACTTCGCCGTGCTCGGCGTGCTCACCGGTCCGGCGGTGGCCTACAGCGTCCCCGCGCTGATCCGCGCGCTGCGCCGGGGGATCGGCCGCTCCCTTCCCGAGGCCGAGCGTGCCCGCGCGGGCATCGCCCTGCTCGCCGTCGCCGCACTGATCGGCACTATCGCCCTCGACCTGGCCGGTCTCACCCGAGGCGAGGTGGAACGGATCTGGACTCCGTACGCGGCGTGGCTGACCGTCGCCACGGCACTGCAGCCCGCGCCCGGCCGGCGCTGGCTCGCCGCCCAAGCCGCGACCGGAATCGTCGTACAGGCCCTCGTCCACTCACCCTGGTAGTTCCGAGGGGGGACTCGAACCAATTGCCCACCGATCGTCGTCCCACTCGGCTTCGTTCCGCTCGACGTTGCCTCCCTGGTCGACGAGCCAAGGGTGTGAGGGATCATGGCGAATCCTCAGTCCGGCTGGGCGGATCGGGCGATCCGGTGGACGACGACTCTCAGCGTCGTGGTGTTGGCCGGGATCGCGGCCGTGCTGTCGTACAAGCACATGTTCATTCTGGTCCGCCGGTATGGAGAGACGTCATGGACGTCCACCCTCTTGCCGGGCAGCTCCGGCCGATACTGGGCGCGCCATGCCGGCCCGGTGGCCGGCTCCTGCTCATCCTCGACCGGCCGGTGAAGGCCGCGGTGCAGCGTGGCGGCCTCCAGCTGGCGGGCGGTGATGGTCTGGCCGGCCAGCACCACGCGGCAGGCGGCCAGAGCGGCGCGGGCGTACCAGTCCGCGACGAACCCGACGTGTTCTTCGGCCCGCTTGAGGGCCTCGGCCAGGTCCCCGTGGGGGTGGGGCCGGAATACGCCAGAAACCTGCCGTGCCGGTGGCTGACCGCGCAGGTTCCCGGCAGGCGCACCCACAGCGAGAGGCCGCGGCTGGTGGAGGGCGATGCACTGGATCGTCCGTCCGATAGCGAGCATCTGCTGCTCGCCGCCGGACATCATGCCGGCGGCCTGCCGGCGCCGGTCGGCCAGCTTGGGGAACAGCTCGTAGACCGCCGTCAGGCTCTCCGCGATCGCCGCCCGGGCGCGGAAGAAGGCACCGAGCCGCAGGTTCTCCTCGACCGTGAGCCCGGTGAACACCCGGCGGCCCTCCGGGACCAGTGCGAGTCCGGCCCGCGCCCGCCGCTCGGCGGGCCACCGCGTGATGTCCGTGCCGTTGAGGTGGATCCGTCCGCGCCACGGACGTGCCAGCCCGGCGATCGTCCGTAGCAGGGTGGTCTTGCCCGCGCCGTTCGGCCCGATCAGTCCGATCACTCCGCCGTCCTCATGGCGGAACGACACGTCGTCGATGGCCGCGATCCCCCCGTACCGCACCATCGCGGCGGACACCCCCAGAACGGTCATCATCGGTCCGACCTGATACAGATTCGACATGGCCCCCGTCAAGGTCTATGCGCTCGCCTCCGCTCTCCGCGGGGTGCGCGGACACACCGCCGACCACGGACAGACGACAACAAACTGTAATGATCAGCTCAAAGCGGATGATCACTGGGGTGGCGCCGTCGAAGCGTTGAGAACGCCAGAAGCTCTCCCGCAGGTCTCTCCTCGTGAACTGACACGAAGCTGGTCCTCAGCCAGGCAGGCGGCAGCGGACCCCGGCCGGTGATGTCGGTTCCGAGGCCGACGCAGGTGTGGTGGTCAGGCTGCGGGCTGGATGGTGACGTCGCAGTCGAGGGCTTGTAGCTCGCGGATCAGGCGACGTTTCTTGGTTTCGGTGTTGTCGTGTCGGGTGAAGTAGTCGGCGCCCAGGTCGCGGTACTCGGTCATGTCGTGCAGGGCCAGCTCGGCCAGCACGCCCAGGTTGCGTTCTCCGGCGATCAGCGCCTCGATCGTGTCCCGGGCCGAGAGCGTGGTGAGGCTGGAGGCCGCCGAATGGATCTTGATCCCGCCGTCTTCGAGCACCTTGGCGAGCCGTTGCAGCTCGCTGGTGCGGGTTTCGATGAGCTTCTTGCGGCGCTGAGAGCGGCCGGCACCACCCGCCATCGGTGGCTCACGTGGGCAGCACGGGGTCGATAACGAAGAGGGCCTCCGGGCATGGTGGTTCACACCCACGCCCGGAGGTCCTCTTCGTTAGAGGTACGGCTACGTGTGCCACTTCTGGTTCGATGTGCCGCCGCACGACCACAGCTGCAGCGGGGTGCCGTTGTCGGTCTTCTGGTCCTTTACGTCCACGCATTTGTCCGCGGCGACGTTGACCAGGTCGTGGGCGCTGTTCAGGTTGAAGTGCTGGGCCGACCCCCCGTTGCACGACATGACCTCGATGGGCGTGCCGTTGCCCGACCCTCCGGCGGTCATGCAGTGACCCTGCGAACGGATCGTGCCGTCCGAGTAGAACGCCCATTTCTTCCAGTCGGTCACCGGATCGCAGTTCCAGATCTGGATGGGGACGCCCGTCTGGCCCTCGTTGGTCACGTCGATGCACTTGCCGGAGGCGTAGCTCACGATGGTGGTGGTCTGGACGGACGACGCCCTGTGGAGGTCTGTCGTCTGGGCCGAACCCTTACTCGCCTTCGTCGACTTCTTCGCCTCGGGACTGGCCTTCCCGGCACCTCCGCCGGGCCGCCCGGGACCTGCCTTTCCGGGCGGGGCGATGGGTACGGGAACGGGGGCGCCCGCCTGCGGAGGGGAGGCGGCCTTCTGCGGAGGGGAGGCCGCGTTCTTCGGATTTTTCTGGTCGAGTTGCTTGTCGGCCGCGTTGGCGGTCTTCGGGCTCTTGGCGTTGTGGTGGAGCGTCAATGCGCCAATGCCGACCGCCAGCCCGCCAGCCAGAACGACGACCAGTCCGGCGGTCACGATCCGACCGAAGACGGTCGACTTCTCGCCTGACCTGCGGACGTTCGAGGTCAGGGCGCGGGCGAGCTTCGTGCGCGTAGGCCCGGTCGGCTGCGTCTGCTCTGTCGTCGGTTCGTCCACTTGCCGGTCCCCCCTCGTTGGTCCTGCTGCTGCCTGGTTGTCGCCGATCTTGGGTGCCGGCAGCGCCGCATCATAGCAAGACTGATCGTGACAAGTCGGAAGCTTCGCGTGTCCGACGTGTTAACCACCTTCTCAGCGGTCACCTGCGAGGAAGCTTCGCATTCTCCCTACGAACGGACACCTCAGACCAGTCGCGCAACAGCGGTCACACCTGGCAAGCTTAGAGACAACTACTTGAAGATGAAACCAACCACGGCCGCATCGATCGGCCCGGGCACGGGACACGGCGGCGGCTCCGAACCCTCACGGA
>JBJMIW010000140.1:0-4671 GCA_045806665.1 Actinoallomurus sp.
GCGGGTCACGGACCTCCACCAGAAGATCATCACCCGGCTCGGCGAGGGCGGCCTGACGAAGAATCGCGCCGACACGCTCCTCGCCGAACTGCCCGCCGTGTGACCCGTCACCCCGCACTGTCTCGACGTCCGACCTACCGCGCGGACCGGCCGAGCCCGAGCAGGGTGTAGGCGGCCATCGTGCAGCCGTCGACGATCTCACCGTCGCGGATCATCCGTTCCAGGTCCGGGCGGGGCACCCAGCGCTGCGTCATCTCCTGCTCCTCGGAGTCGCGGTCGGCGACCTCGCCCGGTGTCAGGCCGGTGGCGAGGAAGACGTCGCAGCGCTGGCTGGTGAACCCCGGCCCGATCGCGAACGACCCGATCCGCTCCATCGCCGCCGCCCGCAGGCCCGTCTCCTGCACCAGCTCCGCACGGGCGAGGTCCTCCGTGCTCGTCTCGCGATCGTCCGGCCAGGTGCCCTGCGGGAACTCCAGCGACCGGCGGGAGAGCGTGTAGCGGTACTGCTCGACGAGGTGGAACCCGTCGTCCTCCATCGGGATGATCAGCGCCGCCGTGGGCTTGTCCACGACACCGTAGATGCCGGGGGACCCGTCCGGATGTCGGATGTCGTCCTCCCGTACCGTCATCCACCGGTTCTGATAGACCACACGACTGGAGACCTGGATCATGCGGTCAGCGTCCCACAGGGATCTTCACAGGCCGCGGATCAGGTCGATGCTAGGGGTCTCCTCGGGGTCCTCGTGCTCGGTCTCGAGGAACGCCTTGACGCACTCGACGGCGACGTCAGGCGCGAGGCGCTTCAGGCTGAGGGCCAGGACGTTCGCGTCGTTCCACAGCCGGGCGTTCCGGGCGATCCACGGCTCCCACGCGAGCGCGGCGCGTACGCCGGGGACCTTGTTGGCCGCGATCGACGTGCCGGTGCCGGTCCAGCACATGAGCACGCCGTAGTCGGCCTCGCCGCTCGCGACCGCGCGGCCCGCCTCCCGCGAGAAGTCGGGCCACCTGTCCAGGTCATCGATGATGCGCAGGTCGGCGACCTTGCCCAGGTGCTCGACCACCGCCCGGGTGCATTCGTTCTCGTCGTCCGCGCCGAAGACCACCTTCATACGCCTCACCCTGCCACGCCGGCGCGGCGGCGCGCGAGGTCGGAGACCCGGGGCGGTCCGGATCGCGGGGACTGGTAGACATTGGGGCGTGACCGAGGAACCCGCCTGGGCGATGCAGCTCGCCCTGCGCATCGAGAAGGCCGCGCCGCCGTCGCACCTGGCGATCTGCGAGGCGGCCGCGATGGCCGTCGTCAGGCTGCTCGCCGACCCGCGCTCCGCGCCGGGCGGGGAGTGGCACGACGCGGTCGCGGGCTGGGAGGCGCGGCGCATCCGCAAGGTGGCGCGACGGGCGCGAGGCGCGCGGTGGGAGGCTCTCGCGGGGCTGCCCGGAGTGCTGGTGGATCACGACGGCGCGCTGGCGCGTGCGTTCGTCCCCGGGCCGGTCACCGAGGTCCCGCCGGAGATCGCCAAGCTGCAGGTGGGCGGCACCGACCTGCCGCGTGACGACGAACCGAAACCACCGCCCGAGCCGCCGTATGCGCTCGTCGGCCTCAACCCCGGCGTCACCATGACCACCGGGAAGGCCGCCGCGCAGTGCGGTCACGCGGCCCAGCTGCTGCTGCGCGCCCGCGACGAGTGGCAGGGTCTGCGCGTCCGCGTCCTGGAGGCCGACGACTGGGCCCGGGCCGTCGCCGAGGCCGACGTGGTCGTACGGGACGGCGGCTTCACCGAGGTCGCCCCCGGCACGATGACCGCGGTCGCGCGTCTCATCTCCTAACGGACGAACGAGCCGAAGAAGGTGCCGAGCCCGATCGGGACCGCGCCGGGACCAGCGCAGACGGGTAAGCGATTAGGTCAGGCCGGGTCGGGTAGCGCTTCAGCATGCGCATCGTCGTGACCGGAGCGACCGGCAATGTCGGGACCAGCGTGGTCGAGGCGCTCGGCCGGGATCCCGGCGTCGACTCGGTGCTCGGACTCGCCCGGCGCGAGCCCGACTGGACGGCGCCGAAGACCGAGTGGGCGGCCGCCGACGTCGTGACGGACGACCTCGTCCCGCTGTTCCGGGGCGCCGATGTGGTGATCCACCTCGCTTGGGCGTTCCACCCGACGCACGACTCGGCCGCGACCTGGCGGACCAATGTCATCGGGAGCACGCGCGTCTTCGACGCCGTGGCCGCGGCGGGCGTCCCCGCGCTGGTGTACGCCTCCTCCGTGGGCGCGTACTCCCCGGGCCCGAAGGACCGCGCCGTCGACGAGTCCTGGCCCACGCACGGCTGGCCCGGTGCCTCCTACACCCGGGAGAAGGCCTACCTCGAACGTGTGCTGGACGCCTTCGAGGCCGCACATCCCGACCGCCGGGTCGTCCGGCTGCGGCCGGGCTTCACCTTCAAGCGGGAGGCCGCCCAGGAGCAGCGCCGGATCTTCGGCGGCCCGCTGGTGCCGAACCTTTCGGCCGGGCTGCTCCCGATCGTTCCCGACATCCCCGGCCTGCGGTTCCAGGCGCTGCACACCGCCGACGTCGCCGAGGCCTATCGCCTCGCCGCGCTGGGCGACGCACGAGGGCCTTTCAACCTGGCCGCCGAGCCCGTCGTGGGCACCGCCGAACTCGCCGGGCTGCTCGGCGCTCGCCCGGTCCGGGTCCCGTCGACAGTCGTCCGCGGTGTGATCTGGGCGGGGTGGCAGCTCAACCTCGTGCCGGCCTCGCCCGGGCTGTTCGACGCCGTGCTGAGACTGCCGATCATGGACACGAGCCGGGCGCGCCGCGAGCTCGGCTGGTCGCCCACGCGCTCCTCTCTGGACGCGCTCCGCGAGTTCCTCGACGGCCTCCGCGCGGGCGCGGGGCTGCCGACGCCGCCCCTGGCCGCCCACCCGCACGGCGGCCGACTGCGCGAACTGCTCACCAGCCGCCGCTAGGGCGTGCCTGACGAATCCCGTTCGTAACGAGCGGCGCGCAGCCGGACAGTGGATCTGTCAGACACGCCCGAGGGCGCTCAGGCTGTGCGAGCGGCGGACAATTCCTCGATGAGACGGTCGAGCGCCACCGGGGGCGTGACGGCGCGATCGCGGGCGAGCCGCCGGCCTTCCTCAGACAGACACCACGCCCAGGCCGCGTCGAGTTCCTCGGTGCCTGCGGTCGCGGGCAGCACCGGCCAGTCCCAGACCTGCCCCTGGGCCGAGACCTTGCCGCCGCCGTCGACCGGGTCGACGGCCAGTGCCGGGACGCCCACGCGCAGGGCGAGGACCAGACCATGCAGGCGCGTGGTGACCACGAGATCGAGCCGCCGTACGATCGCGACGTACTGGTCCGCGGTGGAGCACAGCCGCCAGTCCCACCGGTCGAGCCGGGTGTCCAGGGGCAGCGGCGCGCAGTCACGCCCGCCCAGCCAGCCGGTCAGCCGTGCGGCCACGTCGTCGTGGCGACGGCGCCCGCCGTACTCTCCCTGTCCCTGCGCCAGGACGACCCCGGCGACCGGCGGGCTGCCCTCCGGAAGCCCCGCCAGGTCGCGGCTCGGCTCGCCCAGCCCGTCCCGCGCCAGCACGCGATGGAAGCCCGAGGTGGCCGGGTCCGCCGAGTCGATCACCGACACGCCGACCGCGATCCGATGGCAGCCGGCGTACCTTTCGTGCAGACCACGGACCTGGTCGCCGTGGATGGGTCCGCACACGAAGACCAGGTGGGTGTAGCGCGCCGGATCGGCCTCCTCCAGGGACATCGCCTCGGGCCGGAACACCGGACTCCACGCCTCGTCGTACGGGACGCCGGCGCGCGACAGCGCCCAGGCGACCGCGTCGAGGGCGAGAGCGTCCCCGGCCGTCACCTCACCGTGCACGAAGCTGAACCACCCGGTGACGAGTACGCGCATGAGTCACTCCTGCCCCACCGGCCCGCAGTCAGTCCGGAACCGGCCAAGACTTCCGGGCGGTCTCGGGTGAGACCGGTACAGAACACCTCAGTGCACGGTCCGGCGTCCACGTTTACCGAGCAATCGGTACGGCAGTGGCCCGGCGAATCGCCGGCGATGACGCGCGTCAGCGGTCTCCGTCGAGCATCGTCTCGTCGATCTCCGCGTCGTTGTCGTCGGCGGTCGGCTCGGTGTGGCGCGGGCGGATCGGGATGTCCTTCCTCGTCATGCCACCGCCGTCGGCAGGTCCCCCCTTGCGCACCCTGATGTCCTGACGGGTCGTGTCGCTCGCCGGCTCGGCGACCTCCCGATCGGTGGTCCGGTTCTCCGGGACGTGCACGTCCCGGAGGTCGGGGACGCCGACGTCTCGGTGGGTGGTGTCGCTCGTCGACCGGGCGAGGTCCCGGTGGGTGACGTCGCTCGCCGACCCGCCGACCTTCGAGCGCGTGCCGCCGCCGGCGTCCTCACCGTGGGCTTCCGGCTTGCGCACCGTGAGGTCCTGGCGGGTGGCGTCGACGTTCGGCCGTACCGGCGGCGCGGCCGCGGGGACCAGCGCGGGCCGCGGGGGCTCGGGGACCATCGCGGCCGGGGCGCCGGGACCGCCGGCGCCGCGTGCGGCACCGCTCCATCGGTAGGCCGCCGCCAGCAGCCCGCCGAACGCCGCCAGGAAGACGCCGTGCTCGGCGAGGCGCGGGACGTCCCCGGCGACGCCGCTCACC
>JBJMIW010000141.1:0-3126 GCA_045806665.1 Actinoallomurus sp.
CGTCGCCCGCAAGGCCGTCAATTACATGAAGTCCGGCGGCATCGCCGACACCGCCAACTTCGGCCCGGAGGTCGAGTTCTTCGTCTTCGACGAGGTCCGCTACGACCAGACGCAGTACAGCGGCTACTACTACCTCGACTCCGTCGAGGGCGCGTGGAACACCGGCCGCAAGGAGGAAGGCGGCAACCTCGGCTACAAGCCGCGGTACAAGGGGGGCTACTTCCCGGTCCCGCCGATGGACCACTTCACGGACCTGCGCTCGGAGATGGTCCGCCAGCTCATCGAGTGCGGCATCGAGACCGAGATGCAGCACCACGAGGTCGGCACGGCCGGTCAGGCGGAGATCGACATCAGGTTCGGACCGCTGCTGGCCATGGCCGACAAGATGATGCTCTACAAGTACATCGTCAAGAGCGTCGCCCGGGCGCACGGCAAGACCGTGACCTTCATGCCCAAGCCGATCTTCGGTGACAACGGCTCAGGCATGCACTGCCACCAGTCGCTGTGGAAGGACGGCTCGCCGCTCTTCTACGACGAGGTCGGCTACGCGGGCCTGTCCGACATGGGCCGCTACTACATCGGCGGTCTGCTCAAGCACGCCCCGTCGCTGCTGGCCTTCACCAACCCGACGGTGAACTCCTACCACCGCCTGGTCCCGGGTTACGAGGCGCCGGTCAACCTGGTGTACTCCCAGCGGAACCGCTCGGCCTGCGTCCGCATCCCGATCACCGGGTCCAACCCGAAGGCCAAGCGCCTGGAGTTCCGCGTCCCGGACCCGTCCGCCAACCCGTACCTCGCGTTCTCGGCCATGCTGATGGCCGGCCTCGACGGCATCAAGAACAAGGTCGAGCCGCCGGAGCCGGTGGACAAGGACCTGTACGAGCTGCCGCCGGAGGAGGCACGCAACATCCCGCAGGTCCCGGGCTCGCTGGAGGCCGTCCTCGACGCGCTCGAGGCCGACCACGACTACCTCCTCGAGGGCGGCGTGTTCACGCCCGACCTCATCGAGACGTGGATCTCCTACAAGCGCGAGAACGAGCTCGACCCGATCCGACTCCGCCCGCACCCCCACGAGTTCGAGCTCTACTACGACGTCTGATCGAACGCCCGCGACGCGAGAGCCCTGCGGGCGATCGTCGAGCGCGCGAGAGGCCGCCGACCGCATCCGGCCGGCGGCCTCTTCGCATGTCCGCCGGCCTTCGGCCGAGAGTTCTCGGGCCTCCAGCAACGGAAATCCGCGGCGGTAACAGCCTGACCGTCGGTTCAGCAACCGTTGCTTCACCGTCGTCGGCGGGAAGGCGGCAGGCCGAGCCGGTGGCCTTCCCAGAACGCTTGGTGGTCAGTTTGCTCCGCTGCCTCGACGCAGGTGAGATTAGAGGTATGTCGAATAAGGGGCTGCCAGTTGTCGGCGTGGCGGCGACCGACGCGGACACGTGCTGTGCGCCGCTGGCCTGCGAGCCGCTGACGGCGGGTGAGGCAGAGGGACTGGCGCCGCTGTTCAAGGCGATCGCCGACCCGGTCCGGTTGCGCCTGTTGTCGCTGATCGCCTGCCATGACGGTGGGGAGGCGTGCGTGTGCGACCTGACGTCGGCCTTCGACCTGACGCCGCCGACGATCTCCCATCATCTGAAGGTGCTCAAGCAGGCCGGGCTGATCGACTCCGAGCGCCGGGGCACCTGGGTCTACTACTGGGTCGATCCCGCCGTACTCGCGCGGTTGTCGGCGTTCCTGCGGCCCCGGCAGGCGGTCGAGGCATGACGGCGGTCTCCGAGATCCCCGAGGTGCTGTTCGTCTGCGTGTACAACGCCGGGCGCTCCCAGATGGCCGCCGCGCTGCTCGACCACCACGCCGCCGGGCGGGTGCGCGTCCGCTCCGCCGGCTCCGCGCCCGCGGAGGAGATCAACCCCGCCGTCGTCCAGGTCATGGAGGAGTTCGGCATCGACCTGTCGGCGGAGTCTCCCAAGGCGCTCACCGGCGCGGCGGTCCAGGCGGCCGACGTGGTGGTCACCATGGGCGGCGGGGACGCCTGCCCGGTCTTCCCCGGCAGGCGGTACCTGGACTGGCGGCTCCCCGATCCGGCAGGCAGGTCCGTCGACGAGGTCCGCCCGATCCGTGAGGAGATCGACCGCCACGTCCGCTCCCTGCTCGACGAACTCCTCTCCGGTGGCGGCCCCGACGAACGGGCGGCGGTGCTGCCGGGCGGCCGGGCTCCCGTTCCGCCGGGCGTCACGATCCGCCCGATGCGGAGCGACGACGCCGAGGAGGTCCTGGCGATCTACCAGGCGGGTCTCGACGGCGGCGACGCCAGCTTCGAGACCGAGGCCCCGACCTGGGACGCCTTCGACCGGGCCAAGCTCCCGGCGCACCGGCACGTCGCCGCGGACGCGGCCACGGGGCAGGTCCTGGGCTGGGTCGCGGTCACCGCGGTGTCCGGCCGCTGCGTCTACGCGGGGGTCGTCGAGCACAGCGTGTACGTCCACCCCGACCACTACGGCCGCGGCATCGCCGCCGCGCTCCTGCAGGCCCTCATCGACTCGACGGAGGCCGCCGGGATCTGGACGATCCAGTCCGGCGTCTTCCCCGAGAACACGGCCAGCCTGCGCCTGCATGCCAAGGCCGGATTCCGTACCGTCGGAGTCCAGGAACGCCTCGGCCGGCACCACGGCCGCTGGCGCGACGTCGTCCTCCTCGAACGACGCAGCACCACGGCCGGCTCCTCCTGACCGCCGGACCCCTCTTCAGCGGCCTCCGCTCCTGACCGGCAGGCTCGGCTCCCCGACCACGGGAACGTGGGATTTGATCGATCATTCTCCCGATGGACACTGGCCGGAGCGCATCGGCTGACATAGCGTCCGATGTCATGGACACGCCGCTGGTGCTTCTCGACGTGGACGGTGTTCTCAATCCTCTACAACGCTCCCCCGGCTATCAGCGGTACCGCGCCTCGCCCAACGGCGTGGTCTACCGGCTGCTGCTCAACCCGCGGCACGGGCCGCTGCTCACCGGCCTTGCGGCCGGCACCGGCGCGGAGATCGTCTGGGCGAGCTACTGGCCGGACGCGGCGAACGACTGGATCAGCCCGCGGATCGGGCTGCCCTCACTGCGGCACGTTCCGATCCCGCCGCA
>JBJMIW010000142.1:0-9839 GCA_045806665.1 Actinoallomurus sp.
CGGCATGACACGCGGGTGAGCACCGGGACTCCGAGCCCGCAGCGCAGCACGTCGACCACACCGATCACCTGCGCCGCACCGCGCTCGCGCAGGGCGGTGAAGCGCCGCTGCACGGTCGACTCGCTCACGCCGACGGCCCGCGCCACGAGATTCCAGGGGGCGCGGCCGTCGAGCTGGAGCGCCGCCATCAGGTGGCGATCCAGCTCGCTCAGCTGCTCGTCATCGGCCATTCCGCCATACTGGCTGACGGATATGGGCGTCACAACCCCCTATGTGATGGAAATTTGCATCAGAAACCTATTTGTAACTGTTTTCGCCCAAGATCACACAGACTAGGCGACCCGGACGCGGGCCTCCGCGGCCACCGTCTCCAGGTCGACGTCCTTGATCTCCGGGCCGAGCGCCGCGCCGACCACGATCAGGACACCGCCCACCACCAGCAGCACGACCGGCGTGTACGCGTACGGCACGAGGTGCGACAGCCAGTCCTGGTAGTAGGCGTATCCGGCGGTCACCAGGAGCGAAAGGTTGTAGCCCATGCCGAAGCCGCTACCGCGCACCGACGCCGGGAACCGCTCGCAGATGTAGGAGGGCGTCACGGCGAACATGCTGGCGCCGCTGATGCGGATGACCAGCGTCAGGAGGAAGACGAGCGGGAGGCCGGACAGCTTTCCGGCCGCGAGGAGGACGAACGCCAGGGCGCAGATCACGCCGACGGTCACCCCGTTGGCGAGGAAGAAGGTGCGCCGGCCGATCCGGTCGGTGAGGGCCCCGATCAGCGGGAAGCACAGCGCGTGGACGAACTGGACGAGCACGAGCGTGCCGGTGATCTGCGTCGGCGACAGGTCGGTCTGCTTGCCCAGCAGGGACGGCAGCAGGCCCGAGGCCATGTTCGAGGCGAACCACACGCCGGCCATGAGCACGAAGACCTGCCCGAAGTTCCGGCGGGCCGCGCCGAACAGGACCGTCTTCTCACCCGCGAACGGGCGACCGGGCTCGCCGTATGGTTCGTCCTCGATGGACGGCCAGCGGATTCCGGCGACGCTCACGCGTTCGCCGCATTCGAGATAGGCGACCAGCCATGCCCGGCATGAGCGATCCGAGCCGGGAAGCGCTCTACCTTGCCCAAGATCTACAGCAACGAATGATGCGATGGATAGCACGTCGCGGCGCTTCCGCAAGGGTCATCGTCACGCCGTTCGTCGATCCGGCCGGACGGCCGAACGTGCTCATCCGACTCAACGCCCACGTCGCTCGCGCCATGATCCTCAGCTTCGACCAACAACACGCCCAACCCCCGCAATGGCCGCCAAGCCGCTCATGAGCAGACCGGCATCACAAGGCGACGCTGTCCGCAAGCGAGACAGCCGAGGTGCTGGGGCGCGCTCCGCGCCGGGCACCGCCTGGCCAAGACATTGATCAAGGTCGCGTCGATGTCGATCACGATCCACCCCGTGAGCCGTTTGCCGGCCACGACCAGCCACGGGTACCCACCCCGCCGCAGCCGCAGCGTCCACACGTGCCAGCGGACCCGTGCCCCCGCCCGCGCCCCAGCGACTCTGGCCGGCAGGGCTGATCGTCAGATCTCCCCGCCGACGAAATGCGTCCGGCTGCGAGGCCCAGTCCTCAGGCTGTCCGGTCGACCGGGCCAGCGCTCGAGACCGGGGTCAGTCCAACGTTACGATCCGTTTGGCGAAACGCCATCCGTCAGATGTCAGCGTGAGCGTGTCTTCGTACGTGCCGGTTGTCAGCGTGCGCTCGCCGTTGTTGGGCCACGCCGCAAACAGCATCGCCCCGGTGCTGAACACCGACAGCACCATGCCAATGCTGATGATCGTCAGGGAGATGATCGTCAGCTTCCGCCGCCCGATCCTGTCTGCCAGCGGCGTCAGGAAGATCGATCCGGCCGCCATGCCGAACAAGCCGGCACTGAGCAGGTATCCGAGCGTCACCGGGTCGATGTGCCAGTCCCGGGACAGCACCGGAGCGGCATAGGCCATGACCGCCACGTCGTAGCCATTGATCAGGATCAGGGCCAGCGCGATGGCCACGGCCACCACCTGAAACCGGCTCATCCGCGACTGGCGGATCTCCGAAAGAACGTCCATGGCTCATTCTTCGCAAGTGGGGAGACGGTCCGTGAGGCGCGCGTCACTGCTATGACGGTATGAACGGGCAGTAAACACAGCCATGGTTTGGACAGATATTCCGTATTACGGAACATGCTCAGCCAGGCACCACGGAGACTTTTGCGCTTGACTGTCCATACGTAAGGAGGAGTTGCCTTCTCCTTGGGTGTGGCTCTTCTGCAGTGACGGCTGATTATGCTGCGAGGGTGTAGTCGGTCTGCTGTTGCCGGTAGCGAGCTTGGTGGTTGCGGTCGTGTTCGCCGCCGAGGTGGAACGTCCACCAACCTCCGTTGTTGACGACCTCGCCCCGGTGGCCTTTCAGCTCGACGAGGTAGAGCCCACCCGGGGTGGCCCCTCCTGTTCCCAGGGGTACTCGGAGGGCAGTTCCTGGAACCAGCGACGCTTGGGACGAGGGGCCTTGGGCACCGGCCTGCTCTCATCCGCCACCGTCGTTCCCCTCCATCCCCGTACCGCCCTGCCGCGGGGGCAGGCGAGAGTAGGGCCGAATCCTATCGGCCGGATCGGACGGTCTCGCGGCTTAACTTCCATGCGCTCTTGTACCGATACGAGGCGCTCTCGGCGGTCCGTGGATGCCACCGGCCGTTTTGCCGCCGGCCGGCCTGGGAAGCGCAAGGGCATGGGGGCGATCCGGGTGGGCTTCCTGGTGGACAGCGACGCGTACGGCGGCGCCGAGGTCTACGTCCGGCAACTCCTTCGCCGTCTCCCCGCGGAGTTCGAGCGGCATCTCGTGGTCACCGACCCGGTGGCCGCCCGCTTCGACGACCTCGCCGGCCGGTGTGCGTCCCTGCGCCGGGTCCCCCTGGCGCGTGGCCGGGAGCGCGCGCCCGAACTCGTACGGTGGCTGGGCCGGGTCGGCGCCGACTTATGGCACGTCAACCTGGTCGATCCGGCGAGCAACAGGGCGGCGCTCGCGGCCGCCTGCGCGGCGGCGCCGACCGTGGCGACCCTTCACATGCCGGGCACGGCGCCGACCGTCCTGGGCGGCCCGGACGGGCCGTACGCGGACCTGACGGCCGCGATCGCGGTGTCCGCGCAGATCGCGGAGCTGCTGCGGGACCGGCTCGGGATGCCGCCCGAACGCGTGGTGCGGATCTGCAACGGCGTGGACCTCCCAGAGCAGGGCGTCGATCGCAGCGCGACGAGGCCTCCGCTCCTGGGCGCCGTGGGTCGGCTGACCGACCAGAAGGGCTTCGACACCTTGATCACGGCGGTCGCGAGGCTCACGGCGCGCGGTCACTCCCTGGACGTCATCGTGGCCGGTGACGGCCGGGATCGAGCGCGGCTGGAGGCCGCCGCCGCCGGGCTGCCCGTGCGGTTCCTCGGGTTCGTGGAGGATGTTCCCGCCGTCCTGCGCCGCCTTGCGATCTTCTGTCTCCCCTCGCGCAGGGAGGCGTTGCCGCTGACACTGCTCGAGGCGATGGCTCACGGGCTCCCCTGCGTGGCGAGCGCGGTCGGCGACATCCCGGAGATGGTCGGTGACGCGGCCGTCCTGGTCCCGCCGGAGGACCCCGTCGCGCTCGCGGACGCCTTGGCGGGCCTGCTCACCGACTCGGGCCGGCGTCGGCGGCTCGGTGCCCGGGCCCGCGCGCTGGCGCTGCGGCGTTTCGACGCGGCCGACATGGTCGCGGCCGTGGCGGGCGTCCTCCGGGCCGCCGTGGTGGCGCGGCTCCCGGCGGCCGCCTGGTCCGGTCGCGACCGGGCCTGACCGGGATGCCCGCGGTCTCAGTGATCATGCCGACCTACCGTCAGGCGGCCTTCCTGCCGCGAGCGCTCGGGGGGCTGCTCGCCCAGACGTTCCCGGACTGGGAACTCGTGATCGTCGATGACGGATCACCCGACGGCACCGGCCACGTCGCCGGCCGCTTCCTCGGCGACCCCCGCGTGCGCTACCACCGGCTGCCCGCGAACGAGGGGCTGGGCGCGGCGCTCAACGCGGGGCTGTCACGGGCGACCGCACCGGTGGTCGCCTATTTGCCGTCCGACGACCTCTACGAGCCCGGACATCTCGCCGCCCTGCTGGCCGTGTTGGCCGATCCGGCCGTCGTCCTGGCCTACTCGGGGGTCCGCCACCACGGCGCACGTGCCTCGCTGGGCGCCCCGGACGGGTATCCGCTGCAGCTCGTCCAGGTCGCCCACCGCCGGACCGGCGAGCCCTGGCCCGAACGCGCTGAACTGGAGAGCGACGACCTGGACCGGCTCTACTGGGCGCGGCTGCGGACACGGGGCCCGGCGCGTCCGACCGGCCGGGTGACCTGCCTGTGGACCGACCATCCGGGTCAGCGGCACAAGGCGATCCTGGAGCGCCACGACGGCGGCCTCAACGTCTTCCGCTCGCGGTACCGCGCCGCCGTGCCACTGCGGTTCCACTCCACGGACAGCGGCGAGACGGACGAGGTGGCGCTGTACGACCGCTTCCGCAGCCGGCGGCTCTCCCCCGCGCCGGACGGCTTGCGCATCCTGCTCGTCGGGGAGCTGGCCTACAACCCCGAGCGCGTCCTGGCGCTGGCCGAGCGCGGGCATCGCCTGTACGGGCTGTGGACCGAGGACGGGCTGGGGTGCAACACCGTCGGCCCCCTGCCGTTCGGGCACGTCGCCGACCTGCCCCG
This sequence comes from Actinoallomurus sp., assembly GCA_045806665.1. Lineage (GTDB taxonomy): Bacteria > Actinomycetota > Actinomycetes > Streptosporangiales > Streptosporangiaceae > Actinoallomurus. The sequence goes on from JBJMIW010000142.1 coordinate 4,757, forward strand.
TCCCGGCTGGCGCGAGGCCGCTCGCCGGCTGCGGCCCGACGTGATCTACGGCCAGCTCAACTGGCGGGCGGTGCCGTTCTGCCACCGGGTGCTCATGGCCCTGCCCGAGGTGCCGTTCGTCTGGCACTTCAAGGAGGCGCCGCACCACAGCATCCGTCGCGGGGAGTGGCCGCTGCTGGCCGACCTGGCGACGCGGTCGGCCGCTCAGCTGTACTGCTCCGCCGAGGAGCGGGAGTGGTTCCTCGCCGCGCTGCCGGGGATCGCGGATCCGGATCGCGCCCGCGTGCTCGACGGGGACCTGCCCAAGGCGGACTGGTTCACGGGCACGGCGAGCCGGCGGCTGTCGGAGCGGGACGGCGAGATCCACACGGTCGTCCTCGGCCGGCCCCTGGGCCTCGACGAGGAGTTCGTCACCGCCCTGGCCCGGCGGGGCGTCCACACCCACCTGCACGGCCTCGTGGCGGGGCCGGGACCGAAAGGCGCCTGGGCCGCCTGGCTGGAGCGCGCGGTCCGCGCCGCGCCCGGCCGTGTCCACGTCCACCCGCACGTCGATCAGCGGGACTGGGTCCGCAGGCTCTCCCGGTACGACGCGGGCTGGCTGCACCGGGTACCCAGCGCGAACGGCGGGGATCTGCGCGTGGCGACCTGGGACGACCTCAACATCCCGGCGCGGATCCCGCCGCTCATGGCCGGCGGCGTCCCGCTCCTGCAGCCGCGCGGCGACGGATCCCGGGTGGCCGCGGCCCGCCTGATCGAGGAGACCGGGCTCGGGGTGCTGTACGACGACGCCGACGACCTCGCCGATCGGCTGCACGATCACGCGACGCTCGCCCGCGCCCGGGCGGCGGTGCGCACCCACCGGAAGTCCTTCACCTTCGACGCGCACGCCGACGACCTGATCGCGCTCTTCCGGAGCCTGACCGCCGGGAGGACCTAGGAGGGCATCACGGCCTCGTAGTGACGGAGCAGCGCGCGGAGATGCTCGACGGGGGCGTGATGCCGGATCGCGTACGCGCGCGCGGCGGCCCCGAGGCGCCTGGCGTACGACGGGTCGGCGGCCAGCGCCCTCATCGCCGCGGCCAGTGCTCGTGGCTCCCCCGGTCGTACGAGCAGGCCCGTACGGCCGTCGCTCAGCAGCTCCGGGATGCCGCCGATGCGGGACGCCACCACGGGCAGGCCGCAGGCGGCCGCCTCCAGCACGCTCATCGGGCAGTTCTCGTACCAGAGGGCGGGCAGGACGGCGGCGGTCGCCCCGGCGTACGCCTCGGTCATGGCGACACCGGCGACGAAGCCGTGCAGGCGCACCGGCAGGCGTGCGGCCGTGACGCGCCGGCGGATCGACGCCTCGGCACGGCCGGAGCCGTACACGTCGATCGTCGAGCCGGGCGGCAGGTCGAGGGCGGCCGTCAGGAGGACGTCCAGGCCCTTCTCGGGGACCAGCCGCCCGGCGTAGACGAACCGGGCGGGCCGTGTCGGAGGCGCGACCGGACGCGCGGGCGGCGTTATGGGATTGGGCAGCACCACGACCCGGTCGGCCGGCAGGCCCCCGGCGACCACCCGATCGCGCAGAAAGGCGCTCGGCGCGATGAACAGCCCGATCGACCGCCACCAGCCGCGGATCTCCGCCAGCCCCGCCTCGAGGCCCGCCGCGGCGGCGCGCCAGGCCGACCCCTCCCCCGCCAGGCATCCGTGACGCAGCGGGTTGACGAGCCGTCCGCCGCTCAGGCACCGCTCGCACGGGCGCCCCTGGGTGAACAGCCGATAGTTCGGACAGACGATCTTTTCTCTCCATAGTTCGGTGATGTCTCATTGAGAGCCTCCGTCAAGCCAGAAGCGGATGCCGGCCAGTACCGCATCCGGATCCCCATCCGTGGCGGCGACGGGGTTTGATCCGCCAGCCCGAGGGTTGAACCGGATGGCGCAGGAATGTGATCGCGATGGTCCTGAGAATAAGTTGCCGCGAGTCGGGGCTGATGTAGTAGACGAACGGGAAGTCACGGTAAGCGGACCTCCGCAGGTCACCCGTGCGTTTCATGAGGATCGTGGCGGCGAGGGTGAGGACCAGGCCAGAGCAAGATCGACCGGTCGGCGTGATGAACTCCCACGGTCGATCTCCGCGATACGGCAGGGATGCCCAGGTCAATCCGCCCGGTGACCTTCGTCAACCGATTGGTCTGGTCGCACTTGTCGGCGGTGCGCTCCAGGCCCGAAGCCACTGTTCGCCGTCCGGGCGCCCAACCTCGGCGGGCCTGTGCTGGAGGAGTGTCGCCATCTGGGGTCCCGGTAGTAATCGCGGAGAAACCAACGGATATGCCGCTGGCCTGCGGAGATTCGGCGGGTGCGGGACGCCGTCGAGCGCAGCCCATCCGGATGGCCTTCGCCCAGTGAGACGCTCAGGCCTCACCCGGACACCCGGACAGACGCCTTTGGGATGAGTGACGTGCGAAGACTCTCCTCTCAGATAGGTGGCCCGTATCCGTCACGGACGCGATACGGTGAGGCCAGCTCGTCCGGGTACATCGGATACTCTCGCTCATCCCCCGGATCTCCCGTCAGCGCCCTGGCCGTCGCGCGCCATTGAGCCCTCGCCTGGATGAACTGCAAACTGATCTGGAGCTCCGGCGAGCACGCGCCACGGCCGAGGGATGGCTGGGTGAGATCGAGGGGATCGACCGGACACTGTCATGTCTGCGGGATAAACGCGCGGACGCGCTGCGGCTTACTCGCATCACCCGCCAAGTCGATCTCGGCATACCAACCATCGCGGCATCTCGTTGACCCGAGGCCGGCTGGATCGTCACCGCACCAACAGAGGCGGCGATCCAGGCGGGCCAATCGTGGACGCGCGCCTCGCGAGACGAAGGAGGGTGCCTATCGCATTGCTCTGTCTTTGATTTCGAGGATCGGTGCGGTATTTCGGAGTTCCGCCACTGCCTCCCGCAGGTACATCTCCAGCCGCCTGATCGATGCGGTCACGCCTCTCGTATCGAGCCGGCAGGTGTAGAGACGACGGACGAGTGTGGGCTGCCGCATGGGCAGAACCACGACGCTCGGCGGAGCGTCCAACAGCAACAACCGCGGCAGCAGCGCGACGCCGAGACCCGCCGCGACGAGATTGAGCGCAGTGCGGAAGTCCATGCCATTGAAGTCCAAACGATGTCCGCTTCCCCGGTCGCCGTCGAGGGGTGACGCTGCCAAGTCCCGGACGTCGACCGCGGTGTTGATCCATGCGTCCGACGGCAGGTCGGCTGGGGTGACACTGTCAGCTCCGGCCAGGGGATGACCGACGGGAAGGACGACCATGATCGGATCGTCCATGAGGTGCTCTTGCATGAGCCCGGCGGGCACTGGCCCGGGAGCGTGTTCGTAGTCGAAGGTGATGGCCAGGTCAATCTCTCCCCGGAACAGCAGCGCATGCGTTTCGCGCTGCTCAAGTTCACGGAGTGTGATGTGAACTGCCGGATGGGTCGCACGCAGGCGTGCGAGCGCGGGAGGGACGATGGAGGCTGCCGCCGAGATGAACGCGCCGAGCCGCACCTCGCCGCCGGTTCCGTCCGCGAGCGCCGCGAGCTCGGTGGCAGCGCGACTCATCGACACGCTGATCGCGGCCTCGGTGTCGAGAAGGACCTGCCCGGCCTCGGTCGCACGGACGGGCCGCCGGACCACGACTCGCGCACCGACCCGTCGTTCCAGTTCCGCAACCTGCTGCGAGACCGCGGACTGGGTGTAGCCCAGCTCCTCTGCGGCAGCGGCGAACGAGCCGAGCCGCACGACAGCCGCAAGGGTCACCAGATGCCGCGGATCGAACAACCAAGACATCAAGTTAAGGATAGCTTATCGACCAAGAAGAGATCATTGCTTGTGCTACTCCAAAGGCGTGGCCGACGCTAGACGCATGGACTTCACGCAATTCGACACCGCGATCAACAAACTCCCCCGATGCCGGGTCGGGTTCTACCCCACTCCGTTCCACGCCTTGTCCAACCTGTCTGCGGCGTACGGGATCAACCTCTTCATGAAGCGCGAGGACCTGGCAGGACCTAGTGCGATCAGCGGGAGCAAGATGCGCCTGGCCGAGTTCATCCTGGGGCGGGCCCTCGAGAACGGAGTGACACACGTCATCACCCAGGGCGAATACCTGACCAACTCGGGTCTGCAGTTCGCCGCCGCCTGCCTGAGCGTAGGAATCACGCCGATCCTGGTTCTGACGCGGAACGTGCCCCGGCATGGTGAGCTCGGCGAGTTCCGCGGCAACTATCTGCTCAACAAGACGATGGGTGTCGAAACCCACGTCATCAACGTCAGCGGCAACGTCTGGCATTCTCCGGACGAGGCCGCGCGCATCACCGACGCCATCGAGGGCCGCAAGGCCGAGCTTGAAGCGCAGGGGCACGAGGTCCTCGTTGTCGGGACCGGTGGTGCGCACCCCGACGGCTTCATCGCGCACGCCCTGACGTTCCGGGAGATGCTTGAACAGTCCGATGCCGCAGGGGTCGAGCTCGACTACGTTTACCACACGATCGGCACCGGGACCGCGCTGCCGGGGATGCTGGCAGCCAAGCTGGCTCTGGGCCACCCGGTGAAGTTCCGCTCGATCTCCATCCAGAGGTTCAACGACGGAGACCGGATGAACCCCGGCGTGATTGTCGAACGGACCAAGGCGGTGCTGGCCACCTTGGGCGCGCCCGTACCCGACGACGCGACGATCCGCGCTGAGATCGACATCGACCAGCGCTTCATCGGCGAGGACTACGCCGTCGCATCCGCCGAAAGCACAGCAGCCATCCGCGAGCTGGCCCGAGCAGAGGGCGTCTTCGTCGGCCCCGTCTACACCGGCAAGGGACTCGCAGGATTGCTCGACCACGCCCGCAGCGGGCGGATCCCCGTCGACAGCAACGTCGCGTTCCTGCACACCGGAGACACCGGCAACCTGTTCGAAATTCCCCAAGTCGTCGGCCACATCGCCGACTGAGCCCGCAGCCTATCAGCCACGATCACCCTTGACCCGCAACGAAAACCCAACCTGGCAACGACCTCGATCACCACCGCAAACGCCCTCAATCGTACGTGGCCCGCGCTCACA
>JBJMIW010000143.1:0-5559 GCA_045806665.1 Actinoallomurus sp.
CCGTCGCCGCAGGAGGTCCAGGAGGTCGTCGACTCGGCCATCGCGCAGGAGATGTTCAGCCGCGACTACGCCGACGTGTTCGCCGGCGAGCAGCGCTGGCAGGCCCTGCCGGTGCCGACCGGCAACACCTTCGAGTGGGACGCCGACTCCACGTACGTCCGCAAGGCCCCGTACTTCGACGGCATGACCGACAAGCCGGAGCCGGTGGAGGACATCCACGGCGCCAAGGTCCTCGCGCTGCTCGGCGACTCGGTCACCACCGACCACATCTCGCCGGCCGGCGCGATCAAGGCCGACAGCCCGGCGGGCAGGTACCTCACCGAGCACGGCGTCGAGCGCCGGGACTTCAACTCGTACGGTTCCCGCCGGGGCAACCACGAGGTGATGATCCGCGGCACGTTCGCCAACATCCGGCTGCGCAACCTCCTCGCGCCGGGCACCGAGGGTGGCGTCACCGTCAAGGACGGCGAGCAGCTGTCCATCTACGACGCGGCACAGGCGTACGCCGCCGAGGGCACGCCGCTGATCGTGCTGGGCGGCAAGGAGTACGGCTCCGGCTCCTCCCGTGACTGGGCGGCCAAGGGCACGGCGCTCCTCGGCGTCCGCGCCGTCCTCGCCGAGTCCTTCGAGCGCATCCACCGCTCGAACCTCATCGGCATGGGCGTCCTGCCGCTGCAGTTCAAGGACGGCGAGTCGGCCGAGTCCCTCGGCCTGACCGGCCAGGAGACCTTCGACATCGTCGGCGTCGAGGCGCTGAACGGCGGGGAGACCCCCCGCGAGGTCACGGTCAAGGCCGGGGACAAGGAGTTCCAGGCGATCGTCCGCATCGACACGCCGGGCGAGGCGGACTACTACCGCCACGGCGGCATCATGCAGTACGTCCTGCGCTCCCTCCTGAAGAAGTAGCCCCGAACGAACCAGGCCGCCCCCCTCCGCTTGGAGGCGGGGCGGCCTTTTTCGCAGCCCCAAGACGTCGCCTCGTGTACCCGCGGCCTGGGGAATCCGCCCTTTTGGGACGAATGTCGCCTCAGAACATGGGTACTCGTTCGGCGCCGTCTACTGGCGCGAAACATCGTCTCGGCTCGGTAGACGGCGCGGAACGAGATGGCCGCAATGTCCAGCAGCCAGGATGAGGACGACCTCGATGCTCTCCGCGACCACTTTGGACGGGAGATGTGCCGCCTGCGCCAGCGCGCCGGCCTTTCCAGGAACCAGCTCGCGACGGCGCTCGGCTGCACACCTCAGTGGCTTCTCCCGCCAGCCGCCAGGACCACCGCCGAGAAACGGCATCGCGCTGCGCGGTGGCGCGCACCACCACATGGCGGAGGAGGCGCCGGACGAGGGTCGTCGACCAGATCGGGGCGTTCCTCGCCGAGGGCGTCCGTTGAGCGGGCCGGTGGGGCGATATCGTCCGATGGTGACGAGGCGACCGACCGCCGCCGACCTGGAGGCCGCGCGGGATCGGACGATCCCGGACGTCGTGCCGCCGCCGGGCGGGGTGCTGTTCTGCGGGATCAACCCCGGGCTCTACTCGGCCGCGACCGGGTGGCACTTCGCGCGGCCGGGCAACCGGTTCTGGCCGGCGTTGCACCGCTCCGGCTTCACCGACCGGCTGCTGCACCCGAGTGAGCAGCACCTGCTGCCCTCGTACGGCGCCGGGATCACCAATCTGGCGGCCCGTGCCACGGCCCAGGCGGCTGAGCTGACCGCCGAGGAGCTGCGGGAGGGCGGTGCGCTGCTGGAGAAGTTCGTGGCGGAGCACCGTCCGCGCGTCGTCGCGGTGCTCGGCGTCACCGCGTTCCGTACGGCGTTCGGGCGGCCGAAGGTCCGCATCGGTCCGCAGGAGGAGCGGTTGGCCGGGGCGGCGCTGTGGATCCTGCCGAACCCCTCCGGCCTGAACGCGCACTACACTCCGGCGGCGCTCGCGGAGGAGTTCAGGAGACTGCGCGAGACGTGACGTCGGGTGTTTCGGCCGAGGGAGGTCCGGCTACCAGGCGATGGCGGGCGGCAGGAGGGAGGTGGGCGCGGCGGGCCAGTCGGCCGGCTTGCCGAGCGGCGTGAGCTGGGCCATCTGCTCGCGGTACCACGGGGACGCCGACGGGTCGTCGACCAGTGCGACGCAGGACTCCCAGTCGCGCCAGTCGGCCGCGGCGGTCTCGTCCGGGTGCAGGCGCAGGTCGCCCCTGGCGACCGCGCGGACCACGGGACACAGTTCGTTCTCCACCGTGCCGTCGGCGGCGGTCGCGCGGTAGCGGAACTCGGGGAGAATGAGCGTCATGCTCTCGATCTCCAAGCCCAGCTCCAGGCGGACGCGGCGGCGGACGGCGTCGCGCAGGCCCTCGCCGGGCGCGGGATGACCGCAGCAGCTGTTGGTCCACACGGACGGGAACGTTCGCTTCCCGTGCGCTCGTTGAGTGATCAGGATGCGCCCCGCCGGGTCCGCGAGATAACACGAGAACGCCAGATGCAATGGTGTGGCGTCATGGTGACTCGACGCCTTCGGGGCCGTGCCGATGGCATGGCCGTCGGCGCCCAGCAGCACGATTCGTTCGTCATCCATCCCTGTCTTTATATCCGATCGCTACGCTGCGCCACGTGAACTCGGCACAGGGGCCCGGCGTCCCATCGTCGAGTAGGCCACTAAAATCAGCATCCGCAGAAAAAACGAGGAGATGACCCGCGTGACCCTTCTTGAGTCGATCCGAGGGCCCGAGGACCTCAAGCGCCTGGCTCCGGAGCAGCTTCCGCAGCTCGCCGGCGAGATCCGGGATCTCCTCGTCACCGCGGTGTCGACGTCGAAGAACGGCGGGCACCTCGGCCCGAACCTCGGAGTGGTCGAGCTCACCATCGCCCTGCACCGCGTGTTCGACTCGCCGCGCGACCGCATCCTCTTCGACACGGGCCACCAGGCGTACGTCCACAAGCTGCTCACCGGGCGGCAGGACTTCGGCACGCTGCGGCAGGCCGGCGGCCTGTCCGGCTACCCGAGCCAGGCCGAGTCCGAGCATGACGTCATCGAGAACTCCCACGCCTCCACCGCCCTGTCGTACGCCGACGGGCTCGCGAAGGCCTACCAGCTGCGGGGCGAGGGCGACCGGTTCGTGGTGCCGTTCATCGGGGACGGCGCGCTGACCGGCGGCATGGCCTGGGAGGCGCTGAACAACATCGCGGCGGGCATGGACCGCAGGGTCGTCATCGTCGTGAACGACAACGGCCGGTCGTACTCCCCGACGATCGGCGGGCTGGCCAGCCACCTCGCGGACCTGCGGATGACGCGGGGGTACGAGCACGCCCTGGACCTCATCAAGCGCACCGTGCCGCGCACCCCGGTCGTGGGGCCGATGGCGTACGAGGCGCTGCACGGCATCAAGAAGGGCATCAAGGACATCCTGCAGCCGCAGGCAATGTTCGAGGACCTGGGCCTGAAGTACCTCGGGCCGATCGACGGCCACGACGAGGAGGCCGTCGAGCACGCGCTGCGCAAGGCCAAGGACTTCGGCGAGCCGGTGATCGTGCACTGCATGACCCGCAAGGGGTTCGGTTACGCTCCCGCCGAGAACGACGAGGAGGAGGCGTTCCACGCCCCGGGCCTGTTCGACGCGGCCACCGGGCGCAAGCTCGCCAAGAGCTCCCGTACCTGGACCAAGGTGTTCAGTGAGGAGCTGGTGGCGCTGGGTGCCGAGCGCCCCGACGTCGTGGCCATCACCGCGGCGATGCTGCACCCGACCGGCCTCGCCGCGTTCGCCGAGGCGTACCCCGAGCGCACCTTCGACGTCGGCATCGCAGAGCAGCATGCGCTGACGTCCGCGGCGGGCCTGGCCTTCGGCGGCATGCATCCGGTCGTCACGGTGTACGCCACCTTCCTCAACCGCGCGTTCGACCAGCTGCTCATGGACGTCGCGCTGCACAGGCTGCCGGTCACGGTCGTCCTCGACCGGGCCGGGGTCACCGGCGACGACGGGCCGAGCCACAACGGCATGTGGGACATGTCGATCCTGCAGGTCGTGCCGGGCCTGCGCGTCGCCGCGCCGCGGGACGGAGCGCAACTGACGGAGCTGCTGCGCGAGGCGGTGGGCGTCGCCGACGGGCCGACGGTCGTCCGGTTCCCGAAGGGGCCGGTCGCCGAGGACGTGCCGGCCGTCGACCGGGTCGGGGGGATGGACGTCCTCGTCCGGTCGGGCGAGCGCGACGTGCTGATGGTCGCGGCGGGCCCGATGGCGGGCGTGGCGGTCGAGGCGGCCCGGCTCATCGACGCGCACGGCATCGGCGTCACGGTCGTCGACCCGCGCTGGGTCAGGCCGCTGGACCCGGAGCTGCCCGGCCTGGCGGCCGGTCACCGGCTCGTCGCGGTCGTCGAGGACAACAGCCGGGTCGGCGGCGTGGGCGACGCGGTGGCGCGGGCGCTGCGCGACGCCGACGTCGACGTGCCGGTCCGGACGTTCGGCATCCCCGACCGGTTCCTCGACCACGCCAAGCGCGCGCAGATCCTCACCGAGATCGGGCTGACCCCGCAGGCGCTGGCCCGGGACATCACGGCGGCCACTGCCAGGGACGAAGTGCTCGAACCCACTGAGTCCTGATCCAAAGCTGTTCGTTATTTTTGTCAACGCTGGGTAGAGGAGGCCAAAAAAGCCGTAAAGGAGTCAGGTTGAGCGTCTTCCGTACAAAATCGGTTGAGCGGTCCATGCAGGACACGGATGAGCCTGGTCACCGACTACGACGGGACCTCAGTGCACTCGATCTGACCGTCTTCGGCGTCGGGGTCATCATCGGCACCGGCATCTTCGTGCTGACGGGCGAGGTCGCCAAGGAGAAGGCCGGACCCGCGGTCGCGCTGTCCTTCGTCTTCGCGGGCATCGCCTGCGCGCTCGCCGCGCTGTGCTACGCGGAGTTCGCCTCGACCGTGCCGGTGGCGGGCTCCGCCTACACCTTCTCGTTCGCCACGCTCGGCGAGCTGCCTGCGTGGATCATCGGCTGGGACCTGGCCCTGGAGCTGGCGCTCGCGGCGGCGACCGTGGCGGTGGGCTGGTCCGGCTACGCCAGGACGCTGCTCAGCGACCTCGGCTGGGACCTGCCATCATCGGTCGCCGGCGAGCACGCGACCTTCAACATCCCGGCGGCACTGATCGTGCTGGTCGTCACCGGGGTGCTGATCCTCGGGGTGAAGATCTCGTCCCGGGTGAACGCCATCATCGTGGCGATCAAGATCGCGGTCGTCCTGTTCGTCATCGTGGCGGGCCTGTTCTTCATCAAGGGCGCCAACTACCACCCGTTCGTCCCGAAGGCCGTCTCCACGCCGGGGGTGCACGGCGGGAAGGCGCCGCTGATCCAGGTCCTGTTCGGCTACCTGCCGTCCACGTACGGCTGGGCCGGCATCTTCGCGGGCGCCGCGATCGTCTTCTTCGCCTTCATCGGCTTCGACATCGTCGCCACGGCCGCCGAGGAGACCAAGAAGCCGCAGCGCGACCTGCCCGTCGGGATCATCGCCTCGCTCGCCATCTGCACCGCGCTGTACGTCGCCGTCTCGCTCGTGGTGACGGGGATGGTGAAGTACACCGA
>JBJMIW010000144.1:0-25893 GCA_045806665.1 Actinoallomurus sp.
ACACGCCGGCCGAGCCACCGGCAGCGTCGAGCGCGGCCGAGGACGCGCCGTGCGATGCGGGGATATCCGACGTTAACGGGGACTGGGTCCAAGGTCTCACCGCGACCGGACGCGAGCGGGAGCGGACCGCCGCGAAGCTGTACCTGTTGCTGCTCGAGCCGGCGCGCGCCGAGGCCGGCAGGCTCGCGGCACCGGTCGGACTCGATGATCGTGCCGTCGGTGATCAGGTGCGCCAACCCGTCGTCTTTGGCTCGTTGGAGTGCTGCGTGCAGGTCGGGTGCGCAGGCGGCGAGCACCTCGATCACCTCGTCGATGTAGCGGTAGGCGGTCGCCCGCGAGACGCCGTGGTCACGCCCCAAAGCGGTCGGATCGGTGCGGTCGCGGAACCATCGCAGCACCAGGACGGCCTGCCAGAAGCAGGTCAGCGCCCTGCTGCCCCTCGGGGTGGCTCGCCGGCGGCGTTCGGCCCACAGCAGCCGGGCGACATGGCGGACGAGTTCACGGGAGACGTCGAGCGTGGCACGATAGGTGATCACGTGGAGCTTTCCGTAGAAGGTTGTTCTTGTGGTGAGACCTCTTCTATCGGGAGCTCCACGCCTGTTTCCGGGCCCGGTGATCCGTCCGCGTGTCTACCCGGCTGCCGCCGTCTGTGCCCGTGAAGGCATCATTGTCCGAATCGGTTTCGCTGAGATCACCTCACTCACCAACGGAGGAAATGGTGTCCGCACCACAACGAATGTCCCGGTCGGCCGATGCCGAGAATGACGCTCCCCTGTCCGTCGAGGACGCGTACGAGCATGTTTGGGGCTCGGCGCTCGCCGACTCGGCGGTCGGTACGGTCGGCCTTGAACTCGAAGCACATGTCGTGGACCTGGGCGTCGTGGCCGAGCCGGTCGGCTGGGACCGGGTCGAGCCGCTTCCGGCGAACGCGCGGACGGCGGCCGGGCGAAGTTCGGTGACCCGGGAGCCGGGAGGCCAATTGGAGCTGTCCGGGCCGCCCCAGCCCACGTTGCTCGCCGCCGTGACGGCCCTGCGCCTGGACGTGCGCAGCGTCCGCCTGGCCCTGGCCGAGCACGGCGTCGGGCTGGCCCATGCCGGAACCGATCCGCTGCGACCGTCGCGGCGGATGAACCCGCATCCCCGCTACCGTGCCATGGAAGAACACTTCACGGCCACCGGCAGGACGACGCCAGGGGCGGTGACGATGAACTCGACCGCCTCGATCCAGGTCAACCTCAACGCCGGACACGAACGAGAATGGCCCAAGCGCGTCGCGCGCGCCCACCGGCTGGGGCCGACCCTGCTGGCGATCTCGGCGAACTCCCCCTGGTTGCACGGGCGAGCCACCGGCTGGAAGTCGACACGCCAGCGGGCCTGGCTCGGCCTCGATCAGCGGCACTGCGGGCCCGTGCCCGGCACATTCGCCGGCCCAGGCGGCCACGGGCTGGCTTCGGACCCGGCGGCGGCCTGGGCACGGTTCGCGCTGTGCGCACCGATCCTGTTCGTCAAAACCGGCGACCAGGATGTGGCCGCCGTCCGGACGAGCGTCACATTCGAGCAATGGGCGAGCGGGCAGGTCCCGCTCAACGGTCGTCTCCCGACCGCCGGTGACCTCGACCTGCACCTCACGACGTTGTTCCCGCCCGTGCGGATGCGCGGCTACCTGGAACTGCGCTACCTCGACGCGACCCCGCCGAGGTGGTGGCCGGCCATCGCCGCCGTCGCCACCACCTTGATGGACGACCCGGTCGCCGCCGACCTCGCGGCCGAGGCCACCGAACGTACCGGTCTCCTGTGGCGAGAGGCGGCACGAGACGGTCTGGCCGATGCCCGCCTCGCCGACTCCGCCCGCCGGTGCGTGCGGATCGCCGCCGACCGGGTGCCCGCCGAGCTCTCCTCCGCCGTGGCGGACCTGGCCGAGCTGGTCGAATCCGGCCGCTGTCCCGGCGACCTGCTCACCCAGCGGATAGCGCAGGTCGGTCCGCGGGCCGCCCTGGCCGAATTCGCCCACCCGTAGATCCGTGCAGAAACGAACCCCGGAGGAGCCACCGGCGCGCGCAGCTTCGCGGCCTTGTCGTCGAACACGCGGATCCGGGTGGGCTCGAAGGATCAGGTAGCGCCTACCCTGGCGGCGCAGTAGAAGACCTGCGAGGCGATTTTCCTACGCCGGCATTGTCCGGTTCAGGTCTTGGAGGTCGCCACCTCAGGAGCTTTTCAGCCCCCTTCGGCCTCTCAGCCCTCCCCTATTACGAACCCCTAACTGCGGTCCGTAACGGGGCGAGCTCCCTCGCTCGTCTCGCAGGCCTACTTCAACCCTGCCCCTGCGGACGTACTTTTTCAAGGGACCAACGTCCCAGATTTCGAGATCATCGCCCATCCGAGCAGGCCAGGGGCACGTGCTCCCAGCGGGCGGTGGTGACGTCCTCGTCCGCGGTCGCATGTCGCAGGGCATCGAAGGCCGTCCGCACAGTCATCCGACGTCGGCCGCGCATCCTTCTACTCGGGTCGTTACTCCCGAGGTCCACTCATGTCAACCGGCGAGCCGTCACGAAGATCATGACGCCTGTTCGGCGATATCCAAGATTGACAGAAAGCATTCGATCTGTCGCAAAGGATCGCCGCTTTATTAGTTCCGCTAAACGGTCTAGATATTCATCCGTACGCTCTTTCTTTCTCACCGTACCGGCTTAGCGTGCCGGACTGTGAGTCGTGCGGAGAAGGACCCGGAGTCGGGAGGCGGAATGCTGGTCGGCCTTCGAAGGTGCGTCGCGGTCGCCGCGGCGGCCGTGGTGGCGGGAGCGCTCGGAGTGGGCGGCTCGGTGCTGTCGGCGCGGACCGCCCATGCGGACGTGTCACTGGCACAGACGACGGTGGTCGGGATACACAACACCTACAACCCGGCCGACTTTCCGTACCTGGCCCGGGCACTGGACGCGGGTGCGTCGATGGTCGAGCTCGACGCCTGGGACGACGTCTTCACCCGCGAGTGGAAGGTCAGCCACGATTCTCTGACCAGCAACAAGAACAACTGCGTCGACGCGTCGGGCCCGTCGGACATCTATACGGGCAGCGCCAATAAGGACCTCGGTTCCTGCCTGGACGACATCAAGTACTGGCTGGCCGCGCATCCCGGAAAGGGACCGACCTACGTCAAGGTCGAGCTGAAGGCCGGTTTTCAGAACAACTACGGCATGGGGCCGGCCGGATTCGACTCTTACGTCAACTCCCACATCGGGAGCGTGTTGTACCGGCCTGCCGACCTTCTGGGCGGCCGCGCCAGCCTGGACGAGGCCGCGAAGGCCAACGCCTGGCCGAGCCGGGCGGCACTCGCCGGGAAGATAATCATGTACGTCATCCCGGGGACGGTCGAGCTCGGCAACCCGACCGACACCGTGCACACCGACGTGGAGTACGCCACCTACCTGAAGAACCTCCACGCGGCGGGCAAGACGGCGACCGCCACGACGTTCCCCGCGGTGCTCGGTGCGGCCTCCGGTGACCCGCGGACGCAGTACACCGACACATCGATCCGGCCCTGGTTCGTCGTCTTCGACGGCGACGCCGCCACCTATGTGAGCAGCGTCGACACGGCCTGGTACGACACGAACCACTACCTCCTGACCATGACCGACGCGCACAACGTGCCGCCGGCACTCGACCAGTACAACCCGCCGGTGTCCGACGCGCAGCGCCGGGTGGCCCAACTGGCCGGCGACCACGCGAGCGTCGTCTCCTGCGACTGGTACGGCCTGCCCAGCGTCCTGTCCCTGGTGCAGAACCGCGGCGCCGCGTCGGCGAGCTGACCGGGTCCGGGGCGGCCCCGCCCTCCCGCTCGATCACCGGCCGACCGCACACAAAGTCGCATTGCCGATCGAGGGGACCTGGCCGAGCGAGATCGATCCCTCGTTTGTGTGCGAACGGGCTCGTGGACGCCCGCTCCCGCCGGAAGACCGGCGGGTCAGGCGTGCGGCGGCGCCGTCGCGGTGACGAGCCAGGCGGTGCCGCGCAGTCGTACGCCCTCCGGTGTCTCGAACGGGCGGGCCGCGTCGGTCAGCGCGGCCCGGGCGTCGGCGATCGCCTCGGGGTCCGTCTCGTCGACGGTGCCGCGGAAGGCGCCCCAGCCGAGGATGAAGTCGGCGGCAGCGGCGGCGTCCGGCCTCGGCTCGACGGTCGTCTCCACCGAGGACACCCCCACCTCGCGGAACCCCGCACGCGTCAGGAGGTCGTGGATGTGATCCGGGTCCGCCAGCGAGTGCACGGTCCGCGTACCCGCAGGATCGGGGTCGGGCCGGTTCCGCATGATGGACGCGATCACCCCGGGCAGGTCGTTGTCCTGCGACCGGCCGACGGTGGCGAAGACGAGGCGGCCGCCCGGCCGCAGTGCCCTGCAGATGTTGGCGAAGGCGGCCACGGGGTCGGCGAAGAACATCACGCCGAACCGGCTGATCGCGACGTCGAACGCGCCGGTGGGGAACGGGTGGGTCTGCGCGTCGCCGGGCTCGAATGTGATGTTCGTGATGCCCTCGGCGGCGGCGAAGGCCCGCGACTGCCGCAGGACCGGCTCGACGAGGTCGTCGCCCAGGGCGTGACCGGCGGAGGCCAGGCGAGCGGCCTGCCGGGTGGTGGCGCCGTAGCCGCAGCCGATGTCGAGGACGCGGTCCTGCGGGCTGATGGCGGCCGCGGCGAACAGGGCCGCGTCGTACCCGCCGCTGACCACCTCGTAGCGTTCGGCGTCTTCGGCGCGGTCGAACACCGGCGCGTTCATCACAGCCCCCGCTCGCGGAGTACGGGCTCGGGCCGCGGCGTGCGGGACGCCAGGTCCAGCAGTTCGTCCACGGACCACTGGTCGTAGGCATGCTCTCCGTACTTGCACGCCAGCACGCTGCCGTCCTCGGCGATCAGGAGGTCGGCCGGCAGCCCGTACCGTCCGCCGTGTGGCATCAGCGCGGGTCCGCGCTCACGGCGGCGTACGATCGCCCAGGCGCTGAGCAGGACCGCCCGGACGATCGGGCCCCACGCGCGGGGGTGCAGCAGCGCCCGCCGCGCCGATTCGACGCCGAACTCGACGTACAGCCGCTTGTCCGGGTCGGCGACGACCGCGAACGGCAGGTCGGCCGCGTGCTCGCGCAACTCGCCGGCGGGTGAGTGAAAGACGACGACCTCACGGATGCCGGCCGCCTCGATCTCGGCGTGGTGCCGCACGATCGATCGCAGGTGCAGGTTGCAGACCGGACAGCCGGCGAAGCGGCGGAACTGCAGGTGGACGAGACGTCCCGGCTCCACGAGGTGGATCGGCGGACCGGAGACGGGGGTGAGTTCGCGGTCCCGGATGACGCTGCCGGGATGGGGCCTGTGGAGATCGCCGTGTGCGGCCATCGTGTCACCTTCCCTGTAGGCGTACGCCATACGCTAACACGGGTAGGCGTAGCTTGTACGCTGTCGGGACAATGCCACGCCCACGCTCGCTGACCGAGGCTCAGATCGCGACGGCGGCGCTCACGGTCATCGATCGTGACGGGCTCGCCGCGCTGACCATGCGTGCCGTCGCGAAGGAGCTCGGGATGGGGACGATGTCCCTGTACCGCTATGTCGACGACCGCGAGCAGCTCGAAGGGCTGGTCGTCGAACAGGTGCTCGGCGCCGTGGACACCACGCCCCCGGGCGGCTCATCCTGGCGGGAGCGGGTCGCGACGATGGTGGAGCGCGTCCGCGCCGCCGTCGCCGCGCACCCGGAGGTGGTGCCGCTGACGCTCACCCACCGGCAGAGCTCGCCGAGCACCCTGCGGTGGGCGGAGACCGTGCTCGGCATCCTCACCGAGGCGGGGATCCACGGCGAGCGGCGCGTCATCGCCCTGCGCAGCCTGCTGAGCTACCTGATCGGGGCCATCCAGCTCGAGCACCTCGGCCCGCTGTCCGGCGCGGGCACCCGCCGGATCGCCGCGCTGCCGCCCGAGGACTTCCCGCTGATGGCCGAGGCGGGACGGCTGGCGGCGAAGGTCACGGCGGACGAAGAGTTCCGCCATGGCCTCGCCGTCCTGCTGAACGGCCTGGAGAGCGAGCGTTCCTGAGCCCGCCCGGCCAGGTCAGAGCGGGTCGGCGAACGTCCAACCCTTCTCCAGGAGCGCGTCGATCGCCGTCACGGCGGTGGCGAGGCGGTCCTCGTGGGTCCCGGTGACGAGGACGTACGGCAGGCCGCGCCGGTCGAGCTCCTCACGGAACCGGTCCGACATCCGCTCCCGGATCGACTCGCCGTCGCGCCAGCCGTCCTGCTCGAAGGGCACGCCGGCAGTGTCCGTGAGGATCCACAGATCGTGGCGGGCGCGGGCGTGGAGGCGTTCGGCGTCGGCGGAGAGGACGCCGAGGTAGCGCTCGTGCCACAAAGAAGTGGCGAAGGCGTCCGTGTCGCAGATCAGCAGCGGAGAGCCGGAACGGGCGGCCGCGTCCTCCAGGGCGAGATGCCGCTCGGCGATCAGCGTGAACTCCTCGGACGACCAGGTGAGGTCGCCGATCCACCGGTCCGGGTCGGTTCGCCGGGCGAGGGCCAGCTTCTCCTCGCAGTACAGGCGACCGTACTCCGGGACCCACCGGGTCGCCGCCCACCCGCCGCCGCGGGCGGAGTAGTACGCGGCGAGGGCGCGGCTGAGCGTGGTCGTGCCCGACGACTCAGCGCCGAGGACGACGACGCGCCGGGTCAGGTACGCGCGCACGGCCGGAGAGAGCCACGGCCAGCAGTCGACGGGGTCCCGCCGTACGGCGGTGCCGCTCACCGGATACCGGCCGCGCGGCGGGTCGACGGGGACGTGCGCCGCGGCGAACCGGCGCGCCAACTCGGGGCCGTACTCCTCGGAGCTGAACACCGCGTCGACCGGGGGCGCGTCGAGCGCACCGACGCCGTGCCCGGACACCGCCGCCAGGCCGGCCCGGAACGCTGCCACGTGCGCCGCCCAGATCGCGTCGGCGTCGTAGTCGACCTCGACGTCGTCGACGACCGGGATGATCTCGACGTGCGGCTGGGGGTGCCGTTCCCGTAGCCAGACCGCGCGCAGGGCCAGGGGGATGCTCTCCGCGGTGGAGGCGGCCACCACGACGGTCACGCGCGCGCAGGCGTCCGCGGCGGTGTCGATCAGATGGTGATGGCCGGCGTGCGGCGGATAGAACTTGCCGATCACGAGCCCGTGCCGGAACGTCATCCGGCCACTGCTGCCAGCCGCGCCGCCCAGTCCTTCCGCCAGGCGAGCAGTCCGGCGACGCACAGCGCGAGGAAGACGACGTAGAGGGCGCTGGTCAGGTAGAGGTGCTTGTAGGCGTACAGGGGGATGTAGATCAGGTCGGCGGCGATCCACAGCCACCAGGACTCCAGCAGCTTGCGGCTCTGGCCGTACGTTGCGGCCAGCGAGATGGCGGTGGTCAGCGCGTCCCAGAAGGGAACGTTCGAGTCGGTCCAGGTGCTGAGGACCCAGGTCAGCAGGGCCGTGGCCGCCAGCCCGGCCACCGCGATCCCGGCCCACTCGGTACGCGACGTGCGCTGGACGAGGCGTTCACTCCGCCCCTGCCCGCCGTACAGCCACTCCCACCAGCCCCAGACCTGCAGCACGACGTAGACCACCTGCAGGCCGGCGTCGGCGTACAGGCCGCCGTCCACGAAGATCAGCCCGAGCAGGACGACGTTGGCGATGCCGATCGGCCAGTTGGCGATGTGCTGACGGACGACGAGCCAGACATTGACCGCGCCGGTGGCGAATCCGAGCACTTCGGCCCAGGTGGTAGGCGTTCCCCCCAGGGTGAGGGCGGGCTGGAGCAACGGACCCAGCATGCTGTGCAGCGACAATACGGCGCGCTCCCGTGATCGACGAGTAGCCAGCAGAACCTAACATCTCGGACCTCCCCGGCACGCCGGCCGGGAGTATCGGTTGACCGGCACGGCCCGCCTCACCTGTTACACGGCTGTGCTGAAGGAACTTTCCGTGCAGGTCTGGCAGGGCAAGAAGCACGGCGCGCGGATGGCGATCCTGGGCAAGTGACTCGGGCCCGGTGTCAGGGCTCGTCCGGTCCGGGCCCTGACACCGACGAGGTCCGCACCGGGCCGCCCGGGGACCTCGCGCCGGCGATGCCGAGTCAGCGAAGGCCGGCGAAGAGGTCCTCCTCCTGGGCGGGCGCCGGGACCGTGCTGAAACGCCGCACGAAGACCTCGCGGCCCAGCGCCTGGCGCTGCGTGTCGTCGGGCAGGCGCAGGAGGAAGATGCTGTCCCCCTGACTGGCGTGGGCCTCCAGTGCCTTGCGCTTGCGCTCGAAGTACGCCGAGACGTCCACGACGGTGGTGATCTCCTCGTCCGGCGTGCCGAAGTCCTCGGGCAGCTCGAACTCGCCCACGTCGACACCGGTGCTGCGCAGGTGGTCCATCATCTGCGCGATCCCGGACCGAGGGACGGCCGTGTGGTACAGCTTGCGCGGAATCCCCGTCGCCTCGGCGGCGGCGATGGCGATGCGGTGCGCCTGGATGTGGTCGGGGTGTCCGTATCCGCCGTTCTCGTCGTAGGTCACGACCACCTGGGGGCGGTACCGCTCCATCAGCTCGGCGAGCCGGGCGGCCGACTGGTCGAGGGGGACGTTGCTGAACACCTCGGCGTCGGCGTTGGCGTCCCAGCCGGCCATCCCCGAGTCGGGGTAACCGAGCAGTTCCACGTGTTCGATGGCCAGGTGGGCGGCCGACTCCTGGAGCTCGTCGAGCCGGCGGCGGCTCACGTCGGCCGGGTCGTGCCCCGGCTGCCCGGGTTTGACCCCGCCGGGGCCGTCCCCCTGCTCCCCGTTCGTGCAGGTCACCAGGACCGTACGAACGCCCTCCTCGGCGTACCGCGCGAAGACGCCGCCCGTGCCGAGCACCTCGTCGTCCGGGTGGGCATGCACGGCCATTAGCGTGAGTTCGGATTCCATGGGCTCCAGCATGCCCGTACGAGGCCGTCCGGTCAGCGGGAGCGGCGACGACGGCGCCGCCAGATCTTGGCGCACTCGTCGCAGGTATTCGGGGGAGGCGCGGAAGAGGACTCTCCGCGCACCGTGATGACCGCACCGCAATAGGCGACCACCGTCGTCCCGGCGGGCTGGGCGGGCGGCGGGTAGCCGTGGGTCACCTCCTCGTCACCGGTGCCGTCCGGCCTCAGTGCGAGGTCTGTCGAGGATCTCGGCGTCACCCCTCAACGGTACGACGCGATGTCCCGAACGTCCCGATCAGGGGCGAACACCCCCGTCGAACCGCGAACCCTGACCGCATCCGGCCTGAACGTCGCGCGCGTCCTGTTGCGTCCCAAATGATCAGCTGGGAGCATGCTTGCTTCCCCCCGATATCACCAGGAGTCAGCAATGCGTTGCAGCGCGCGTCTGGTCGCCACCACCGCCGCGGGGGCCCTGATCGGCTCGATCCCGCTGACCGCTCCGAACGCCGTCGCCGCCACGACCGGATCGAAGGTCACGACCGCCTCCTCCGCGCCGTCCGGCGTCTACGCGAAGGGCGCCTACCTCTACGACGCGACCAAGGGCAGGAAGCTCTGGGGCCGGGACACCACGACGAAGCGCCCGATCGGCAGCATCACCAAGGTCATGACCGCGCTCGTCGTGATCCGCGCCGGCGGCCTCGACCGCACGGTGACGATCAAGAAGGCGTACGTCGACCACGTCAAGGGCAACGACGCGACGTCCGCCGGGCTGAAGACGGGCGACAAGGTCACCGTCCGGCAGCTGCTCAGCGGCATGATGCTGCCGTCCGGCTGTGATGCCGCCTACGCTCTCGCCGACGTGTACGGCCCCGGGCCGACCAGGTTCATCGCCAAGATGAACAAGACCGCCCAGTCGCTCGGCATGACGAGCACGTACTTCCGTACGTACGACGGGCTGCCGACCTCCACCCACAAGGAGGGCTACTCCACGCCGAGCAACCTGATGAAGCTCACGAAGGCGGCGATGGCCGGTTCGACGTTCCGTGGAGTCGTGGCGCAGAAGACCTACAAGCTGCCCGCGACCAGCGGTCACCACGCCTACACCTGGAAGAACACGAACCTGCTGCTCGGCTCCTACAGCGGTGCGACCGGCATCAAGACCGGCCACACCAACGGCGCCGGGTACTGCCTGCTGTTCTCCGCCCGGCGCGGCGGCCGCACGCTCTACGGCCTCGTCCTGAACAGCACCACGAGTGACCCCAATCGGCGGTTCACCGACGCGGCGAAGATGCTCGACTGGGCGTACGGCACCAAGTCGGCGCAGCTACGTCTGCAGCCTCTGCCCTCTGGTGCGGCCACGGACTGAGACACTTGACGCATGGATGATGACGAAGGCTGGAAGGCTCGCTTCCGCGCTGCTCGGGTGAGCCTGCCCGGCTGGGCGCACGACGCGCCGCACCGCTCGGTGTACCGCTCGAACGCCACGGGAACCTGGGAGATCTATGCCTGGGACCGTACGACCGGCGACCGCCGACAGGTCACCGACCGGCCGAACGGCACCTGGATGGGCGGGGTCGACCCGACCGGTGACTGGATCTGGTGGTTCTCCGACACCGACGGCAACGAGTTCGGGGTCTGGAAGCGCCAGCCGTTCGGCGGCGGTCCGGACGAGCCCGCCGTGCCCGGCCTGGAGCCCTCCTACCCCGCCGGGCTCTCCGTGGGGTCCAGCGGGCTGGCGGTCGTCGGCCGGTCGACGGAGGGGGGCACGACCGTCCACGTGTGCCCGCCGGTCGCCGACCCGTACGTCCTGTATGCGCACGCCGAGGACGCGTACGCCATCGACCTGGCGCAGGACGAGTCGCTCATCGCGATCAACCACAGCGAGCACGGGGACAGCCGGCACATGGCGCTGCGGGTCGTACGGCCGGACGGCGAGACCGTCGCCGACCTGTGGGACGGCCCGGGCAAGGGGCTGAGCGGCCTGTCCTTCTCGCCCGTCTCGGGTGACCAGCGGCTGCTCGTCGAGCACGAGCGCCGGGGCAAGCCCGAGCCGCTGATCTGGGAACCGCTGACCGGAGAAGTCCAGGAGATCACTCTGGACCTGCCCGGAGAGATCGGCGCCGGGTGGTACCCCGACGGGTCCGCGCTGCTGGTCTCGCACTCCCACCACGCGCGCGACGAGTTGTACCGCTACGACCTGGCGAGCGGCGAGTTGTCGAAGATCGACACGCCGCGCGGAGTGATCGGTGGCGCCACCGCCCGCCCGGACGGCACGGTCGAGTTCGCCTGGTCGTCGTCGGCGTCCCCGCCCGTGATCCGGTCCACGTCGGGTGCCGTGGTGCTCACGGCGCCCGGCCCGTCCGCGCCCGAGTCGGTGCCGGTGGAGGACGCCTGGGTGACGGGTCCGGGCGGTGACATCCACGCCCTGGTCTCCACGCCGGAGGGGCCGGGCCCCTACCCGACGGTCTTCGACGTGCACAGCGGACCGACCGCGTACGACGACGACTCCTTCTCCCCGGACACCGCCGCCTGGGTGGACCACGGGTTCGCCGTCGTCCGCGTCAACTACCGCGGGTCCACCGGCTACGGCACGACGTGGCGCGACGCCATCGAGGGCCGGCCCGGGCTGACCGAGCTGGAGGACATCAAGGCCGTCCGCGACTGGGCGGTCTCCTCCGGGCTGGCCGACCCGGCGCGGCTCGTGCTCACCGGCGGGTCGTGGGGCGGGTTCATCACCCTGCTCGGCATCGGCACCCAGGCCGACGACTGGACGGTCGCGATCGGCAGCGTCCCGGTCGCCGACTACGTCGCCGCGTACGAGGACGAGATGGAGGCGCTGCAGGCCTTCGACCGGTCGCTGTTCGGCGGCTCGCCGGCCGAGGTGCCCGAGCGGTACGAGGCGTCCTCCCCGATCACGTACGTCGATCAGGTCACCGCCCCGGTGCTGGTGATGGCCGGGGAGAACGACCCGCGCTGCCCGATCCGCCAGATCGACAACTACCTGGCGCGCCTGCGGGACCTGGGCAAGGAGCACGAGGTCTACCGGTACGACGCGGGCCACGGCTCGTTGGTGGTCGAGGAGCGCATCCGCCAGGTCGCCGCGACCATCGACTTTGCCCGCAAGCACCTTGACATGGCCTGAGCCGCGGGTCGGCCGGCGCCGCGCGGCGGCCCCGGCCGGCCCACCCTCACCGCCGCGGCCCGCCGGTCACGCGGCCGGTCGCCTTACCGACGGAGGTCGCGGTAGGTGGCCAGGGCGTCGCGCACGATCCCCCGCATTCCGGGCACCCGGGCCAGGCCGACGAGACGGTCGATCAACGGGACGGTGCGCTCGATCAGCCGGTAGGTCTTGGCCGCGCCCGGCGAGCTGTCGTAGACCCAGTGCAGGATCACGCCCATGGAGTACAGCCAGAGCAGCTCGGGCAGGTCGGCGCGGATCTCCGCGTCGGCCTTCAGGGTGGACCCCTCCACGACCTCGCGGTAGACGGCGACCGCGGCCTCACGGATCGGCGCCGACTCGGAGCTGAAGGGGCTCAGCGGGCTGGTCGGCTCCGCCGCGTACTTGAAGAACTTCCCGGCGAACTCCTTGTACGGCTGCAGCGTGTCGATGCGGGCGCGGACCACGCCGAGCAGTCGTGCGCGGAACTCCTTCTCCCGTTGCAGCACGGCCTCGCACGCCTCGGTGTGATCCTCCTGCGAGTGCTCGTAGTAGAGCTGGATCAGCTCTTCTTTGGAGGAGAAATAGTAGTAGGCGTTGCCGACGGACACCCCGGCCTCGGCGGCGACCGCCCGCATCGTCGTCGCCTCGTAGCCACGCTCGCGGAACAGCCGCAGTGCGGTCTTCGCGATCAGCTCTCTCGTCTGCTCGGACTTGGTCGGTGCGGCCACAGCCGCCACTGTACGACCCTCCGCGGACCATCCGGGTCCGTCATTCCCAGGCCAGAAGTCGGTGTGGATTCCGGAAAGCGGCGCGTCCCTTGCCGGAGTGTCGCGCTCGATGCGATCAATGCTGCGACTGGCGCATGCGACCGTACGGGAGGGGCTACATGTCGATACGCACTGCCGTCATTGCCGGCTGCGCCATGGGGTTCTACACGTTAATGGCCGGTTCGGCCATGGCGCGGACCCACACTCCGGCGTCGCAGCCGGGGGTGCTGCACCAGCGGCTGGCCGGGGCGCTGTTCCGGGCGGCGGGGATCCGCTGGATCTCCTCCGGGCACTGCTCTCGTCGCGGCAACCCGCACTGCACCTCGTTCGAGGGGCTACGGGCTTCGACGTTCGCCGGGCTGATGGCCCTGAAGGAGGCCAGCCACTGCCACCTCACCGTCTCCGGCGGTACGGAGGCGGGGCACGCGGCGGGCCCGCACAGCCACGGGGCCGGGTACAAGCTCGACCTCCTGCCCAACCGGTGCCTCGACGGGTTCATCCCGCACAGCTTCCCGCGGGTCCCGACGCGGGGTGACGGTGCGGCGCAGTACCGGGCGCCCGGACCGGTGATGCTCGCGCGCGAGGGGTCCCACTGGGACATCACCTTCGGCGGCGTTCCGCACTCCCTGACCGGTCGAAAGGGCGCCAAGGCGTCGTCCGGCCGGGGACAGGACAAGGCGGCGACAGGGCGGGAAGACGACCGGCCGGGGATCGGACACGGCGACGAGCAGCCGGGGATCGGAGGCGGACCGAGCCGTTCGCCGGGTACACCGGGGCAGGACGCGTTCGACCGCGGCCGCGGGAACGCCGAAGGTCTCTCCGATCTGGATGACGACGACGTGGACGACTAGCGTTTCCCGTGAAACATGAGCGTCCCGGCGGTGCGCCGCACCGCCGGGACGTCTCTCGGGGATCAGGCGGTGAACTCGGCGGCCACGAGCTCGGCGATCTCCGCGGCGTTCAGGGCGGCGCCCTTGCGCAGGTTGTCGCCACAGACGAACAGGTCCAGCGTGTTGGGGAAGTCGATCGCCTGGCGGATCCGGCCGACGTACGTCGGGTCCGTGCCGACCACGTCGGCGGGGGTCGGGAACACGCCGTTGGCCGGGTCGTCCAGGACGACGACGGTCGGGGCGGCGTCCAGGATCGACCGCGCGTCCTTGACCGTGACCGGCCGTTCGAAGGTCGCGTGGACGGCCAGCGAGTGCGTAGTGATCACCGGCACCCGTACGCAGGTCGCGGAGACCTTCAGGCCGGGGATGCCGAGGATCTTCCGGGACTCGTTGCGGAGTTTCAGCTCCTCCGACGCCCAGCCGTCCTCCTTGAGCGAACCCGCCCAGGGCACGACGTTGAGCGCCAACGGCGCGGGGAACGGCGACTCGGTCTCGCCGAGGCGGTTCTGGATCGCCTTGCGCACGTCCCCGGCACTCTGGCCGAGCGTACGGTCGCCGGCGACGGCCTCGATCTCCGCGTACAGCCGCTCCGAACCGGCCACGCCCGCGCCGGACACCGCCTGGTACGACGCGACGACGAGGGCCTGCAGGCCGTACTCGGCGTGCAGCGCGCCCATCGCGGCCATCATCGACAGGGTGGTGCAGTTCGGCGTGGAGATGATGCCCCGAGGCCGGTTCCGTACGGCCTCGGGGTTGACCTCGGGCACGACGAGCGGCACGTCGGGCTCCATCCGGAACGCGCCGGACTTGTCCACCACGACCGCGCCGCGCTCGGCCGCGATCGGCACCCAGACCTTCGACACCTCGTCCGGTACGTCGAACATGGCGATGTCGACGCCGTCGAAGACCTCCGGGGTCAGCTCCTGGACGACGAGCTCCTCGCCGCGTACCGGGAGTCGCTTGCCGGCGGACCGGGCGGAGGCGACGAGACGGATCTCGCCGTAGACGTCCTCCCGGGAGGAGACGATCTCCCGCATGACGGTGCCGACGGCGCCGGTCGCGCCGACGAGCGCGAGGGTGGGCTTCCTGCTCATCGGCCGGTACCTCCGTAGACGACGGCCTCCACCTGGTCGGCGTCCAGGTCGAACGCGCGGTGGGCGGCGGTGACGGCGGCGTCCACCTCGTCCTGGTCGACGACCACCGAGATGCGGATCTCCGAGGTGGAGATCATCTCGATGTTGACGCCCGCGTCGGCGATCGAACCGAAGAACTTGGCGGTCACACCGGGGTGGGAGCGCATGCCCGCACCGATCAGCGACACCTTGCCGATCTGGTCGTCATAACGCAGCGAGTCGAACCCGATGCGGTCCTTGATCTTGTTCAGGGCGGCCATCGCGGCCTGCCCGTCCGTACGCGGCAGCGTGAAGGAGATGTCCGTACGGTTCGTCGCCGCGGCCGAGATGTTCTGCACGATCATGTCAATGTTGATCTCGGCGTCGGCCAGCGTCGAGAAGATCGTCGCCGCCTCGCCGACCTTGTCGGGGACCCCGACGACCGTGATCTTGGCCTCGCTCCGGTCATGCGCGACACCGGAGATGATCGCTTGTTCCATCTGGTTTCCCTCGATGCTGGTCTTGACCCACGTGCCGGTCTTGTTGCTGAACGACGAGCGCACGTGAATCGGCATGCCGTACCGCCGGGCGTACTCCACGCAGCGCAGGTGCAGGATCTTCGCGCCGCATGCCGCCATCTCCATCATCTCCTCGTAGGAGATGTCCGGAATCCGGCGCGCCGCGGGCACGATCCGCGGGTCGGCGGTGAAGATGCCGTCGACGTCGGTGTAGATCTCGCAGACGTCCGCGTCCAGCGCGGCCGCCAGCGCGACCGCCGTCGTGTCGGACCCGCCCCGGCCGAGCGTCGTGATGTCCTTCGAGTCCTGGGAGACCCCCTGGAACCCGGCGACGATCGCGATCGAACCCTCGTCGATCGCATCGCGGAGACGGCTG
The DNA here is from genome assembly GCA_045806665.1 of Actinoallomurus sp. Classification (GTDB taxonomy): domain Bacteria; phylum Actinomycetota; class Actinomycetes; order Streptosporangiales; family Streptosporangiaceae; genus Actinoallomurus. Next base: position 15,754 of record JBJMIW010000144.1, read on the forward strand.
GGCGTGACATCGATGATGCGCGCCTTGCCGTGCGTGCTGTCCGTGATCACACCGGCCTGGGAGCCGGTGAACGACCGCGCCTCGTGCCCGAGGTTGGCGATGGCCATGGCGAGCAGCGCCATGGAGATCCGCTCGCCGGAGGTGAGCAGCATGTCCAGCTCACGGGCGGGTGGGAGGGGGCTGACCTGGTTGGCGAGATCGACGAGCTCGTCCGTCGTGTCACCCATGGCGGACACCACGACGACGACGTGATGTCCGTCCTGTTTCGTGGAGACGATGCGCTGGGCGACGCGCTTGATGCTTTCAGCGTCGGCGACGGAGGAGCCACCGTACTTCTGCACGACAAGGGCCACGCGTGTGCACTCCTCGGATCGGAATCAGGCAGTCGAACGCCGAGTCTACCGAGGTCAGCGCACGGCTCCGCGAAATGTGTCCCGATATGCCAGATTTCCCGAAAGTCGCATAACGCTCCGGAAACCTTGCGGCCAAAACGGATCGGTCACGAGGACATCCAGCGCAGATCACGAGACGGGCGCATTGACCCGGCCCGCAGGCCACCCCGCCGAGGCGCGCGCGGACGGCCGGTGAGCCGTCCCGCGGCCGGATCGGTGACCGGCCGGTGAGCGATCCCACCGACCGGCTCGGTCTGTGGACTAACCGGCGACCGGCTCCTCCATGACGTCCAGCCGCGCGCTGGCCGACACCGCGTACAGCGCCCGCAGCGCCGCGCCGGCGTGGTTGCCCCAGTGGTTGAAGTAGCTGTACTGCCACCACCAGAGCGCCTCGAGCTTGCGGTCGGCGTCGTAGTGACGCAGCCCGTGCACCAGATCGCTGGCAACGTCGACAAGATCGTCCGACAGGCGGTACGCCGTGGTCTCGGCATCCTTGTACGGGTCGAAGACCTCGGCGTACTCATCGACGGCGGTCAGGCGCTCGGCGAGCCCCTGCCGGACCGCGTCGAGGTCCGGGTCCTCCCCGACATCCGGCTCCCAGTTGTCCGGCAGGATCACGTCGGTGCTGGCGCCGAGCTGTGCCCCGGCCAGCGCGATCTGCGACACTTCGAGCAGCAACAGCGGCACCGTATGCCCCCCGGCCTCGCCACGCGCCACCGCGTTCAGACCGGTCAGGTAGTTCTCGGCGTGCTTCGCCACGCGGTCGGCAAGCGTCATCCAGCTGAGCTCAGACTTGCTGTCCTCAGACATCGAGCAACCTCCGTCCTTCAAACGCGCGACCGAGCGTCACCTCGTCGGCGTATTCCAGGTCGCCTCCCACCGGCAATCCGCTGGCCAGCCGGGTGACGGTCAGACCCATCGGTTTCACGAGCCGGGCAAGATAAGTGGCGGTCGCCTCGCCTTCGAGGTTGGGATCGGTGGCGAGGATGAGTTCGGTGACCTCGCCGTCGGCGAGGCGCTGCATGAGCTCCCGGATGCGCAGATCCTCCGGGCCGACGCCCTCGATGGGGCTGATCGCTCCGCCGAGCACGTGGTAGCGGCCGCGGAACTCACGCGTCTTCTCGATCGCGACGACGTCCTTCGGCTCCTCGACCACGCAGATCACGTGAGTGTCGCGGCGAGCGTCGCGGCAGATCCGGCACTGCTCGGCCTCGGCGACGTTCCCGCAGACGTTGCAGAACCGGACCTTGTCCTTGACCTCCCGCAGCGCCTCGCTCAGCCGTGTGACGTCGGCGGGATCCGCGGCGAGCAGGTGGAAGGCGATCCGCTGTGCGCTCTTCGGCCCGACGCCGGGCAGCCTGCCCAACTCGTCGATGAGGTTCTGGACAACCCCTTCGTACACGGTCCCTCCCTTCTCCTCGTCGACGCGCTCACTGGGAGCGCTGTCTCTGTGGACGTACTCGTGGAGGCCGCTCGTGACGGGTGGACGCTCCCATGCGGCGCTCGGCGAGCATGAGCGACGTCCCCGGACGCTCTTCGAGACCTCCCGATCGAAGCACGCCCGGCGCGTGGCACGGCAGGTCGGCGGATACCACCGCCGGCGACCGGCCGCATCGGGTCACAGACCGGGCAGGCCCAATCCGCCACCCAGTCCACCCAGTCCCTCGGTCAATGGTCCCATCTTCTCCTCCGCGAGATTCTGGGCCTCTTCGACCGCGTTGTGAATCGCCGCGAGCACCAGGTCGGCGACGGTCTCCGCGGTGTCCGCGGGGTCGTCCGGGTCGATCGCGGCCGGATCGATGAGGATCTTGATGACCTCGTTCTGCCCGTTGACCGTCGCGGTGACCAACCCGCCGCCGGCGGTGCCCTGGATCTCTGTCTCGACGAGTTCGCGCTGCAGGCTCATGAACTGCTCCTGCATACGCTGCGCCTGCTGCAGCATCTGCTGGATATTCGGCTGGCCACCGGGTTCCACGGTGCTCTCCTCATTCGATCGTCCGTTGAGACGAGACTACGGGGTCCGACCGGGATCCGGTATGTGGCTCCGGACAACCGGTAACGGCCGCGTCATATCGTCTCCGGACGGGCGGCGAGGCCCGTACGCAGGGCTCGGTGAAGCCGCCGATCGACCGAGGTTCAGGGCGGGATGACCGCAGCGTTACCGAGCTTTTTGCCCGACGTCAGCTGTTGTCGAACTCCTGGATGACCTTTCCGCCGAGCACCTGCTCGATCAGGGCCATCCCGGTGAGCGCGGCCTCGATTCCCGCGTCCGCGTCGCCCTCCGGATCGACCTCGTCCGCCTCGTCCACGGGCTCCGGCGGTGGCGGCACCGGGCTGGGCGGCGGGACCGGCGCGGCGGCGGGCGACGGGGTCGTACGGGTCTCGCGGGGCGGCGCCGCCGGAGCGCCCCAGCCGCCCGGGTCCGGTGGCGGCGGTGCCGGTCGTGACGCCTGCCCCGAGCCGCCGTGGAGGACCGCGTCGATGCGCCAGTCCACGCCCAGGATCTCCTTGAGCGCATCGCGGAGGACGGCGTCCTTGCCCCCGCTGGTGAAGCCCCGTCGTTTGCCCTCGTTGGCGAACGCCAGCGTGAGCACCTCTCCCTGGAGAGAGGCGACCTCGACGCCCTCCATGAGGACGATCCACGCGACCTTGCTCCGCTGCTTGACCGCCTCCAGGATGTCGACCCACATCCGCCGGATCGCGGCCACGTCCACCCCGCCGGCCGGCGCTCCCGAGTCCCCGCTCGGCGCCGGCGTCGGCGACTCGACGGCGGGCGTCGACGGCCGTCCTGCCTCGGACGGCCGAGCGGGCACGGGCCAGTCCGCGCTGCCACCGGGCGCGTCGTCCCCGCGCCGTACGGGCGGGGACTGCTGTACGGCGGGCCTGCTCGGTCCCGCGGACGGCGACGGAACCCCGTCCGCGACGGGCGGGTTCGGCCGGTGAGCCTCGGCCGGACCCGAGGACCGGTCCTGCGCAGCGGCGGACTGCGGCGGCCGCTGGGCGGGCGTGGGCTGCGGGTGGCTCTGGGCGGGGGCCGGCTTCGGGGAACTCTGGGCGACCGAGGGCTGCGACGGAGCTACGGGCGCGGCCGGAGCCTGACCCCCGATCGCGAAGCGGCGTTCGAGCCGCTCGAGACGGGTCAGCAGCGACGCCTCGTCCTGGTACGCGCCCGGAAGCAGGATCCGGGCGGAGATCAGCTCGAGCAGCAGCCGCGGCGACGTCGCCCCGCGCATCTCCGTCAGGCCGGTGTGCAGCAGGTCGGCGGCCCGCGTCAACTCGGCGAGCCCGAGCCGGGAGGCCTGCGCCTGCATCCGATCGAGCTCGTCCGGCGGCACGTCGAGCAGGCCCGTCGTACCGGAGTCGGGGACGTTCGACAGGATGACGAGGTCGCGGAAGCGCTCGAGCAGGTCGGTGGCGAACCGCCGCGGGTCCTGCCCGCCCTCCATTACGCGGTCGATCGCCGCGAACACCGCCGCCCCGTCATGGGACGCCACCGCGTCCACGACCTCGTCGAGCAGCGACGCGTCGGTGTAGCCGAGCAGGGACACCGCGCGGGCGTACGTGATGCCCTCCTCGCCCGCGCCCGCCAGCAACTGGTCGAGGATCGACTCGGAGTCACGGGCGGATCCGGCCCCGGCGCGTACGACGAGCGGGATCGCGGCCGGCTCGTACGGCACGCCCTCCTTCTGGAGGATGTCCTCGAGCAGCTCACGGAGGGTGCCCGGCGGGATCAGCCGGAACGGGTAGTGGTGGGTGCGCGACCGGATCGTCCCGATGACCTTCTCGGGCTCGGTCGTCGCGAAGATGAACTTCAGGTGCGGCGGCGGCTCCTCGACGAGCTTGAGCAGCGCGTTGAACCCTTCACGGGTCACCATGTGCGCCTCGTCGATGATGTAGATCTTGTAGCGCGCCGCCACGGGCGCGAAGAAGGCGCGCTCCCGCAGATCGCGGGCGTCGTCGACACCACCGTGGGACGCCGCGTCGATCTCGATGACGTCGATGTGACCGGTGCCGGACGGTCCCAGCGCCACACAGGAGTCGCACTCGCCGCACGGCTCAGGAGTCGGGCCCTGCTCGCAGTTCAGCGAGCGGGCGAGGATACGCGCGCTGGAGGTCTTGCCACAGCCGCGCGGGCCACTGAAGAGGTACGCGTGATGGATGCGTCCGTTGCGCAGCGCCTGCTGAAGCGGCTCGGCGACGTGCTCCTGCCCCTTGAGCTCGGCGAACGTCGCCGGCCGGTACTTGCGGTAGAGAGCCAGACTCATGGGGTTCGTCCTCGTCGAAAAGCAGAGGACCCCCCGCACACCCGTCAGAGCCTGTTTATCCTTGCTGCCTTCCGGCCCTGGGGAGGTTCACAGGATGACGCCGTGCGAGGGGTCTGCCCCCGAGTCTATGGCATCCGGCGTACGGCTTCGGCCCGTACGCTCTGCTTCATGGCAGGCGATCTCCAGGGCACGCGTTCACCGATCTTCCACATCGCCGAGCGGGCGGAATGGGAGGCCGCACGGGACGCCCGCCGCCCGTACGAGGTGTCCACCCGGGGCCGTACCCTGGCCGAGGAAGGCTTCATCCACGCCTCCCGCGACGAGGATCAGGTACGCGAGGTCCGGCGCGCCTTCTACGCCGACCTCGACGATCTCGTCCTCCTGGTCATCGATCCGGAGGGTCTGGACGTCCGGTACGAGCCCGTCGGCGACGACGTCTTCCCCCATATCTACGGCCCGATCCCGCCCAGGGCGGTCATCGAGGCTCGCGCAGTGCCTCAGACCCGGTAGGCTCTGCCGCGGAGGATTCGCCTAGTGGCCTAGGGCGCACGCTTGGAAAGCGTGTTGGGGGCAACCCCTCGCGAGTTCGAATCTCGCATCCTCCGCCACGCTGATCAGGCAAGACGTCGGGCCGGCACCCCTGGGGTGCCGGCCCGACGTGCGTTCTAGGGCCTGTGTGGAGTTGTGATCTGGTGGGCCCCGGCCCGGGGTGGTCAGGGCCCTTGGAGTAGAACAGTGGGGTGTCTCGACCTCAACTTTCGGATGCTGAGTGGGAGTTCATTTCTCCGTTCCTGCCGGTCGGTGAGTACGGGCCGTACCCGGAGAACCTGCGGGCGCACTTCGAGGGTGTGGTGTGGCGGTTCAGGAACGGGGCGAAATGGCGGGAGTTGCCTGAACGATTCGGGCACTGGTCCACCGTTTACGGTCGGTTTCGGCAGTGGCGGGATGCCGGGGTGTTCACCGCGGTGTTCCAGGGTGCGATCGCCGAGGCGGCGAAGCGGGGCCTGGTGGACTTGTCGCTGGTCAGTGTGGACTCGACCACAGCTCGGGCCCATCATGATGCCGCAGGGATGATCATGGAGCCTGAAACCCTGGACGCGATGGACAAGGCCGCCGCGGAAAAGGGGGCACCAGCGAGGAACAAGACGGGCAATTGAGCCCGGAGCGGGAGGAACGGCGACGCGGGCGTCGTCGCAGGGCCCGGCTCGCCACCGCTGACCTGGGACGTTCCCGCGGCGGACTGACCACCAAGACGCATCTGTCCTGCGTGCCGCAATGCCTGCCTCTCTCGCTCAAGATCACTGCGGGGCAGACCGGAGACAGTCCGCAGTTCATCCCCGTCCTGAACAAGATCCGCGTTCCCGGCCCGGTCGGCCGGCCCCGTACACGGCCTGACGCAGTCGCTGGCGACAAGGCGTACTCGTCTCGCAAGAATCGCTCCCACCTGCGCAAACGTGGGATCAAAGCGGTCATCCCCGAGAAGAAGGATCAGGCCGCCCACCGCAAGAACCGCGGCTCGCGCGGCGGACGGCCCATTACCTGGGACAAGCAGCTTTACAAGCTCCGCAACAGCGTCGAACGCACCATCAACAAGATCAAGGACTGGCGCAGCCTCGCCGTCCGCTACGACAAAAAGCCTGAAAGCTACCAGGCCGGACTCGAATTATGCGCCGGCCTCCTCTGGATCCGATACCTGGGATCACAATCTTGATCACAACTCCACACAGGCCCTAGTGGTCCTCTCTGGCAGGCTCGGCTTCAGAGGGGTTCGGCCCCTCTCGCGCACGAAGAGCGGTGTCAGGCGTCGGGAGACGTGGCGAAGGTTCGCACGTAGTCGATGGCTGCCCGCAACACGTCCTTTAGCGGAGTGATATCCCGAGTGACCTGAGCGAGCAGCATGCCGCCCTGGTAGGCGGAGAGGAGCAGATTGGCCAACCGAGAGGGATCGGCGTCAGCGCTGAGGCGGCCGAGTCGTTGCATCCGCTGAAGCCCGTCACGGAAGATGTTCCTCCACTGATCGAACACAGCCGCGAGTTGCTCGTGAACGTCAAGGTCCGTCTTGATGATCTCGCTCGCGAGGGAGCCGAGGCTGCAGCCTTCCTGGTAGGCGCGCTCGTACGCAATGAAGTAATCCGCCCACTTCCCAAAGGCGTCGAGGTTGTCGAAGTAGGCGAATTGTTCACTGCGATGGAATGTGAGGACGCGATCGGCCTGCCATGCAATGACGGCCAGGACGAGACTCTCCTTGGTCGGGAAGTAGTGGTTGAGCTGCGATCCACTGACACCGGCGGTACGGCGGAGCTGCTCGTTGTTCGTGGCGTGGACGCCCTTGGTGTAGATGAGATCCGCGGCCTGCTCCAGGATGCGGGCGCGCGTCGCCTGCCCCTTGGGCGTGAGCTCGTGAGGTGCTGGCGCTGCCGTAGTGGTGGTCATGCTTCAAGGTACTCCAGACTGGGCCTGACAGCCCAGTGGTCGATGACGTTAACTCTGAGAAGCGGGCCAGCGAGCCCAAAAACTGGCGGAGTTCGTCGTCACCACAGCGACTGGACCTCTCCCGCACGTCGAGCCCGGTCTGGGCTCGACGATGACCATTCGCACACTCATCGGAGGCTGATCCGACATGTCACGGCTGACCGTTCCCGCTCCCGAGGACGTTCCCGTCGGTACGCAGGGCATCCTCGACAACGTGGGCACCATGTTCGGCTTCGTCCCGAACATGTTCAAGACCCTCGCGTCGAACCCGACCGTTCTTGACGTCGTGATGAGCTTGCAGGGCACCACGGCCCGGGTTCTGGACGCGAAGACCCGGCACACCATCGCCCTGGCCGTGTCGCACGCCAACGGCTGCTCGTACTGCCTGGCCATGCACAGCTACGTGTCGTCCAAACTCGGCGGCATGTCGAACGACGACATCACCCTGGCCCGCTCCGGCAGCTCGACCGATCCCAAGCGCGCCGCAGCCGCCCGCTTCGCCCAGCAGGTGGTCAACAGCCGCGGACAGGTCAGCGACGCCGAGCTTGCCGCCGTGCGAAGCGCCGGATACACCGACCCGCAAATCCTGGCCATCGTCACGGTCGCAGTGCAATTCCTGCTCACCAACTTCATCAACAACGTCAACCAGACCGACGTCGACATCCCCGCGGTCAGCGCGGCCGGGGCGTCCAGTTAATCACCGGACCTAAGTCCCTAACTGCCTAATGTCCTCATCTCGCCGGCGGACAAGGTACTGACCGTCGCCGAACTACAGGAGGCCGGGGTCAAGCGCATCAGCCTCGGTCCGGCGCTCTACGCCCATGCGATGGGTGCACTCGCCTCGCTGATTCATGAGGCGGGTCACAGGCGGGAGTTGATTGATCATTTAGCAGCGAAGAGTGCTCCTGGTCTGGGAGATTGCGGATTGTCGAGATCAACGATCTTCCAGAGCAGAGAGCACTCTTCGCGTGCACACTACCCCGAAGTGGTTGAAGGGGCTGGCGGTTCAGGTCGCCGGTCATGGCGTGGTCTCCCACGTTGGTACGGCGGGAGGACGCGTTCGGCCTGCCAGGCGATCACGGCCAGGACGAGACTCTCCTTGGTCGGGAAGTAGTGGTTGAGCTGCGATTCGCTGACGCCGGCGGCGCGGCGTAGCTGTTCGTTGTTCGTCGCGCGGACCCCCCCTTGGAGTAGATGAGCTCTGCGGCGTGCTCCAGGATGCGGGCCCGGGTTGCCTGTCCCTTGTCGGTGAGCTTGTGGGGCTCCCGAGCTCCTGTCGTGGGTTTCATGCTTCGGACGATACCCAGATTGGGCTTGACAGCCCAGTCCTAAGCAGGTTAGCTTCAGGAGTGGGCCGACAAGCCCAAAAAAGCTCGGATGCCACCATCCGCCGTCCGGCGACCGCGCCGAAACGGTCCGAAGAAGGCCTTGCCGCGCTCCTCGGCCTTGCCGAGCTTGGCCAGCTTCAGCTTCCCCTACACACAACCTCAAGCGCGCTGTTGCCCGGCAGTGCGGCGGCGACCTGGACGTCAGGTACTCGCTCAAGCAACATGGAAGGGTTGAACCCATGCCCCTGGCGCTTCTTGTTCTCGCCATCGGTACCTTCGGTCTCGGAACCACGGAATTCGTCCCTATGGGACTGCTGCCCCAGGTCGCCGCGGGCTTCCACGTCACCATTCCCACCGCCGGACTGCTGATTACCGGCTACGCCCTCGGCACCGCGTTCGGCGCCCCGCTGATGACCGCACTCGGCACGAAGATGCCCCGCAAGCGGATGCTGATGCTGATGATGGGCCTATTCGTCCTCGGCAACCTGGTGTCCGCGCTCGCCCCCAGCTTCGAGCTGATGCTGGTCGGACGCATCGTCACGTCGCTCGCTCCCGGCGCATTCTTCGGCATCGGAGCGGTCCTCGCCGCCGAACTAGCCGCCCCGGAGAAGAAGGCCAGCGCCATCGCCATCTTTTTCACCGGCCTGACCGTCGCCAACGTCGTGGGCGTCCCGATCGGCACCTACATCGGCCAGGTCGCCGGCTGGCGCACCACTTTCGTCCTCGTCGCCGGCCTCGGCGTGATCGGGCTGCTCGGCATAGCCAAGTTCGTCCCCGAAGTGCCCCGCCCCGAAGGCGTCCACCTGCGGCACGAGTTCGCCGCCGTGCGCAGGCCTCAGGTTCTGCTCGCACTGGCGATGACCGTGCTCGGCTTCGGCGGCGTCTTCGCCGCGATCACATACATCGCCCCGATGATGACTCACGTCGCGGGCTTCTCTGACAGCGCGGTGACCTGGCTGCTGGTCCTGTTCGGCATCGGCATGGTCATCGGCAACCTCCTCGGCGGCAGGTTCGCCGACCGTGCGCTGATGCCGATGCTCTGCACCACGCTCGGCGGACTGGCCGTGGTGCTGGGCGTGTTCACCCTCACCGCACACAGTAAGGTGCTCGCGGCGATCACCGTCCTGCTGGTCGGCGCGTTCGGGTTCGCCACCGTGCCGCCGCTGAATGTGCGCGTTATCGACCGGGCCCACGGTGCCCCGACCCTGGCCGCCGCCATCAACGCCGGCGCCTTCAACCTCGGCAACGCTCTGGCCGCGTGGCTCGGCGGACTCGTCATCGCCGCCGGCTTCGGCTACACCTCCCCCAACTGGGTCGGAGCACTCATGGCCGCCTCCGCCATCGGGCTCGCCTTGTGGTCCGCGGCCCTGGAACGCCGCGAAAAGCGCACCGCCGTGAACGCCAACCCCGACCCGGTGCACAACGAGCTCATCAGCTGCTGAGCCGCCCTCCGCGGCCTAGAAGGCTCATGAAGATCTTGGGGTTCTGGCCCCGCCGCGTGAGCGGCGGGGCCAGACTTGTTTCGTGGTGATGGGGGAATGGGCCGGGGAGACAGTCGGACCGGATGTGTGGGAGACCCGCCGGGAGTTGATCCCGGCTGGGAGCGTGTTCGCGTTCCTGGCCGAGCATCGTGGTGCGCTGTTCCCGGCGGAGATGTTCGCGGACATGTATCCGTCGGCGAAC
>JBJMIW010000145.1:0-15032 GCA_045806665.1 Actinoallomurus sp.
AGGAAGCCGTGATCGGCACCCGGACTTTGTGTGCGGATGGGGTCCCTTCCCGGACGGTCAGCGTTGCGGGGAATCGGCCGACCGGACCTGCCGGTCGTAGAGCTCGAGGCTCTTGCGCGCCGCCTCCGGATACCGCCGTACGAGCCGGTCCAGCCGCGTCAACTCGGCGGCATCGGAGACCCCTTGCGAACCGATCGCGTCGAGGGCGGCGCGGAATTGGTTGACGGAGCGCATGAGCTCGTCCGGCGAGGTCATCGCTGCGGAGGGAGGGGAACGGAGACGACGTTCTTGATGAGCTGTACGGCCTTCTCGATCTCTTCCGCGCCGCAGATCGGTTTGTCCCAGGACCACCACCAGCAGAGGCGTTCGTTCTCATCCGGCTTGGCCATGATGATCTCGGCGAGGTGATTGCTGGTCCCCGGGGCGTGAACGTAGACCCGTGTCGGTCCCTGCTGCTGGGCGTCCAGACCGGCCTGCTGGCAGGCCATGGTCAGTTTTCCGGCGAGTTCGTGAACGTCCTCGTTCATGGTGACTCCCTGTGGTCGTTTGACTTCATAGATTGACCGAGAAGTCGTACGCTGGGAGCCCCCAATGGCTGGAGCGCGAGTGCACAAGAAGCGCATCCCCCGTTAGTGCGGAAGGTGTACAGCGAGATGTCGGGAAACCACATGACCGCCCGCCAGTTCGTCGGCAAGGAGATCCGTCGCGCCCGCGAATCGAAGCAGCTCACCCGTGCAGAGCTCGCGAAGACCTTCCCGGTCTCCGAATCCCTCGTCGCCGCCTGGGAGAATGGGCGACTCATCCCGAAACAGGAATACCTACCTCACCTAACGGGCACTTTGGGTCTCCCCGACCTGCTCCTCCGTATACTCGATGATCTAGGCAGTAGGGAAGTGGCACCCGAGTGGCTCCACAAGTGGACGAAAGTGGAGGCTGATTCGTCGGCGCTGCTGACGTTCGCGCCGCTCGTGGTGCCCGGTCTCCTGCAGACGGAGGACTACGCCCGCGCGGTGCTCCGTCTCGGGAAACCGGCTCCCCTTGATCTCGAGGGGCAGGTGAGCGCGCGGCTGGCGAGACAGAAGGTCCTGACACGCGAGGATCCCCCGCTGTATCACGCCGTGCTCGACGAGGCCGTGATCAGTCGGCCGGTCGGCGGCACGACGACGATGCATGAGCAATTGATGCGACTGGTCGAGCTCTCGCGGCGGGACGACGTCATCATTCAGGTGATCCCCTTCACGGTGGGAGCGCACGCCGGATTCGCCGGTGGCCCGATCGTGCTGGCGAGCATCGACGGCTCGGAGGTCGCCTATGTCGACAATGCGCTTCGTGGGGACGTGGTAGAAAAACCGGAAGACGTGGCAGCGATCCGGCGGATCTGGCAGATGCTGAGCGCCAAGGCGCTGCATGAAGAGGCATCGATCGAGCTCATCATGAAGGCAGCAGAATCATGGGTAACCTGAACTGGCGTAAGTCGACGCGCAGCACCAACAATGGCGGAGACTGCGTCGAGGTAGCCGTTGCCGAAAAGGGTGCCGCATAACAGACGCGGCACCGTCCCTCTGACGCCCCCGCCCTTTGCTACCGGAGCCAAGGGCGGGGGGATTTCGTTCGTCAGCGTTGGCGGATGAGGAGGGGCTGGGCGACGTCTCCGAGGCGGCCGTCGGGGTCGGACAGGGTCGCGCGGGTGAGGCCGAGACCGTCGTCGGACAGGTCGGTGCGGCAATCCAGGTGCACCCATTCGCCATCGGGGTGGCGCAGCAGGGTGGTGGTCATGGTGGGCGGGATGGACAGCCACTGCTGGATGGGAAGAGTCGCCGACAGGCCATTGGCGGCGTCGGCGACGATCAGGGTGCGGGCCAGGCCGGTGAGCTTCTGGCCTGCGATCAACGGGATGCGGACGCGGGTCCAGACCTGCGCGAGGCCGAGCGTGTCGAAGCCGCCCTGGGTGAACCGCCATTCGATGGCCTGGCCATAACCCCAGTCGGTCAGACCGAAAAATGAGTGCTGCTCGTCCGGGCTCTGCGGGATCGGAGGCGGTAGGACCTGTTCGGTTTCTGCGGGTGGAGTCGGGCCCGTCGCGATGTGCCAGGCGCGGGCGGTGACCGCGACCCGTCCGTCGACGATCAGGTGGGCTTCGGTGAGGCGGACCTGCCGGCCGGGCCGCAGCGTGGTGACCTCGATGCGTGCGGGGCGGCGTGGGATCGGGGCCAGGAAGTCGACTGAGATCCGGGCCATGCGCATGCCGGGCTCGACCGTGGCATCGATGGCGTGGGCCAGCAGCGCGGTGGGGGGTCCGCCGTGCTGCGCCTCGCTGTCCCAGGGGCTCTCGGTGGCACGTGTCGGCTCATACACATCGTCGCCGGCAGGCAGATAGAACGCGTCGGGCTGATCACTCATGGGCCAATCCTCCGGCAGGCGCCGTGACTTCTCGCATCCGCATCCGGGGTCGATCGAGTGGGGTGCTCGTCCTCGTGCGAACGGAATGCTCGGTGAACGACCGATCCGCCCCGCGGTCTGGGCGGTTCTGTCCCGGTCTCGCCTGCGATTACCGAGCATTCCGCGCGGACATGGGCGCGAGGTTAGAGGCTTGCTGTCTGAGGGGGGGTTCGTCCCACCCCTACCCCGCGATACCCGAGCCTTCGGCGCGCCTCCGGCCCCGGTGCGCGGCCTTGGTCGATCCGGGGTGCACCGGGACGCAGCGCTGTGCGGTCAGTGCTCCGGGTCGAGGGTGACGACGTAGAGGGCCTTTCCGGCCTGGTCGCGGAGGCGTACGGTCAGCGCGCCCGAGTGGCCGTCGATGGCGACCTCGCCGAAGAACTGGTAGCCCTCCAACGGCGAGGTGTTGGCGTGCGGCGGGACCTGCTGGAACCTCACCTCCGGACCGAAGGTCGTGTCCAGGGTGTTGGGGCCGAACGCCCCGGCGTTCAGCGGGCCGGACACGAACTCCCAGAATGGGTCGAAGTCCTGGAACGCCGCCTTGGCGGGGTCGTAGTAGTGCGCGGCCGTGTAGTGCACGTCGGCGGTGAGCCACACGACGTTCCGTACGCGGCGCTTCTTCATCGTGGACAGCACGTCCGCGATCTGCAGCTCACGGCCGAGCGGCCTGCCCCCCACGCCCTGGGAGACGGCCTCGATGCCGTGCGCGTCGGAGACGATGAGCGACAGCGGCATGTCGGCGGCGACGATCTTCCAGGTGGCCTTGGAGGCGGCGAGTTCGCGCTTCAGCCACTCCGCCTGCGCGCGGCCGAGGATGCCCTGGTCGTCGACCGGCGCGTTGTCCGGGCCGTTCGCGTCCCGGTAGGTCCGCATGTCGAGGACGAACACGTCCAGCAGCGGCCCGTAGGAGATCTTCCGGTAGACGCGCCCGTGCGCGGACGGCTGCTCGGCGATCGGCAGGTACTCGAACAGCGCCTGGTGGGCGCGGGCGGACAGCACGTCGACGCGCTTCTCGGTGTAGTTGGGGTCGTCGAGGATCTGCCCGGGCCACCAGTTGTTGTGCGTCTCGTGGTCGTCCCACTGGTTGATCTGCGGGACGACAGCGGCGAGGGCCCGCAGGTTGTCGTCCATGAGGTTGTACCGGTGCTGGCCGCGGAACTCGGCCAGCGTCTCGGCGACCTTGGACTTCTCCGGGGTGGTGAGGTTTCGGTAGATCCGCCCGTCGGCGAGCTTCACGGTCGCGGGGATGGGATTGTCGGCGTACCAGTGGTCGCCGCTGCACAGGAAGAAGTCGGGGTTCAGGGCCTGCATGGCCCGGAAGATCTGGTAGCCGCCCATGTCGGGATTGATGCCGAAGCCCTGCCCGGCCAGGTCGCCCGACCAGACGAAGCGGATGTCGCGGCGGCTGCGGGGCGCCGTGCGGAAGGCGCCCTCGACCGGCGCGGACAGCAGGGACGTGTCGTGCCGGTCGGCGAGGCGTACCCGGTAGTGGATCTGCTCGCCGGCGGGCAGTCCGGTCAGCCGGACCTTCCCGGTCAGGTCGGTGTCCGGGGTCAGCAGCGGGCCGCGGACCGTGGCGAACCGCCCGAAGTCCGGCCGGGTGCTGACGTCGACCAGCATTCGCGAGGGCCGGTCGGCCCGCGTCCACACGATCGCGCCCTGGGCGGAGACGTCACCGCTCTGCACGCCGTGGGTGATCTGGGGGCGTCCCGCCCGTACGAGCGCCGCCGCCTGTGGGCCGGCGTCGAGCAGCGTCGCCCCGCCTCCCGCGATCAGACTGGTGCGGATGAACGAACGCCGGTCGAGTCCCATGGTCCTCTCCTGTCTCCCATAAACCGGACAGATCCTGGCGGCTCTCCATGGACGGTATGGGACCCGGGCGTGGCGGCGGGGTTAACAGCCCTTTCCTGACCTGCCATCCGGCGTCCGGGGCGGCGCGGCGTTTGACGTCGCAGGGTGTTCACCTGCACACTTGATGCCATGCCAGCGCGCCAGACGCCGACCGTCCTCGTGGCCTCGTGCCACGCGGTCGCCGCGCTGTGTCCTTCGTGTTGTTGTCGCTGACCTCGCTCAGACCGACCGTCAGCCTGCGGCATCCCGCCGCACCACGAAGGACTCCTGGTGGATCTCTCCGTCATTCCCGATCTGACCATGCAGGGCGACGACAGCCCGTACTCCGCCGGACCGGCCGTCACGGTCGGCCGCCTGGCCGGGCTCGTCCGTGAACTCGCCGCCCGCCCCGGCGACTGGTGGCATCTGGCCCGCTTCGACGGCGTGCCGGTCCGCCTGTCCGGCGAGCACGAGATCTGGCTGGCCGCGTGGCCGCCCGGGCGCCACGCCGCTCCCGCCGCCGATGTGTTCGCCGTGCTCGCCGGGGAACTCTCCGAACGGGTGATCACCGATCACGGGGTCGCGGAGCGCGCGCTGCGGGCGAACCGGATCCGCGTGTACGGCGGCGGGCACCCGCGTGAGCTCGTGAATCCGGGTCCGGGATACGCGGTCAGCCTGCACGCGACCGTCAGGTGAGCGTTCGGTGAACACCACCTCTTACCTGCTGCAACTCCGATATTTCGGCCTTACGGTCAGGTCACATGTCCCGCGTCTTTTCTTGGGTGATGCTGGGGGTGAGCATCGTCGCGATGGGCGCGGCGATGGTGCTCGGCACCTCGGCGGCCGTCCCCGACTTCGGACCGACCTGGCCGTTCCTGACCTTCGGCGGATCACCGTCCGCCACGACGGTCACGACCCTGACGTGGATCGCGGCGGTGAGCGGGGGAGCAGGCGTGCTCGCCGGGCTCTACGCCCTGCGCGGAGGCGCGTGGGTGAGTCCGCGGCGGCTGCTCGTCGCCGGGGCGGTCGTCGCCTGCGTCTACGCGCTGCTGCCCCCGACCGGCTCCGTCGACATGATGAACTACGCGATCTACGGGCGGATCGCCGACCTGGGGCGCGACCCGTACGTCACGACGCCGCTGCGGCTCTCCCACACCGGTGACCCGGTCGGCCTGCTGATGCCCAGCGGCTGGCAGCGGGTCCCGACCGTGTACGGGCCGATCATGACGGCCATCCAGTGGTTCGCCGCGCACCTCGGCGGCAACTCGATGGCGCGGATCATCTTTGTGCTCAAGTGGGCCAACGCCGCCGCGTTCATCGGCACCGGCGTGCTGCTGCACCGGATGACCGGCCCGGACCCGGCGCGACGGCTCCGCGCGTGCCTCCTGTGGACGGCCAACCCAGTGATCCTGTTCTGGATGGTGGGCAGCGGCCACGCGGACGTCTTCGCGGTGTTCTTCCTCGTCGCCGCCCTGTACGCGGCGCGGCGCTCGGCCTTCGCGGGCGGGCTGCTGGGCGGGGCGGCGGTGGCCGTCAAGGCGTCGTTCCTCTTCCCCGCCGCCGGCCTGATCATCGCCGCCTGGCTGTCCCCGGCGAGGTTCCGGCGCGCGACGACGACCGCGGTCGGCTTCCTGCTCGTCGCGGGCGGCGGCTACCTGCTGGCCGGCCCGGCGGCCCTGCACTCGCTCCACGCCCGGCTCGGCCGCAGGAAGGACCGGTACCTGCCGGTCCCCGACGTCATCCTGACCCACCACCGTTACTACATGGTGTGGATGGCCTTGCTGGCGGTCGTGCTGACGGCCTTCCTGTGGTGGCGGTCGGGCCTGCCGTTCGCGCTGTGGCGACGGCCGTCCGACGCGACGCGCCGGCTGCCGCTCGACGTGCTGCCCGTCGCGGTGCTGGCGTTCGGCACGACGCTCGTCTCGCCGCTGCAGTACCCCTGGTACGACGCCATGCTGCTGCCGACGCTGGCCCTGCTGCCGTACCGTCGCCTGGACTGGATGTTGATCGTTCGTGGGGTCATGCTGGGGCTGTTCACGCTGCCCGGCGTCCGCGTGAACGGGTACCAGCACTTCGGCGTGCGCTGGGCCAACCTTCTCTGGCTGATCGTCTTTGTTCTCCTCGTATGGCGGGGGACCCGGCGTACCGCCGTCGAATCTCCTACGGACGCCCCGGCTCCGGCAGCGCCGTCGTCGGCGTCGCCGCCGTCCTCGCCCGCCCCGGCGGTCTGACGGCCCGGTCCGGCCGGCGCCGGGTCAGGGGCCGGTGTGACCTGAGGAGTCGGCGCAGGGCCCGCGCCGCCGGGCCCGGAAGGCCACGCGCATCAGGACGATGACCCCGATGGCCACGGGGATGCCCGGCACCACCCAGACGGGGGGATCCCCGGCGAGATAGCGCACGGCGACGCCGAGGAAGATCACCGCCGCCACCAGCGACGACGGGTCGAACCTATGCCGGAACACGGCTGACCTCCATGTCGCCGACCCTGCTGCGGAGGCGCAGCGCGATGACCGGCGCCGCGCCCGCCGGGCGTACCTCCGGGTCGAGTACGCGCCTCACCCGGGCCCGCGGGCCGCCGGTGATCCGACGGTCGACGGTGATGTCGCCGAGGAACGCCTGGGCGTCCAGTTCGACCCGGGCGGTGGCGGGGACCTTGACCGTGAGCACCCCCAGCGTGACGGTCGCGGAGACGCGGAGGCGCTGCCCGGGGGCGAGCGGCACCGAGGTCAGGTCGACCGTGCCCTCGCCGATCCGGACCTTGTGCGACTGCTCGGCGTGCGACACGTCGGCGGGCCTCCAGGCCGTGGTGTGCGTCTTGCGCGCGATGGCCGGGTCGCCGGCGATCGAGGTCGATGCGAGGGCGAGAGACATGATCGCTCCAACGGTGATCAGCTTGCGGTCCCGGCCGAACCAGGAGCCGATGAGGAGGCCGGCCGCGACCACGACGAGTGCGCCGGCGACGATGATCTGGAGACGGTCGAGGTCCGGTCGCCGGTCGCCGACGGCGTAGAGCACGCTCGCCACCAGGACCGCGGTCACCAGCGTGCACACCGTCAGGTAGGACCTGCGCCGAGGAGTGACGACCCGCGCGGGTCCCGGCGGCGAGGGGGGAGGCGGTTCCGTATCAGACGGTTCCGCGCGCGCCAGACGAGCAAGATCGACCATACCGTCGGGCATCCGATAGGACGGCGGCGCGGGGGAGACCGGAGGAGCCCACGACGACAGGGGCCGGCCCTTGACGGCCTCGGGCAGGCCGCGCGCGACCGCCACGAGGTCGGCGCCGCGCGAGCGCGCCACCAGCAGCGTCAGCGCGAAGACCACGACCGCCGCAAGCGTATTCGGGGAACCCCAGTCGCCCGCGGCCGAAAGCACCGTCACGGCGCCCAGCGCCGCCCCCAGCAGCGCCAGCGCAGCGTCGCCCTCGAACAGCCGCCGGCCGAGCCGCTCGAGCTTCGAGGGACCGCCGTCGGGGGCGCCCATCAGCAGGAACGCGCCGAGGTAGAGCAGGACGCCCACCCCGGTGGTGAGGACGAGCAGCGCGAACCCCACGCGGAACACGATCGGGTCGATTCCCGTGTACCGCCCCAGGCCGGCGCAGACCCCCGTGATGAGCCGGCCTTCGTGGGCTCGGGTGAGCCGCCGCGGCGGTGCGCCGCTGTCCTCGGTCATGGGGACATCGTCGCGAACGCCGGCCTCGATCACCATCCGGGAGACCCCTGGGCCGCCCCTGAGCATCTCGGGGTCGGCCCAGGGACAGCCCCGATGCGACCACGCGTGGAACGTGTGACGATCGGCGTGTGCCCGAAAACCCTGGTGAGGCTCCCCCGCGCCTCGAACGACGCGCCGACGGACGGATCGTCGCCGGCGTCTGCCGTGGCCTCGCCGACCACCTGGGGCTGGACCTCGTCATCGTCCGCGTGGCGTTCGCCGTGCTCGTCGCGGTCGGCGTGGGCCTCATCGCCTACGTCGCGTTGTGGCTGCTCGTGCCGCCGCGGACGGAGACGCGGCCGCAGCGCGATTGGACGCAGCTGCTCGCGTACGGCGCGTTCATCGGCGTGCTGTCAACGTTCACACTGACCTTCGCCACGGGCCGGGCCCTGTGGCCGGTGGTCGCGGGCGGCATCGGCGTCGGCGTCATCTGGCAGCAGGCCGACCCCGAGCACCGGCGGCGCTGGGTCCGCAACACCCGCTCCCTATGGATCCGCAGCGTCGTCGGCGCCGCCCTCGTCATCGCTGGACTGGCCGCCTTCCTCCTGCAGAACACCCAGCACGTCGGGCAGGTCCTGCTGGGCTCGACCATCGTCCTCGCCGGGGTCGGCGTCATCGTGGCGCCCTGGCTGCTGCGCCTGTGGCACGACCTCGACGACGAGCGCCGGGAGCGGATCCGATCACAAGAGAGGGCCGAAGTGGCCGCACACGTACACGACTCGGTGCTGCACACGCTGACGCTGATCCAGCGCAACGCGCACGACCCGAAAGAGGTCCAGCGGCTCGCGCGCGCCCAGGAGCGCGACCTTCGCGCCTGGCTGTACCAGCCGAAGGCCGACGCCGAGGAGGTGCTCGCCGCCGCCGTACGCAAGATCTCCGCCGAGGTGGAGGACCGTCACGGCGTGCCGATCGAGGTGGTGTGCGTCGGCGACTGCCCGCTGGACGAGCGGCTCGGCGCGATGCTGCAGGCCGCCCGCGAGGCCATGGTCAACGCCGCGAAGTACGCCGGGGGGCCGGGCGGTGAGACGCCGTCCGTCTCGGTCTACGCCGAGGTGGACGGCGACGATGTGATGATCTTCGTACGGGACCGGGGGCGGGGATTCGACCTCGACGCCGTACCGGCGGACCGCATGGGCGTACGGCAGTCCATCATCGGACGGATGGAGCGCAACGGCGGCAAGGCCGAGATCCGTACGGCTCCGGGTGAGGGCACCGAAGTGAGACTGGAGTTGAAACGCACATGACCCGAGTGGTGCTGGTCGACGACCACCAGATGTTCCGCAGCGGCGTGAAGGCGGAGCTCGGCGACTCGGTGGAGATCGTCGGTGAGGCGGGCGACGTCGACGAGGCCGTCGAGGTCATCGCGGCGACCCGGCCCGACGTCGTGCTGCTCGACGTCCACCTGCCGGGCGGCGGTGGCGTCGAGGTGCTGCGCCGGGTGCTCGGCGGGGCGGCCCGGGTGCGTGGCGACGAGCCGTCCATGCGCGCCGCCGACCGTACGGGGACCACCCCGGCGCGGACGGGCGACCGGGCACAAGGCGTGCCCCCGCGGACCGGCGACCGGGGCGATGCGGCAACCGGGCGTAGCGACGCGGCCGAGGGCCGGGACGGCACGGGCGGTGGGCCGGCGGAGACGCGGTTCCTCGCGCTCTCGGTTTCCGACGCGGCCGAGGACGTCATCGGCGTCATCCGCGGCGGCGCCCGCGGCTACGTCACCAAGACGATCTCCGGTCCGGAGCTGACCGGCGCGATCGGCCGGGTCGCCGAGGGCGACGCCGTCTTCTCGCCCCGGCTCGCCGGCTTCGTGCTCGACGCGTTCGCCGCGACCGACGCGCCGCCCATCGACCCCGAGCTCGACCAGCTCACCCAGCGCGAGCGCGAGGTGCTCCGGCTGATCGCCCGCGGCTACGCCTACAAGGAGATCGCCAAGGAACTGTTCATCTCCGTCAAGACGGTGGAGACGCACGTGTCGTCGGTGCTGCGCAAGCTCCAGCTGTCCAACCGCCACGAGCTGTCCCGCTGGGCCGCCGCCCGCCGCCTCGTCTGACCTGCCATAGCCGTCATGCGGTGCGGCGGTGGCCGCGTCGGCATGCCGTGCGATGCGCGATCGGCCTGGTCACGACAGGCACGCGGCTCAGGGCTTGACCTCCCGCAGCTCGCCGGTCCCGACGTCGAAGACGAAGCCGCGGACCGAGTCCTTGTGCGGGACGAACGGATTGGCCTTGATCCGTGCGATCGACTGGCGCACGTCCTCGTCCACGTCGGCGAACGCCTCGACCGCCCAGTCCGGCTTGAGGCCGGTGTCGGCGTACATCTGCTGGCGGAACCCGTCGTCGGTGATGCCCTGCATCCCGCAGCCGGTGTGGTGGATCAGCACGATCTCGCGGGTGCCGAGCATCCGCTGGCTGATCGACACCGAGCGGATCACGTCCGGAGTGACCACGCCGCCGGCGTTACGGATGATGTGCGCGTCGCCGATCTCCAGGCCCAGCAGACCGAACATGTCGAGGCGGGCGTCCATGCACGCCACGATCGTCAGGTGCCGCGAGGGCGCCGCCGACATGCCTTCGGCGTCGAAGCCGTCGCGGTAGCGCCGGGCGTTGTCCAGGAGTTCGTCGGTGACGGACATGTGGCGGCTCCTCATCTCAAGATCTGCGCTACACATTCCATCACGAAGTCTGTTTCGCGAATTCGCCGCCTGCCATCCATAGCGGCTGGACATGAGGCCGAACGGTCGGCCGCGCCGGGACGGCAAGGCACGCGGGACCCGGCCCGCTCGGCCGGCTTCATCGGCGATTCGTGGTCAGCGGCGGATCATGGGGACGTGCGCGACGCCGTCCTCGACGTACTCCGGGCCGTCGACGACAAAGCCGTACCTCGTGTAGAAGTCCGCCACGTACGTCTGGGCCTCGAGCCGTACGGTCCGGTCGCCGACGACCTCCAGCGCGGCCTCCATGAGCCGCCCCGCCAGCCCGGACCCGCGCGCGTGCGGCGCCGTCGCCACCCGTCCGATCCGCGCGCCGTCCGGGTCGTCGAGGACGCGCAGGTACGCCTCCGGGGCCCCCGAGTCGCCGGCCAGCCAGACGTGCCGGGTGCCGGGCTCGGTGTCCCGCCCGTCCAGCTCCGGGTACGGGCACTGCTGCTCGACGACGAAGACGTCCACCCGGAGCCTCAGCAGTGCGTAGAGGGTCCGGGCATCCAGTTCCGCGAACGACGCGACGTGCGGTTTCGTGTCCCCCATGACCCAAGATCCTATGATCGAACCCAGGTCAGAGGAGGCTCGCCAGCAGGCGGTCCTGGAAGGCGGCGACGTCGCTGCCGACGGCGACCCTGACGACCGGCCGGTCGCCCTCGTCGGCGTACGAGCGGCGGTCCCACAGCGTCGTGCCGCGGGTCCGCTCGCCGCGCAGTTCGACGCGTACCGGCCGCTCGGCGTACTCCCCGAGGGACGGGTCCACGGCCAGCATCGCGGCCAGTGCGTCGTGGATCACCGCGCCGCGTGTACCGAGCGAGCGGGTGTACGCGATGGCGTAGAACTTTAGGATCCGCGCGGCGAACCGGGCGAGGTCGGAGTCCGCCTCGGCCAGCCGGTCCAGCCAGGCGCCGTCCACCGCGGTCGGGTGGGTCGCGTCCAGCGGCACGAGTGTGATCGGCCAGCCGGCCCCCAGCACGAGCTCGGCGGCCTCCGGATCGTGCCAGATGTTCGCCTCGGCGTGGCTGGTGACGTTGCCCTGGTGGTCGAACGCGCCACCCATGATCACGACGTCGCGGAACAGCGTCGGCAGGGACGGCTCCAGCAGCAGCGCGATGGCGAGGTTGGTGAGAGGGCCGACGGCAAGCAACGTCAGCTCCCCGGGCCGTTCCCGGCCCAGCCGGATGATCTGCTCCGGCGCGGAGATATCGACTGGGCGGCCCGCCGGTTCGGGCAGGCCCGTCTCGCCCAGCCCGTCCGTACCGTGCCAGTCGTGCGCGTAGTCAACGTCCTGGGCCATCGGGCGGACGGCGCCCACCGCGACCGGCACGTCGGGCAGGCCCGCGCGTTCGAGGACCCGGAGGCTGTTCAGCGCACCGACGTCCGGGGCGACGTTGCCGTGCACGGTGCCGACGGCGACGAGCTCCGCCTCCCCGGCCTTCACCAGCGAAGCCAGGTAGAGCAGGGTGATCGCGTCGTCGATGCCGGTGTCGCAGTCCAGCAGGATCTTGACCGGTGCGTTCACTGCGTTCATTCCGCGGGGACCACCTGGAAGACCTCGGCGAGGCGGCCGTCGGGCAGGCCGCCGCGGCGGGCGTTCGCGCCCATCCAGGTGCGCAGCATCTGCTCCAGGTCGTCGCGGTGGGAGACCTGGCTGACGTGCGCGCGCAGCGCCGCGAGTTTCCGGTCGAAGACGTCGGTGACGTCGACGTACTGGTTGAGCGCCGGACCGCCGGTCATCCAGATCTCCCGGGCGGTCCAGGCCTCCAGCCCCTCGGCACGCAGTTCCGGGAAGGCGTACGGGTTACGTGCGTCGGGGTAGACGGCGTCGAACGCGGCCGACCCGACCGCCCGGTGGTCCGGGTGACAGGCGTAGACGCGCTCGTAGTTCCGCTCGGGGCTGGGGATGACGACCCGGTCGGGGCGGACCTGCCGGATCACACGGGCGATGTCGCGGCGCAGGCCGAGGTCGGCCTCGACCCGCCCGTCCGGGTAGCCGAGGAACCGCACGTCGGTGACGCCGACGCACTTGGCGGCCGCGGTCTGCTCGGCCCGGCGGAGCGGGCCCATCTCCTCGTGCGGGAGGTCGTCGTCGAAGCCACCGGCGTCGCCGTCGGTGACCAGGAGGTAGGCCACCTCGATGCCGGAGTCGACCCAGGTCGCCACCGTCCCGGCACAGGAGAAGTCGATGTCGTCGGGATGGGCCATCACCACGAGGGCGCGCTGAACGTCGTCGATCACGCTGGTCATCATAGGAATCGGCGTCGAATCACATCAATCAGCCGCAACTCTGGCGCCCGAGGGGGTCCCGCGGGTATTCCGGAGCCATGAAGAAACTGATCGGTGACGTCGACGACGTCGTCCTCGACACCCTGCGCGGCATGGCGGCCGCCCACCCGTCCCTCCGGGTCGACCTCGAGCAGCGGATCATCGTGCGGGCCGACGCCCCGCGTACGGGCAAGGTCGGGCTGGTGTCCGGAGGTGGTTCCGGGCACGAGCCGCTGCACGGGGGCTTCGTCGGGTACGGCATGCTCGACGCCGCCTGTCCCGGGGAGGTGTTCACCTCGCCGGTACCCGACCAGATCCTCGCCGCGACGACCGCGACCTCCGGCGGCGCCGGGGTCGTGCACATCGTGAAGAACTACACCGGTGACGTCCTGAACTTCCAGCTGGCCGCCGAACTGGCCGAGGACGAGGACATCGAGGTCGTACCGGTCGTGATCGACGACGACGTGGCCGTCCAGGACAGCACGTACACCGCGGGGCGGCGGGGCACCGGCGCCACCCTCTTCGCAGAGAAGACCGCCGGCGCGCTGGCCGAGGCGGGCGGGTCGCTGCAGGACGTCGCCGCCGTCGCCCGCGAGGTCAACGAGCGGACCCGCTCCTTCGGGGTCGCGCTGACCGCCTGCACCGTCCCGGCCGCCGGGCGCCCGACGTTCGAGCTCGGTGAGGACGAGATCGAGCTCGGCATCGGCATCCACGGCGAGCCCGGCCGCGAGCGTACGAAGCTGCGGCCCGCCCCCGAGATCGTCGACGTGGCGCTGTCGGCGATCGACGAGGACATGCCTCTCTCCGGCTCCGAGGTCCTCGTCCTGGTCAACGGCATGGGCGGCACCCCGCTGATGGAGCTGTACATCGCGTACGCGGCCGTGGCGGACTGGCTCGGCGGGCACGGCGTGACGGTGGCGCGCTCGCTCGTCGGCAACTACGTGACGAGTCTGGGGATGGCGGGCGTGATGGTGTCGGTCCTGCGGCTGACGCCCCAGCTGACCGAGCTGTGGGACGCGCCGGTGGAGACGCCCGGCCTGCGGTGGAGACGCTGATGGACACCCTCCGCTGGATCGAGCGCTTCGCCGAGCTGGTGGCGGCGGACGCCGACCGCCTGACCAGGCTCGACGCCGCCATCGGCGACGGCGACCACGGCACCAACCTCAACCGCGGCCTGCGGGCGGCGGTCGAGGCCCTCGAACCGGGCCTGCCGCCCGGCAAGGTGCTCATGACCGCCGGCCGGGCGCTCGTGTCCAGGACGGGCGGGGCGTCCGGACCGCTGTACGGCGGCGCGCTGCGCCGGGCGGGCAAGGCCCTCGACGGCGCCGCCGACGTGGACGCCGCCGCGCTGGGCGCCGCCCTGAGAGCCGCGCTGGACGCCGTACGGGAGCTGGGCAAGGCCGTGGAAGGGGACAAGACGATGGTCGACGCCCTCGCCCCGGCCGTCGCCGCGTACGAGGCCGCTGTCACGGACGGCGTGGCGGCCGCCGCTCAGGCCGCCCTGGCCGCCGCGGAGAAGGGCTCCGAGGCAACGGTGCCGCTGCAGGCGCGCAAGGGCCGGGCCAGCTACCTCGGACCGCGCAGCGTCGGCCACCAGGACCCCGGAGCCGCCTCGACCGTCCTGCTGTTCCGCGCCCTCGCCGAGGCCGCCGGCGGGTGAGGGCACGCCGCACCGTCACCCCGGCGCAGCCACGTCAGCGCCGGGGAAGCGGAGCGACCCGCACGGTGACCTCGGGCCGGGCACGGAACGGGGCGAGCGCATCCTCGGTGGCGCCGGCGTCGGTGATGAGCGTCCACGGCCGGTCCAGCGCCGTCCACCAGTGCCCGCTGGCCCGGCCGAGCTTCGACGCGTCGGCCAGGACGTAGACCTCACTGGCCTGCTCGACCATGAGGCGCTTCAGCGTCGCCTGTTCGGCGGTCGTCTCGCACACGCCCCGATTCGCGACGACGCCGTCGGCACCGAGGAAGACCGCGTCCACGGTGATGCCCCGCAAGGTGCTCTCAGCGATCGGGCCGATGATCCCGAGACTGACGTGGCGGACCGCGCCGCCCAGGACGACCAGTTCGACGCCGTCGCTGTCGGCGAGCGCGTTCA
>JBJMIW010000146.1:0-8940 GCA_045806665.1 Actinoallomurus sp.
ACGCCAAGGTCATGGACGACGCGTACATCATGCCGTTCCTCAACGTGAAGGGCCTGCTGTACCGGCCGCCGAACGTGAAGAACGTGTTCGTGAACCAGGGCCTGAACGGCCTGTACGACTACGTCCAGATGGGCGTGAAGTAACTCCGCTCTGCTCCCTAGAAGGCAGGTGAAGGCCTTCGGTGGCCGGCGGGCGACTCGTCCGCCGGCCACCGTGGCCGGGCACTGTGGTCACATTCCTCATCCGGCGTCTGATCGCCGCGATCGCGCTGCTCGTCATCGTCAGCATGGTGACGTTCGCGATCTTCTTCCTCGTCCCGAGGCTGACCGGGGCGACCACCGCGGACCTCGCCTCGCGGTACGTCGGCAAGAGCGCCGGACCGCAGGCGATCCACGAGGTCGAGCTACGGCTCGGGCTGAACAGGCCGGTGGCGATCCAGTACTGGAACTTCGTCAAGGGCATCATCGTCGGTGCCCACTATGACTTCGGACCCTCGAAGGTCTACTGCGGGCCGCCGTGCTTCGGCTACTCCTTCATCAACCAGACGCCGGTGTGGCCCGACCTGCTCGATCGGGCCCCGGTCACCCTCTCGCTCGCCGCGGGCGCGGCGATCATCTGGGTGCTGTTCGGCGTCGCGACGGGCGTGGTGTCCGCGCTGAAGCGGGGCACGGCCGTCGACCGTATCTCGATGGGTGTCGCGCTGGCGGGCGTCTCACTGCCGATCTTCTTCACCGGTCTGCTGTCGCTGGCGATCTTCCGTGACAGTCTCAACTGGTTCCCCAACGCCGGCACCTACGTGGGACTGACCCAGAACCCGCTCCAGTGGGCGTCCGCCCTCGTCCTGCCGTGGGTCACCCTCGCCTTCCTCCAGGCGGCCCTGTACGCCCGGCTCACCCGGGCGGGCATGCTGGAGACCATGGGCGAGGACTACATCCGTACCGCGCGCGCCAAGGGGCTGCCCGAACGCACCGTGGTCGTCCGGCACGCGCTGCGCTCCACGCTCACCCCGGTGCTCACGATCTTCGGCCTGGACCTGGGCATCCTGCTCGGCGGCGCGGTGCTCACCGAGAGCACCTTCTCCCTGCCGGGGCTGGGCAAGTTCGCCATCGACTCGATCAACAACAACGACCTTCCGCGCGTGCTCGGCGTGGTGATGATCGGCGCGTTCTTCATCGTGCTGTGCAACCTCGTCGTGGACGTCCTGTACGCCGTGGTCGACCCGAGGGTGAGGCTGTCGTGACCCAGGACCAGACCGCGGAACCGGTCGCCGCGACCCCGCCGAAGGCCTTCCTTGACGTCCGGGACCTGCGCATCCACTTCCCGACCGACGACGGGCTGGTCAAGTCCGTCGACGGGCTGTCGTTCACGCTGGAGCGCGGCCGTACGCTCGGCATCGTCGGCGAGTCCGGCTCGGGCAAGAGCGTGACCAGCCTCGGCCTGCTCGGCCTGCACAACCGCCGGAACGCCCGGGTCTCCGGCGAGATCTGGCTGGACGGCCAGGAGGTCGTCGGGTCCTCGCCCGAGCAGGTGCGCCGGCTGCGCGGCCGGAAGATGTCGATGATCTTCCAGGATCCGCTGTCGTCGATGCACCCGCTCTACACGGTCGGCGCGCAGATCATCGAGGCGTACCGGATCCACAACGACGTCAGCAAGGACGTCGCGCGCAAGCACGCGATCGACATGCTGGGCCGCGTCGGCATCCCCCAGCCGGACAAGAGGGTCGACGACTACCCGCACCAGTTCTCCGGCGGGATGCGGCAGCGCGCGATGATCGCGATGGCACTGTCCTGCGACCCCGAGCTGCTCATCGCGGACGAACCGACCACGGCGCTCGACGTGACCGTGCAGGCGCAGATCCTCGACCTGATCCGCGACCTGCAGGAGGAGTTCAACTCCGCCGTCATCATGATCACCCACGACCTGGGCGTGGTCGCGGAGCTGTCCGACGACATCCTCGTGATGTACGGCGGCAGGTGCGTGGAGTACGGCTCGGCCGAGGACGTATTCCACCGGCCCGAGCACCCCTACACCTGGGGACTGCTCGGCTCGATGCCGCGCCTGGACCGCGACCGGTCCGAGCGCCTCATGCCCATCAAGGGCTCCCCGCCCAGCCTCATCAACGTCCCGGTCGGCTGCGCGTTCAGCCCCCGCTGCGCGTACGCGGAGCTCAACGAGGGCCGCAGTGAGACCGAGCGGCCGGAGCTCCGCGAGGTCGCGCCCGGCCACCGGGTCGCCTGCCACCTCGGCAGGGAGGACCGGCGCCGTATCTGGACCGAAGAGATCCGGCCGATGCTGTGACCGAGGACACCGTGGGGAACGGGCACGCTGAGGCGGCACGTACCGTCGATGGATGGCACCGGCCGGACGGCCGGATCGAACGGGAGAGACAGTGACTACACCCGAGGTCGTGGCGGACCAGCGGGCCGGTGACGGCGAAGACGCGCTGCTGGAGGTCCGCGGGCTGCGCAAGCATTTCCCGGTCACCCGCGGCGCGATCATCAAGCGTCAGGTGGGCGCGGTCAAGGCCGTGGACGGCGTCGACTTCACGGTGCGCGCGGGCGAGACGCTCGGCCTGGTGGGGGAGTCCGGCTGCGGCAAGACGACCACCGGCCGGATGATCACCCGGCTGCTGGATCCGTCGGACGGACAGATCCTCTTCGAGGGCCGGGACATCACCCACGTGTCGCAGGCCAAGATGCGGCCGCTGCGGCGAGACGTCCAGATGATTTTCCAGGACCCGTACTCCTCGCTGAACCCGCGCAAGACCGTCGGGTCGATCATCGGGGCGCCGTTCCGGCTGCAGGGCATCGAGACCGAGAACGGCGTCAAGCGGGCGGTCCAGGACCTGCTCGAGGTCGTCGGGCTCAATCCCGAGCATTACAACCGTTACCCGCACGAGTTCTCCGGCGGTCAGCGGCAGCGCATCGGCATCGCCCGCACCCTCGCGCTGCGGCCCAAGCTGATCGTCGCGGACGAGCCGGTCTCCGCGCTCGACGTGTCCATTCAGGCCCAGGTGGTCAACCTCCTGGAGGACCTGCAGGAGGAGTTCAACCTCACGTACGTCGTGATCGCCCACGACCTGTCGGTGGTGCGCCACATCTCCGACCGGGTCGGCGTCATGTACCTCGGCAAGATGGTCGAGCTGGCCGACGGCGCGGGCCTGTACCAGACCCCGATGCACCCCTACACCGTGGCGCTGCTGTCGGCGATCCCGATCCCCGACCCGGCGAAGCGCAAGGGCCGCGACCGCGTCCGGCTGCAGGGCGACGTGCCCAGCCCGCTCAACCCGCCGCCGGCCTGCCGCTTCCACACGCGGTGCTGGAAGGCCCAAGAGATCTGCGGCAAGGTCGAGCCGCCGCTCGTCGAGGTTCTTCCGGGTCACCGCGTCGCCTGCCACTTCCCGGAGAACGCTCCGGAGGGCGCCGGTGCCAAGGTGACCAAGGCCGCCGAGGAGGCAGGCCTGTCGTAAGGCCGAGCTGTTCTCTCACAGGCGCCCGCCCTCCGCGGTCTGGACCGGGGAGGGCGGGCGGCGTTCGGCGGCCCGAAGGTGGCGAAGCTCTCACGGCATGCGCTTGGTGCAAACATGCACTCGTTGCAATGATTTACCGGTGAGAGGCAGATTCGCGGCCTGCGCCGTCGTCCTGGTACTCGGTACCGCCGCCTGCGGCGGCGGGCGCACCACCGTGCGCCCCGACACGTCGTTCGACGAGGCGTCGTCCCACGTCGTCCACCCGTCCACCGCGCGCGGCGGCACCCTGCGCCTGGCCGTCACCGACGCCCCCGTCTCGCTGGACCCGGGCGACATCGGCCTGGCCTACGAGGCGGACCTCGCCCGTCTCTACGCGCGCTCCCTCGTCACGTACGCCGCGGCGCCCGGATCGGCCGGGCTGCGCCTCGTCCCCGACCTGGCCGAGGGACTCGGCCGGCCCAGCGACGGCGGCCGGACCTGGACGTACCGGCTGCGCCGCGGGATCACGTACGAGGACGGCACCCCGGTCCGGGCCCGTGACGTCAAGTACGCCGTCGCGCGCAGCGGCTACACCGCCCAGCTCACCCACGGACCCCGCGACCTGCGGGAGGCCCTCACCGGCACCTACTGGGGCCCGTACCTCGACCCCGACCTCGGCCACTTCACCGGGGTCACGACGCCCGACGACCGTACGGTCGTGTTCCACCTGAAGCGACCCGACGACGACTTCGACCACCTGGCCGCGAGCCCGCAGACCGCGCCCGTGCCCCAGGCGAAGGACACCCGGCTCGCCTACGAGAAGCACCCGCTGTCGACCGGGCCGTACCGCTTCGCGCGACACGACGTCGGCACCGGGTTCACGCTCGTGCGCAACCCGCGCTGGCACGACGACCCGAACCGCGCGGCGCTGCCCGACCGCATCGAGGTGACCGAGCGGGTCGCCGCCGCCGACCTCGACGCCCGGCTGCGCGCCGGGTCCCTCGACGCCGACCTGGCCGGCGCCGGGGTCCAGCCCGCCACCCGGACGGCGATCCTCGCCGCACCCGCCGCCAAGGCCCGAGCCGACGACCCGCCCACCGGGCTGGTGCACTACGCCGCGCTGTCGACCGGCGTCGCACCCTTCGACGACGTCCACTGCCGGCGCGCCGTCCAGCACGCCGTCGACCGCGCCACGGTGCAGCGCGCCTACGGCGGGCCCACCGCCGGCGCCCCGGCCACCACGGTCCTGCCGGCCACGGTCACCGGGTACGGGCCCGCGGAGCCGTACCCGCACGACCTCGTGCGAGCGCGACGGGAGCTGGCGGCGTGCGGCCGCCCCACCGGGTTCGCCACGGGCATCGCCGTGCGCGCAGACCGGCCGGGCGACGTTGCCGCCGCCCAGGCCCTCCGCCAGGCGCTGGCGCAGACCGGTATCGACGCCCGTGTCACCACGCTGTCGGCGTTCCAGTGGGGGAGCACGGCCGGTTCGCCGGCCTACGTTCACCGCCACGGTCTGGGCGTTCTGATCGACGCGTGGGCCGGGAACCGCCCCACCGGGTACGCCTTCCTACGGCCCCTCACCGGCCCGGTCGCGAAGGTCAACAACCCGAACCTGGCGGAACTGCGCGACCCGCGAATCGACCGGCTCCTGGCCGCGGGCGCCAAGACCGCCGACGCGGGACGCCGCGCGCAGTCGTGGGCCGACGCCGACCGCGCCGTCATGGAGACGGGCGCCCTCGTGCCCCTCCTCGTGGACAGGACCGTGCTGTACCGGCCGGACACGCTGGCGAACGCCTACGTCCATCTGGTGTACGGGATGTACGACTACGCCGCGCTGGGCGTCCGGAAGCCACCGTCCCCCTGACCGCCCGCCCGGCGGCGACGGTCAGGGGGACGGCCGCGACGGCCTACTCGAGGGTGATCCGTGTGCCCCGGATCCGCAGCGACCGCTGCGGCATCGCGACGTCGTCGCGCATCGCGGCGACCGGCGGGATCTTCGCCGCGAAGCTCGCCCTGCTGCGCGCGGTCGGCGCCTCCCGCCGGCAGGTCACCCGCGCCGTACTCGGTGAGGCGATCGGCGTCGGGCTCGTCGGCTCGACGCTGGGGCTGGGCGCGGGGCCCAGCGGACAGACCCCGGTTCCGCCCCCAGGCGGAGCGGTCGGGCCGTCTCCTCCTGCGGGAGGACGACGTCCGGCAGACCCCGGCTGCGGCGCCCATGGCCCGGGACCCGAACAGCGGACCCGTGACGGTCCTAGCCCCCTAACCCTGGCCCGGCTGGGTCAGGCCGGTCTCGTAGGCGAAGACGACGGCCTGGACACGGTCGCGCAGCCCCAGCTTGGCCAGGAGGTTGCCCACGTGCGTCTTCACGGTCGTCTCGCTGACCACGAGCTCCCTCGCGATCTCCGCGTTGGACAACCCACGGGCCACGTGCCGGAGCACCTCCAGCTCCCGCTCGGTCAGCATCTTCAGCCCCCGCGGCGGCGCGGTCTCCCGCACGGCCGGCAGCCGCGTCGCGAACCTGTCCAGCAGCCGTCGCGTGACGCTCGGCGCGACGATCGCGTCACCGGCCGCCACGATCCGGATCGCCGCCACCAGATCTTCCGGCGGCGCGTCCTTCAGCAGGAACCCGCTCGCCCCCGCCCGCACCGCCTCGACGACGTACTCGTCGAGGTCGAACGTCGTCAGGATCAGCACCCGCGGATCGTGGGTCGCCGCGCCCTCCCGGACGATCCGGCGCGTCGCCTCGATCCCGTCGACGCCCGGCATCCGGATGTCCATCAGGACCACCTCCGGCAGCAGCGTCCGCGTGAGCTCCACGGCCTGGGCGCCGTCACCGGCCTCACCCACCACCGCGATGTCGGGCTCACCCTCCAGGATGAGCCGGAAGCCGGTGCGCAGCAGCGGCTGATCGTCGACGAGGAGCACCCTGATCGTCACCTAGACCTCCAACGGGAAACGGGCGCGGACTTCGAACCCACCGCCGGAACGCGGCCCGATCCGCAGATCGCCACCATAGAGGGCGACGCGCTCACGCATGCCCACGAGCCCATGCCCACGGCTGCCGCCGTTCTGCCCGAGCCCGGCCGCCGGCCCCCGGCCGTCGTCCTCGATCTCCACCACGAGCTGCCGATCCGCGTAGTGGATCCGCACCCACGCGCGCGCCTGCGGACCCGCGTGCTTCAGCGTGTTCGTCAGCGCCTCCTGGATCAGCCGGAACGCCGCCAGGTCGACGCCGGGCGACAGCGACCGGCTTTCACCCTCGATCCACAGCTGCACCTGCAGCCCCGTCTCCCGCAGGTGATCGACCAGCTCGCCGACGTCGCTCACCCCCGGCTGCGGCGACAGCTCGCCGCGCACGGGTTCGGCCTCCGTCCGCAGGACCCCCACCAGCCGCCTCATCTCGCCCAGCGCCGTACGCCCCATCTGCTCGATCGTCGTCAGCGCGTCGCGTACGGCCTCCGGGTCCCGCTCCAGGATCCGGCGCGCCGCTCCCGCCTGGACCGTCATGACGCTGACGTGGTGGGCGACGACGTCGTGCAACTCCCGTGCGATGCGCGAGCGCTCCTCCGTACGCGCCGCCCGCGCGTCGGCCTCCCGCGCCCGCTCCAGACGGCGGGCCCGGGCCTCCAACTCGTTCAGGTACGCCCGGCGCAGCCGGAGCGTCCGCCCCAGCCACCACACGCCGACGAACAGGATCGCGTTGCTCACCGCCGGCCAGAACCCGGCACCCACCGCGATCAGCAGCCCGATGAACACCGCCAGCGTCACCGCGCCGATCGGCAGGCTCGTCGCGAGCCCTCGATGCGCCGCCACCGTGTACGTGGCGATCAGCACGGCCACGGCGGGCGGCGACGGGTCATATCCCATCGCCGTCAGCGTCACGGCGACACCGGCCGTGAACACGAGCACCAGGATCGGCACCCGCCGCCGCGCAGTGAGAGAGATCACGGCCACGGCGTCGAGCACCACGCTGAGGGCGTCCGGCCGCCTCGGGGCGCCGTTGTCCCCCTGCAGCAGGACCGCGACAAGGAAGATCGCCGTCAGGACCGTGGACATCAGCGCATCCGCCGCGATCGGATGCGCCTCCAGCCACGCGCGGCGACCACGGATCAGCTCGGACACACCCACACGTTAGGGCGTGTGACCGGATGTGGTCCCCTCCTGCATGCGGATCCCTCCTCCTCCTGTGGGAGGAGGTCACCGGTCCGGGGAGCCGGCCCACGCCATCAGGTTCTGCAGCAGTTCGGCCTGCTCGACGGCGTCGTCGAGCGCGTTGTGCGTGTGCGGCCGGCGGGACAGCAGGTGACGCGGCATCCTCCCTTTGACCGACCGGGTCACCGTCTCCCCGGACTTGGCGGCGTACAGCGTCTTGAGGTCGAGGAACCGGGAGTGTCCGAACGGCGAACCCGTCTCGGCGAACCGCACGAAGTACCAGTACAGGAACATCCAGTCGAACCCCAGCGGATACGCCACGAACACCGGCTTGCCGCCCTCGGCGCGGCCGACCTCCCGCACCCATCGGGCCGCCGCCGACATCGCCTCCGCCGGATCGCGCCCCTCCTGCAGGAGCCGGTCGCGGTCCAGCCCGCTCACCGCCAGCGCGTCCGGGTCGTGCTCGTCACTGATCGGCCGCAACTCGGCGTAGAACGTCGTCGTCTCCGGATCGCGCCGCGTGAAGGTCCGGCCGTCGTACGTCCCCGCCACCGCCAGCCCGAAACTGATCATCGAGTACGGGCCGGGGATCGGGCCGTCGGCCTCCACGTCGGCCGAGATGTACACGTCCGGGGCGGCCCCGCCCGTTGGCCCCGGCGTCTCGTTCCGGCTCATGCCAGCCGATCATGCCGGTCGCCGAGCGCCCGGTCACTCGATTTTCCCGGTGCGGCCCGGTCCCGTGCTCAGACGTCGTCGCGCGGGTCCCGCGGGGACACCTCGTCCCGCGGCGCCCTCGCTTCGATGCTCACCACCGGCAGGGGCGGCGGCTGCCCGCCGAACGACGGGCAGCGCTGCTGATGGTCGCACCAGTCGCACAGCCGGCTCTTGCGCGGCCGCCACTCACCGGAGTCCATGGCGCGGCGGATCGCCTGCCACAGCGCGTCGACCTTCCGCTCGGTCGCGCGCAGGTCGGCCTCGTCCGGGGCGTAACGCAGGATCTCGCCGTTGCCGAGGTACATCAGCTGCAGCAACCGGGGGACCGTGCCGCGCAGCCGCCACAGCACGAGCGCGTAGAACTTCATCTGGAACAGCGCCCGCGCCTCGAAGTCCGCCCGCGGCGCCTTGCCCGTCTTGTAGTCGACCACTCGCACCTCACCGGTCGGGGCGACGTCCAGCCGGTCGATGTAGCCGCGCAGCTGCAACCCGGAGTCCAGGACCGTCTCCACGTAGAGCTCCCGGCTCGCCGGCTCCAGCCGCCGCGGGTCCTCCAGCCCGAAGTAGCGCTCGACCATCGCCCGCGCCTCGTCCGGCAGCCCGACGATCCAGCGCTGGCGTCGGCC
>JBJMIW010000147.1:0-6513 GCA_045806665.1 Actinoallomurus sp.
CACATTACCGGCCGTGTGCCACTCACGACGCCGTACGGCCCCTCGGCGAGGCGCTGAGGGGCCCGTACGGCGACGTTCAGCCGGTGGTCAGGGGCAGCCGCAGGGTCGAGCCGCCGAGCCGGACGGAGACCTTCGTGCCGGCCGGGTACCGCAGCGTGTAGTCATGGTCGGTCGCCATGATGACCAGGCCGATGCGATGGCCGGACTTGAAGGAAAGATCGTCGTTCAGCCTCGCGGTGAAGTGAGGCGCGGTCAATCGACAGGCCGGACGCGGCCACTCTCGGACGCGCGGGGCCTGCCCGGGGTCGTCTATGGTGCCGCCATGTACTAGTACCCGGCTCCGCCGCCCGCACAGGACGACAGCGGCGCGACGGCCTCGATGGTCCTCGGCATCCTCGGGCTCGTGCTCTGCGGGCTCCTGGCGCCCATCGCCCTGTTCATGGGGCTCTCGGCGAAGCGGCGGATCCGCGAGAGCGGCGGGTACATCGGCGGCGATGGTCAGGCGACCGCCGGCGTCATCCTCGGCGCGATCGGCACGGCCCTCATCGTGCTGGGGCTCGTGTTCTTCGCCGTCATCCTCATCGCGGCCGCGGCCTCCTCCGGCAACGGCTGATCAGGCGATCCGGTCCAGCACGAGCGGCCGCCGCGCACCTTCGACGTCTCCGATCTCCACCGCGCCCTCCAGGGCGGCCAGCGCGCGCTCGAAGCGCGCCGGGTCGTCGGCGTGCAGGGTCATCAGCGGCCGGCCCGCGCGTACGAGGTCGCCGGGCTTGGCGTGCAGGACGATTCCCGCGGCGTGGGCCACCGGGTCCTCCTTGCGCGCCCGGCCGGCGCCGAGGCGCCACGCCGCGACGCCGACGCCGTAGGCGTCCAATCGGGACAGCACGCCGGACTCCGTCGCCAGGACCTCGTGGGTCTCCTTGGCGACCGGGAGCGGGGCGTCCGGGTCGCCGCCCTGCGCGGCGATCATGGTGCGCCAGACGTCCATCGCGGAGCCGTCGCGGAGCGCGTCGGCCGGGTCCTTGGCCCCCGCCAGGCCCGCCGCGGCGAGCATCTCGCGGGCCAGGGCCACCGTCAGCTCAACGACGTCCTCCGGACCGCCGCCGGCGAGGACCTCGACGGACTCGTCGACCTCGAGCGCGTTGCCGACCGTACGGCCGAGCGGGGTGTCCATGGCGGTGAGCAGCGCGACGGTCTTGACCCCGTGGTCGGTGCCGATGTCGACCATCGTGCGGGCCAGCTCGCGGGCGTGCACGACGCTCTTCATGAAGGCGCCGGAACCGGCCTTGACGTCCAGCACGAGCGCGCCCGTGCCCTCGGCGATCTTCTTCGACATGATCGAGCTGGCGATCAGCGGGATCGACTCGACCGTGCCGGTGACGTCGCGCAGGGCGTACAGCTTGCGGTCGGCGGGCGCGAGGCCGGAGCCGGCCGCGCAGACGACCGCGCCCGCCCGGTCCAGGACGGACAGCATCTCCTCGTTGGACAGCGACGCCCGCCAGCCCGGGATCGACTCCAGCTTGTCGAGGGTGCCGCCGGTGTGGCCGAGGCCGCGCCCGGACAGCTGCGGAACCGCGGCGCCGCAGGCGGCCACGGTCGGCGCCAGCGGCAGGGTGATCTTGTCACCGACCCCGCCGGTCGAGTGCTTGTCCGTGGTCGGACGGGTCAGCCCGGACCAGTCCATCCGCTCACCCGAACGGAGCATCGCGTCGGTCCACCGGGAGACCTCACGCCGGGTCATCCCGTTGAGCAGGATCGCCATGGCGAGGGCGGACATCTGCTCCTCGGCGATGACGCCCTTGGTGTACGCGTCGATCGTCCAGTCGATCTGCTCGTCGGACAGCTCTCCGCGGTCCCGCTTGGTGCGGATGACGTCGACGGCGTCGAAGGTCACGCTCGGGTCTCCAGGTCGTCGGGGCCGAAGGCGTCGGGCAGCACCTCGCGCATCGGCCGGATGCCACGGACGGTCTCCAGCAGCATGTCGGGGCCGCCATGCTCCCACAGCAGCTGACGGCAGCGTCCGCAGGGCATCAGCGGTGCGCCATGGCGGTCCACCACGGCCACGGCGACCAGCCGGCCGCCGCCCGTGCCGTGCAGCGCGGACACCAGCCCGCACTCGGCGCACAGGCCGACGCCGTACGAGGCGTTCTCCACGTTGCACCCGGAGACGACGCGCCCGTCGTCGGTCAGCCCGGCGGCACCCACGGGGAAGTCGGAGTACGGCGCGTAGGCCTTCCCCATCGCCGCGCGGGCGGCCTGCCGGAGGGCGTCCCAGTCGATGTCGGTCATCAGTGTCCTCCTCCGCGGCGGTAGGGCAGCCCGTCGGCGGCCGGCATGCGCAGGCGTTGTGCCGCGAACGCCAGCACGAGCAGCGTGGTGATGTGGGGGCTGTAGGTGACGATCTCGCGGGGCAGCTCGTTCGTCAGGAAGAACCAGGCGAGGAGCCCGACCGCCACGACGGCCGAGACCGCCGCCGTCACCATCCGGTGCCGGTAGGCGTGCCACACCGCGAGGGCCAGCAGGCCGACGCCGAGCAGGAGGAGCATGGCGTGCACCGCCCCCGCACCACCGCGCAGTTGCAGCGCGTCGGTGTACCCGAACAGGCCGGCGCCCGCCGCGACGCCGCCCGGACGCCAGTTGCCGAAGATCATCGCTGCCAGGCCGATGAAGCCGCGCCCGTTGACCTGGCCCTCCTGGTAGTTCGAGGACGCCACCATGGCCAGGAACGTACCGCCGACCCCGGCGAACGCCCCGGAGATCACGACCGCGGCGTACTTCATCGTGTAGACCTTCACGCCCAGCGACTCCGCGGCGAGGGGGTTCTCCCCGCAGGATCGCAGCCGCAGGCCGAACGCCGTCCGCCACAGCAGGAGGAACGAGATCGGGATGAGCGCGGCCGCGACCAGGGTCACCGGAGAGAGGTTCGTCAGCAGTCCGCGGACGAGCCCGGCGAGGTCGGAGATCAGGATCCAGTGGTGCTTCTCGACGTCACCCAGCGGGCCGGCGACGCCGGGCACGCTCCAGGTGGGGAAGTTCGGCAGCTGCGGCGACTGGGTGGCGCCGCCGCCCGCCTCGTGGGTGAAGAGCAGGTCGGACAGGTAGCGCGTGACGCCCGGCGCCAGGATGTTGATCGCGACGCCCGAGACGATGTGGTCCACGCCGAACGTCACCGTCGCGACCGCGTGCAGCAGGCCGCCCAGCGCTCCGGCGACGACCCCGGCGAGGAGACCCAGCCAGGGACTGCCGCTGAAATAGGACCCGAAGGCCGCGCCCCAGGTGCCGAAAACCATCATGCCCTCGAGGCCGATGTTGACCACGCCGGAGCGTTCGGACCACAGGCCGCCCATGGCGGCCATCCCGATGGGCACGGCGAGGCCGAGCGTCGCGCTCATGGTGCCGCTGGAGGTGATGTCGGTCTCGCCGGTGATGAGCCGCAGCGCGATGAGGGCGGCGAAGACGCCGAGGCCGATGGCCAGCGCCCGCCGGCCGCGCGACGCGCGCAGACCGCCGGTCCGCGGCGCGGGCGTACGGACCTCCTGGTCGATCATGCTGACACCTCGCCTGCCTGCTCGGGACCGTACGCCGGCCGATGCCGCCTGCTCACGCGCCCTCCTTCGTCGGAGGAGTGACCAGAGGCACTGTGCTCATGGTTCGCTCGCTCCGCTCGCTCACGCTGCCACCTCTCCGAGCTGCGCGGCGACGCGCCGCTGGTCCATGCGCCGGCCCACCCGGTTGACGATCTCGTAGACCACGACCACCGACAGCAGGACGGCCGCCTGGGTGATGGCGACGATCTCCTTCGGGATGTCGTTGAACTCGAGGATCTGCGACGACTGGTCGAGGAACGCCCACAGCAGTGACGCGAACGCGATGCCGACCGGGTTGTTCCGCCCCAGCAGCGCGATGCCGATGCCGGTGAAGCCGATCCCGGTCGGGAAGTCCAGTGAGTAGGAGTACGACCCGCCGAGCAGCTGCGGCATGCCGGCGAGGCCGGCGACCGCACCGGACAGGACCATCGCGACAACGACCATGCGCTTGGCGTCGACGCCGCTCGCGACGGCGGCGCTCTGGGACAGGCCCGTGGCCCGCAGGTCGAAGCCGAACCTCGTACGGTTGATCACGAACCAGAACCCGAGACCGGCCAGCACAGCCAGCAGGACCAGGCCGTAGATCTTCAGGTCGCTCCCCGGGTACGAGATCCCCGGCACCCGGCCCGAGGACCCGATGGGCTTGGTACCGATGTTGTTGCTGCCGGCGACCTTCGCCGCGAGCCGGTCCGGGCTGAGCAGGAACGCGATCACCCCGGTGCCGATGAAGTTCAGCATGATGGTCGAGATGACCTCGCTGACGCCGCGCGTCACCTTGAGGATCGCCGCGATCCCCGCCCAGGCGCCGCCGACGACGGCCGCGACCACGATGATGACGAGCTGGTGCAGGCCGGGCGGCAGCGCCCATGCGGCGCCCGCCGCGGCGGCGAGCATCGCCGCGAGGCGGTACTGCCCGTCGACGCCGATGTTGAACAGGTTCATCCGGAACCCGATCGCGACCGCCAGCGCGGACAGGTAGTACGCCGCCGCGCGGTTCACGGTGTTGACGACGCTGTCGGGCTCCTTGCCGAAATCGAACATCGCCTGGAACGTCGACGGGGGGTTGAACCCGCTCACCGACAGCACGATCGAGGTCACGACGATCGCGAAGACGAGCGCGACCAGCGCCGCGATGACGGTCCGCGCGTACGACTTCGCGAGCAGGTTGGAGATCACGCCACGCTCCCCTCTGCGGCGCCGGTCATCAGGGAGCCGAGTTCGTCCGGAGTGATGGTGGCGGGGTCGGCCTCCCCGACCAGCCGGCCGCGCAGGATCACCCGCAGGGTGTCCGACATACCGATCAGCTCGTCGAGGTCGGCGGAGATGAGGAGCACCGCCAGGCCCTCGGCCCGCGCCCGTCGCAGATGGTCCCAGATCGCCGACTGGGCGCCGACGTCGACCCCACGGGTCGGGTGCGCGGCGATCAGCAGTTTCGGGTTCCCGGACATCTCCCGGCCGACGATCAGCTTCTGCTGGTTGCCGCCGGACAGCGAGGCGGCGCTGACGTCGATGCCGGGCGTCCGCACGTCGTACTCCTCGACGATCCGCTCGGTGTCCCGGCGCGCGCCGGAGCGGTCGATGAGGATGCCCTCGACGTTCGGGGACCGGGTCTGATGACCGAGGACGCGGTTCTCCCACAGCGAGGACTCCAGCAACAGGCCGTGCCGGTGCCGGTCCTCGGGGATGAACCCGACGCCCATCTCACGGCGGTGCCGGGTCGACCGGCCGACCAGGTCCTCACCGGCGAGCCGGACCACGCCGGACTCGACCGGCAGCATGCCCATGATCGCCTCGACCAGCTCGGCCTGGCCGTTGCCCTCCACCCCGGCGATGCCGAGGATCTCGCCCTCGTGGATGGTCAGGGAGACGCCGTCCACGACGGCGCGCCCGCCGGTGGTGGGGCGGACCGTCACGTCCTCGAGGGTCAGCACCGGGACGTCGGTCACCGTGGACTCCCGCAGCTCCGGGACCGGCAGTTCGCTGCCGACCATGAGCTCGGCGAGCTCCCGGGCAGAGACCTCCTGAGGATCGGCGGAGGCGACGGTGGTGCCGCGGCGGATCACGGTGATCGCGTCGGCGACCTTGAGGACCTCGTCGAGCTTGTGGGAGATGAAGATGACGGTCAGGCCCTCGCGCTTGAGCTCCTCGAGGTTGGCGAAGAGCTCGTCCACCTCCTGCGGCACGAGCACCGCGGTCGGCTCGTCGAGGATGAGGATCTTCGCGCCGCGG
Source organism: Actinoallomurus sp. (assembly GCA_045806665.1). GTDB lineage: Bacteria > Actinomycetota > Actinomycetes > Streptosporangiales > Streptosporangiaceae > Actinoallomurus. The sequence goes on from JBJMIW010000147.1 coordinate 5,817, forward strand.
TAGAGGACCTTGAGGATCTCGACGCGCTGGCGGGCGCCGACGCCGAGCTCCTCGACGAGCCTGTCCGGCTGGACGCCGAGTCCGTACTGGTCGGAGATCTCCTGGATGCGGCGCCGTGCTCCGCCGCCGATGCCGTGGAGTTTCTCGGCGCCGAGGACGACGTTCTCCAGGACGGTGAGATTGTCGGCGAGCATGAAGTGCTGGTGCACCATGCCGATGCCGCGCGCGATGGCGTCGGACGGCGAATGGAGGTCGGCGACCTCACCGTTGACCTTGATCGTTCCCTCGTCCGGCCGCTGCATGCCGTAGAGGATCTTCATCAGGGTCGACTTGCCCGCGCCGTTCTCCCCGACGATCGCGTGGACCGTGCCCGCCGCGACCGTGATGTCGATGTCGTGGTTGGCCACGACGCCGGGGAAGCGCTTGGTGATGCCGTGCAGCTCGACCGCCGGCTCAGTGGTGGACATGCCCCGCTCCTACGCCAGTGAGCCCGGGAGGGAGGCCGAGGCGGCCGCCCTCCCGGGCCCGAGCACTGATCGCCGTCACTTCTCGGGCGGCGTGATCGCTCCAGAGATGATCTGCTGCTTGAGGTCGTTCAGCGTGGTCGGCAGGTCGCCGAGAGCCGACGGGTTCGACATCGAGTAGTCGATACCGTCGTTCTTGAGGCTGAACCGGACATCGCCCTTCTGGACGGTGC
>JBJMIW010000148.1:0-7902 GCA_045806665.1 Actinoallomurus sp.
ACGCGTGGGGCGACGGCGCGACCGGCGAGAGCAGCCTCGGTCTGGAGTCCGCGAACACCGGCGGTAAGGGCGTAACCGATTTCCTCGTCGACGCGCGGAACAACGCGAACTCCATCGCCGACTCGATCCACCAGTACGCGGACCAGGTCCTGAAGGCTGAGAAGAAGATAGAAAAAGAAATCATAGCGCAGATCATCGTTGCGGTCCTCTCATTTGGTGCCGCCTTTCTACCCCTCGGGAACCTGTTCCGCCTCATCGACATCGGATTGAGTAAGCTGACCAGCGTGATCGCCGAGATGGCGGGCTTCGGGGAACTCGGCGCGTCGATCACCGAGATCACCGCCAACGCCGTCGCCGGCGGGGTCATCTCAACCGGCATCCAGCTCGGCATCGACGGGTTCGCCCACGCGGTGACGGGAACGGACTGGAAGCCGACCCCTGAGGAGATCGGAACAGCCTTTGGAGCCGGTGCGGCGTTCGGCGGCGTTTTCAAGGGCATCGCCAAGTTCGGCGGCCCGAAGTTCGACCCCGGCAATGGCCCGTCCAATGATGGCGCCCCGGGCATCAGCGGCGTCAACACGCCCAACGCCGTCCCCAAGGCCGTCCCCAACGTCAGGCCGGGTTCGCTCAACACAAATCCCGCGACCGTCACCCCTCCGCCCCGGCTGGGCATCGACACGCCGCACGGCGACTCGATCATCGGCGCACCGAACCGCGGGAACGTCCACACGGAGAACGCCACCCCCACCAACTCCACCAGCAACTCATTCACCCCGAACGGCAACCGGGCGAACGACGTCCCGCCCGTCACCAGCACCCCCTCACGCAGCGACACGATCACACCGAACCGCAGCAGCACCAGCGGCCCGGACAATCCTGTCGTCAACCGCTCCACCAGCAACTCCGCCACAGCGTTCGCCGACCACAACACCGGGCCGGGCAACGCCACCCCCGTCGGGTCGGCCGACGGGCACACTCCGGCGGGCACCCCGCGTACGAACGAGCCGGCGAGCCCGACGGCCAACCGCTCCACCAACGACTCGGTCGTGGCGAACGGCACTGGCGGCCAAGGGCCCGGCCGAACGTCGGTGACCGACCACAGCGCCCCCGACGCGGGCCGGAACGCCCCAGGCGATGATGCGAGAACCACGCAGAATCCGGGAGGGCGGCCCGGCGGCCCCGACGCAGGAGCCGGCCGTCGCGACGTCACACGCACAGGTGCGGGAGAGGGCAGCAATCTCGAAGCCGCACCGACGCCACTGGCCCGCGACAACGGACGCGGCACGCCGGCGAACGAGCCGCCGGTCCAGCGGAGCGCTCCAGAGGAGCATCCGGCCACCACCAGCGGCGGTGGCCCGACGGGTACCCCGCGCACCAACGCCAACCCCTTCAGGCCAACCGACCAACAAACCCCGGCAGGCACCCCGCACACGGACCAGCCGGCAAGCCCGACGGCCAACCGCTCCACCAACGACTCTGTCGCGGCGAACGGCCCGAGCCAGAAGCCGGGTCAGACGTCAGCGACCGACCACGCCCCCGCGAACCCAGACCAGAACACCCCGGGCAACAGCGGAAGGACCGGAAGCCCCGAAGCGGCCAAGCACACCGAAACGTCGGACAAGGTCCCGGGCACGCCGAACAGGAACGCGGAGACCGCCAAACGAGCCGACGGGTTCGAAAAGCTCCTCAAGAACAAGCACGACAATCCGCCCCCGAAGGACCCCGCCGACTCGGCCGGGCCCAAGACCAACGGCGCCACCTCGGCCAAGGCCACCGGCGACGGCACGCCACGGACAGGCACCGGCAAGGACCCCTTCTCCGGCGAAGGCAGGAAAGTCGGCGAGTCGACCGAGCATCCCGACAGCAAGACACGCGCCGACGGATTCGAAAAGCTCCTCAAGAACAAGGGCGAGAACCCGCCCGCCAAGGACCCCACCGACCCGGCCGGGCCCAAGACCGGCGAGAAGCCTGGCGGACCGCCGGACCGGACCACCGAAACGTCGAACTCCGCCGCGAACGCCAAAAGCTCGGCCGGTGCCCAGGACGGCGGGCCGAAATCCGGCACGCCGAACAGGAACGCGGAGACCGCCAAACGAGCCGACGGGTTCGAGAAGATCCTCAAGAACCAGCGCGAGGCGGAGGCGGGCAAGGGTCCGCAGGGTAAGACGGGCGCATCCACGTCGGAGACTCGGCCCGGACCTGCCGGGTCGATGGATCCGGCGCTTACGGGGAACACCCCACGGCAGCAGCTCTTGCGCACGGACCGGGAGACCGGCGAGTCGCACCTGGTGGAGGTCGTCCACGGCCGGCGACTGGGATCCTCTGGCAAGGCCGACCAAGCCGGAGGCGACCACGGCGAGGCGGGCGGTGCGAAGACCGCCGACCGTTACGAGTATCACGAGATCGACCCGCGTACCGGAACCGTCTCCAAGACGCGCCTGGGCCCGGATGACGTGGTGGTGAGCGCCAAGCCCGTCAGCGGGCAGGAGCACTCTGAGATCGCCTACAAAGAGGGACGTCCGATCCCGATCGGCGACCCGGCCGAGCGCATGGCGGTGTTCGACCACGGCAAAGGCACCTGGGACGCCGTCGCCGTCGGCGCCAAGCCGGTCGGCGCCGGCTCCGGCGGGATGCACCATACCGTTACTCCCCCGGGACGGACCCTCGCGCCGGCCGGGGAGGAGGTCAAGCCCTTCCAGATACTCCGGCTTGACAAAGACGGCAACGTCGACATGTTGACCTACAAGCGCCCCCCTGAGAACGTGCCGATGTCAGGAGAGGGCAAGAATGACGGCTACCAGTACCACAGCCTGGACGAGGGCGGCTCGAGCGGCTGGCACGATGCGACTCCGCTCGGCGTCCCCAAGGTCGAGCGGATCAGCACCGCGCCTAAGGCGAACCGGCTCGATGGCGGGCCGGTGGACGACCAGCCGCCGAGCGTGATCGTCCGCGACCAGAACAGCGGTCTGTACGAGAAGCTCACAACGGTGTCCTCCGGCGACAAGGCCGGGCCGTCGGGTGCGGCGGGGAAGACCTACTACCGCTTCAAACCCGATGGCACTCCGGAGCCGGTGCAGTTCAAGGGCGGAAAGCTCGACGTCGTCAAGGTGCACCCCGGCGGTAAGGTCACGCGTACGACCTGGGCTCCCACTGGTAAGGGCAACGCCAAACCGGTCCTGGACAAGGACGGCTCGCTCACCTCCTCCTCGTCGCAGAAGATCTCGACCAGCGAACTGCGCTTCGACACGGACAGCGGCGAGATCATCCGCACTGAGGACCTGAACTCGCACGGCTCGCACGGTGGAGGTGACTCCGGCGACGGGCCGGGCGCCGGCAAGGGCCTCGGCACCCGGTCGAAGTCCGGTGGGAGCCAGACGCAGACCGAGACCATCGTCGAGACGTACACCGAGCAGCGGCCGGCGACTGACACCGCCACCGCTGCCAAGTCCGCCGACGAGGGCGGGGCCCGGCCCGGCATCGGCAAGGACAAGTTGCCCGGCGAAGGCAAGAACCACTTCCCCGGCGAAGGAAAGACCGCCGGCGAAGGAAAGACCGCCGGCAAGCCGTCCGACGAGGAGGCCCGCGTCGCACGCGCGGACGCGTTCGAGAAAATCACCGGCGGCCCCGGTGCGGGTTCCGGCGGGTCTGCGCGCGCCGGTGACGGCGGCGGAGCCCAACGGGTCCGGAATGACGACGGTTCCCGGACGGTAACCGAACAGCCCGAACCTGTCGCCGGACCATCGGAACACTCCAATGCGACCGAACCTGCCAATCGCCCCGGTGCGGGTTCCGGCGGGTCTGCGCGCGCCGGTGACGGCGGCGGAGCCCAGCGGGTCCGGAATGACGACGGTTCCCGGACGGTAACCGAACAGCCCGAACCTGTCGCCGGACCATCGGAACACCCCAATGCAACCGAACCGACCAAGCCGGCTACGCCAGTGCACGCCCGCGTCGATCGCGGTGCCGGTGCGCCGGCGGGTGTTGAGGTGGGGCAGCAGCGTCTGGACGATGCCAGGCAGGCTCTGTCGCTGGTGGCCAGGCATGACGGGGGCCAGGCCCAGCAGCTCAGAGCCGATGGTGAGGCCTTGGCCGATCAGTTCAGCCGGGTACCGGGGGCCGCGCAGCTCACCCCGCTCGCGTACCACAACCGGGGTGAGCTGTTCGGTGCCGAGCTGGTTTGGGGCGGCTATCAAGGGGCGAAGCAGTTCGGTGAGCGCCTGTTCGGCGTGAGCGCCGAACAGCTGGCGCCTTCGCCGGTGGTGGAGGGTATCCGCCAGCGCGCCGAACTGGATCCGCAGCGTGCTGACGCGGTCATCTCCTTGCGCCGGGACTCCGACCGGTTCCTGCATGCCGCGCAGGACCTTCTCACCGGACCGGAAACCACCAGTGCACGGGCAGCCGTTTCGGAGGATCAGGTGAAGGTGGTGGCCGCGAGAATCGCTCAGAACTCGATCCCGACCACCGACGTGATCGCCGAGGCCGGCCGGCCACTCGCCGATGCCCTGCGTAACGGCACCGTACAGGTCATCCACCGCGGGTCGCAGGGGCCCGAGACGACGACCACGCCGGTTCCCGGCGACGCCACGGACTCCTCCACCATGTCCGACGTAGACCGCGCCCAGGCGACGCTCGGAAAGCTGCGGGGACAGTATGAGCGCGTCATGGACGAGGCGAGGGTGATCGTCGGTGACCTGAGCGGTCGCCCGCACTCGGAAGGCCTGGACCAGATCACTCGCTTGGTCGCCGCGGAGATCGCCCGGCACGGCGTGCAGGAAGGCGGGGTCCTGGCACGTTCTTTGCTCGAGCAAGCCTCGACGGCCGCGTCGGCCACCGGCCTTTTCATCCCTCCCGCGCCGTCGGCCGCCCCTCCGGCGATTCCGCCGGTCGAGGACCCGGCTTTCGCCGACATCGATCTCCCGGTCGCGTTCGCGCAAGCGAGCGCCTTCCTGGCAACGCTGCCGGCCGACCGTCGCCAGCAACTGTGGGTACGCGCCGGCGAAATCGTCGCCAATCACCACAAGTTGCTGCCGTTGGACATGACGATGGTGACGCAGGAGCGGCGCGCGGCTTATCAGGGCGTCGTCGACCTCGTGGCGGTGCAACTCCACACGCACCGCGATTCCGGCGACCCGGGAGCCAGGGCCTCCGCAGTATCTGACGCGCTGGCGGACCGGCTGGGCACGCGGCGCACGAATGGTGGACCCGGACCCGGCAGCTCCCGCCCGCCGGTCGACCCGTGGGAGATCGGCGGCGGCGGCGGCCCCTCCGGTACCCGAACCGATCATTACCATCCGCCACAAACCGAAACCCCACACGGCCACAGCATCCAGACCGGTGAGGCACTCACACCAGAACCGTCTGACGCTCCCCTCAGGGCCGACGTCGACCGCACGAGCGGCTTCCGCGTACTCCAGCCGAAGCGGAAACGTTCTGCGGACGATGATGAGTTCATGCCACCGCCTGCGAAGCGGCAGGCGGTCGACGCGGCCCCGATGGATGTGAATCAGTGGTTCGAGGGCCCAGGGGCCGATGTCCTCATGAAAGTTGATCAGCTGCATTTGGATCCAGGGACCGATGTTTCCATGGATGTCGATCAGCCGCCTTTCGATCTGGGCCCGAATGTTCAGGTCAACGACTCGTTCCGTGGACGGGCCGGGATGGCATCGACGAAGACGGCCGGGGAGTACCAGCAGTTCCTCGAAGAGGCCATCAACGAGGACCGGCCTGTGTCGTACGTGGTGAACATCATTCTCCGCGCGGAAGATGTCCATAAAATCCCCGAGACCGTTGAAGCCATCATGCACGGATATACCGGCGATCCTGGTCGGATCGCTTTCGTATTCGGCGCGAACCAGAAAGGCGAGGAGGGCGCCGGACTCCCGGACGAGGTCAAGGTCCAAATCCGGGAGGCGCTCAGCAAGATCAGTTACCCGACCGCCGTTGTCGGCATCACGTGGCAAGGTACAAAATTCCCGCCGGGCGAGGTGCGTGACGGTGTACTGAAATCAAAAGCGACCCAGGCGTTGGTGGGCGGGTTCGTCAACGCGGGAACTTATCCTTATATCTCCATCCAAGACTTCGACTCCAGCGAGCGACTGGTCCCGTCCGGTCGGCATGTCTTCCAGCATTTCGAGGAAAAACTGCAGGTGCCCGACCATGTCGCGGCACGTCCGCTCCTCATGGCGGGTGGTTACCGGCCGGACCCGAATGTCGAGTTCGAAGCCGGTCTGGCCGAGGCGATCCTCGAGGACATGCGGACCCGCGACACGCTGGCCCATATCCATCCGCTGCTGCCGTACGCGCCTGAGCCCAACCTGTTCATCGACGGCACGCTCCTCCTGCAAGAACACCATGGAATCCGATTCGGTAAATCCGCCGCCGAGTTCGGTGAACTGGCTGATACCCTGAACGCCGCATATGCGAATGAATTGTCGCGGCTGCACGAGTCTGACGAGGCGGCTCGTGTCGATGGCGCGAACAACCGTCATCCGCTACGCGGCCAGGCGTATGTCACCGACTTCGTTGAGGGCGCGACGATAACCGAACTGGATCGCTTCAACAAGGTTTTCAAGGAGACGGGTGGGGCGAGGAGTGAGCTACCGCAGACCCACTTGGTTTTCACCTCGGTACGGAATCAGTTCTATCGTGCCCCCCGAAAAATTCAGAAGGGAACTTCGTTCGCGCATTACCGCAGCACGCTGCGTACGCGCTATCTAGCACCGGACGAGCAGGTGAGGACGGTGGATCCGTTCGTCATCGGCGCCCCGCAGGGCACGCACGGTAACGGGCAGCGATGGCAGCCGGCCTCCCAGGGCGATCGCAACTACATCAACGCCGCCGGCAAGATGGCTCCTCGTATCTCGGCTCGGCTGGGCGGTGCCCCGCAACCGCCACGGCGGGCCACAGCAGGTGTGCAGTCAAACGATGCCGTGCTCGCCGCCCACCTGGTGGCGGCCAGCGATCCGACCACGACGCTCCTCCGCCAGCTGGCCGCTCTGGAACAAGAGATCCTCAACAACAATCCGCCGGTGGCGGAAGGAACGTTGTTCGATGCGATCAGTCGCTCCATCGACATGGTGGACGCCGAATCGTTGCGTTCCGCTGCCGTCCAGGCCGTGCGTCAGGAGATGGCACGCACCATCGACATGAAGAGGCTGGCCGATCAACCGGTCATACGCCAGGTGGTGTCACGGCCTTTCACGAACGGCGACTTCATCAACGCGTTCGTGCAGCACCGCGTCCAGCCGTATTTCGCGACAGCCGTCACCGATGACGGCCGGCCCGTGGCGGACACGGCCCAGCATCAGGACGACCAGCACGCCGACAACGCCCGTGACATGGTGGGGAGAGCCATCGCCACGTACCTGGAACGGAACGTGGTCATCCACCTGCCCGAAGGCGTCCTTGGCCCGGACGGCGAGAACGTCGTCCACCTGCATCCGTTCCCCGGGAAAGTTCGGGAGACGGTCGAGGTCGACCTGCATGTGCGACCTCGCGTACAAAACCTGCGCGTGATCGGTCACACGAAGGTCTTCACACCGCACGGTTCGGAGCCGCCGCCGATCTCCGCACTTGGCCGGAGCACCGCCATGGCGACCGGCCCCGACGACGTGGAGATGACCGACGGGGCTGACCCGGGGCCACCGACCGGCACGGCGAACCAGATACCGCACGTATGGCTGAACGACAAGCCGGCAGCCGTGACTCCTCCGGCGATTCCGCCGGTCGAGGACCCGGCTTTCGCCGATATCGATCTCCCGGTCGCGTTCGCGCAAGCGAGCGCCTTCCTGGCAACGCTGCCGGCCGACCGTCGCCGGCAACTGTGGGTACGCGCCGGCGAAATCGTCGCCAATCATCACAAGTTGCTGCCGTTGGACATGACGATGGTGACGCAGGAGCGGC
>JBJMIW010000149.1:0-15769 GCA_045806665.1 Actinoallomurus sp.
GCGGTGGTCCCGCCGTTGATGCCGACGACCTGGCCGGGCTGGACCAGGGCCGAGGCGGCGGCCGCGATGCGCTGCTTCTCCGAGGCGCGGCGCGCGCTCTTGTACCGCAGTGGCAGGTCGTAGGTGACGGTGTGGGCGACGGCGCCGCCGCGCGTACGGGTCAGCATCTGCTGCTGGGCGAGCTGGTCGAAGTCACGGCGGATGGTGGCGGTCGAGACGGCGAGCTCGGCCGCCGCCTCCTCGACGCTGAGCCGTCCACGGTTCGCCAGCAGTGACAGCAGGTCGTTCCAGCGCTCATACCTGCTCACCCGCGCCTCCCTCCGCCCGTTGCTCAGTGCGGTGGGCAGGGCGCAGGTCAATGATTAGACCACTTGCCACGCCTGAGCTTTATTGATCGTACATTGCCCGGACCGCGCACGAATGGGCATGCGGCGTGAGTGAAGAGAGTGTCCCCTCCACGCTCGGCGCGGGGCTCAGGGGAGGAGCCACTCGCCGGTGCTGACGCTGACCAGGCCGTGGCGTGCGGCGACGATGACGGCCTCCCGCTGCGAGTGGACGCCGAGCTTGGTGAGCACGCTCTGCACGTGACTGCGGGCGGTGCTCCGGGTGATCCGCAGGCTCCGTGCGAGGCCGGCGGTGTTCTCCCCGCGGACCAGGCGGGTCAGGACCTCGCGTTCGCGCGGGGTGAGGTAGTTCGCGAGCCGCTGCGCCTCGGAGCGGGGGCGGGACGGAGGCCGGCCGGCCGTCTCGGGATCGACGACGACCTCGCCGGCGTGCACCCGGGTCAGCAGGTCGACGATCTCGCCGGCCTGCTGACCCTTGTGGGCGAAGCCGCGCACCCCGGCGGCCAGCCCCGTCTCGACCGTCCCCGGGTCCGTCGACCCGGTCAGCACCACGAACCGGGTCTCGGGCGCCGCCGACACCAGGCTCGGCAGGCTGCCCAGCACCGAGCCGGTGGGGAACCGCAGGTCGATGAGGCACACGTCGGCGCGTACGTCCGGCAGCAGCCGCAGCGCGGCCTCGGGGGCATAGACGACGCCGACCACGTCGTGTCCCTCCCCGCGCAGCACGATGGCCAGCGAGTCCGCGAACACGGCGTGGTCGTCGCAGATGAGCACCCTCACGGGCGGTCCGAGGAGGGCAGCAGGATCCGCACACGCGCCCCGCCGAGCTCGCACCCCTGTATCTCGATGAGGCCGTCGTACTCGGAGACCAGGTCGGTCACGATGCCCAGACCCAGGGACGCCAGGCCGCTCGACCCGGCCCCGAAGCCCGGACCGTCGTCGTCGACCTGCACGACGGTCCAGCCCGACTCGACGCCCACGCGCACCTCGACGCGGTCGCGGGCGATCCGATGGGCGTTGTCCAGGACGTTGAGAACGGCCCGCCACAGCGCGAGCGGATCGATGTGCGCCCAGGCCGGGTCGGCGGCGAACCCGATCTGCCGGGGCGAGGACAGGCGCAGCCCGGCGGCGATCTCGCCGACGAGCTCGTCCACCCGAACGCGCTCGGGGCCGGCCGGCGCGGGCCCCTCCTCGTCCGCGTCCAGCTGCCGGAGCAGATGGTCCAGCCAGCGCGTCTCACCGAGTAATGCCTCGACGCGCTCCCGGCTCACCGGGCCGACGTCGTCGGAGACCGCGACGGCGGACGCGAGCATGATGATCGTGCCGAGTTCGTGGCGGATGTCGTGCCGGATCCGGCGGCGCCACAGCGCGGGGTCGCCGGTTTCGGGATCGAGCGGCGGTGACTCGTGCGTGCCGGTGGTGCCCGCGACGCGGCCGGGGCGAGCGGACGCGTGCGGTGGCGAGGACCGGGCCTGCGCACTGATCATGAAAGACCCCCGTCTTTGTGAAGTGACTGACCGTATCGACCGTCACCCTGTACGACGCGGGTGTCCAGGCAGGTGGCCGCAACCAGACCGGACCTGGCCACAGGTGGTCATGGCGTCACTGTGAGTGAATCGTGCTTGTAATCCGGGCGTCGAATGGATCGCGCGTCACGGGGTGGACTCCTCGCGCGGATCGGCGGACGTGACCCCCGCGCGCATGGCGATGGTGATGGCCTCGACCGCCGAATGCGCACCGAGCTTCGCCAGGAGGTTCTGCGTGTGGGTGCGGACCGTGTTCGCGGACAGGCCGAGACGCTCGGCGATCCGCGCCCGGTTCAGCCCGTCCACCATGCCCTGCAGGACCTCGCGCTCGCGGGGGGTGAGCTCGGTGAGCAGACCTCCGGGCTGCTCACCGGTGGCCAGCAGCCGGCGCAGCACCTCGCCGAGGACGTCGGGCGGTATCCACCCACCCCGCCCCGCCGCACCGCGGATCACCCGGGCGACGAGGTCGGCGCTCTCCGTCTTGGGCACCCAGGCGACCGCGCCGTGCCGCAGAGCGGTGACGATCGAGGCGACGTCGGTGATCCCGCTGAGGATCACGACGCGAACCTCCGGGTGGCGGCGCCGGAGGAGGTCGAGCGCGTCCAGCCCGCTCTCCTCGCCGAGAACGAAGTCGAGCACCACGACGTCCGGCGACTCGGTCGCGACCAGCGCCGCGGCGCGCCGGACGTCGCCCGCGACGGGCAACACCTCAAGGTCGGGTTCCGCGGCCAGCCGGGCCGCGACCGCCTCGGCGAACAGCGCGTGATCATCGACGATGAGGACGCGGATGCACCTCATGCACTGAGGATGACGTATGAGACGCCCGCGCAGATCCTGCATTTGACGGAGAAGACCCGGTGTAATCGACCGAGATGCGCGGAGAGAGCCGGTCCGGCCGGACTCACCGGGGTCGGCCGACGAGGAGGACCGGGAACAAGACGGCCGGGCGGCTCGACGGCGTCGCGCCGGCGGTCTGCACCGGGTCGCTCGACGCGGCTGTGGAGACCTACTCTCAGCGTCCGGCCCAACATTCCCCTGGTGAGCCGGGTGAACTTCGCCGACGCGTGACCGGATCTCGGGGCCGTGTGCGGTCGGGCCGGTGATCAGGCGATGGCGCCGGTGGCGCGGAGGGCGGCGATCTGGTCCTCGGTGAGGCCGATCTGGGCCAGGGCGGTGTCGGTGTGCTCGCCCGGTCGCACCGGTGGGCGAGGTGTCTCCGCCGCGGTCCGGCTGAAGCGCGGCGCGGGGGCCGGCTGGGTGAGGCCGCCGACTTCCGGGAAGCCGTCGCGCGCTCGGTTGTGCGGGTGGGCCGGGGCCTCGCCGAGGCCGAGGACCGGTGCGACACACGCGTCGGTGCCGTCGAAGGTCGCGGTCCATTCCTCGCGCGTGCGCTGCTTGAAGATCTCGGTGAAGCGCGCCCGGAGCTCCGGCCAGCGTTCCTGATCCAGCTGCGCGGGCAGGTCCTCGCCCTCGAGGCCGAGGCCCCGCAGGAGGGCGGCGTAGAACTGCGGCTCGAGGGCGCCGACGCTCATGTACCGGCCGTCGGCGGTCTCGTAGGTGTCGTAGAACGGCGCACCGCCGTCGAGGAGGTTCGTGCCGCGCTCGTCGCTCCACAGTCCTTGGCCCCGCATGCCGTGGATGAACGAGGTCAGCAGGGCGGCGCCGTCGACCATCGCCGCGTCCACGACCTGTCCCCGGCCGGACTGCGAACGTTCGTACAGCGCGGCGAGGATGCCGAGCGCGAGGAGCATGCCCCCGCCGCCGAAGTCGCCGATGAGGTTGAGCGGGGGGACGGGCCGCTCGCCGGCGTGGCCGATCGGGTCGAGCGCGCCTGCGACGGCGATGTAGTTGATGTCGTGGCCGGCCATCGTGGCCATGGGGCCGTCCTGTCCCCAGCCGGTCATCCGGCCGTAGACGAGGCGCGGGTTACGTTCGAGGCAGGTGGCGGGGCCGAAGCCGAGGCGTTCGGCGACGCCCGGGCGGAAGCCCTCGACGAGGACGTCGGCCGACTCGATGAGACGCAGGAGCACGTCGACGCCGGCCGGATCCTTGAGGTTCAGGCCGATGGAACGACGGCCGCGGCTCAGCGGGTCCGCGGTCGCCGCACCGCCGACGAGCGTCGCCGCGCCGGCCACGCTGGACGGACGGTCGACGCGGAGCACGTCGGCACCCAGATCGGAGAGCACCATGCAGCCGAACGGCGCAGGCGCCAGGCTCGCGATCTCGACGACGCGAACACCCTGCAGTGGTCCCATGATCACCTCTCAGGTCGACCTTGCGGCTCACTCTAGAAGTTCGTTCTAGAGGGCCGCGCGGCGACCTCCTGGTCCGGGCATGAAAAGAAGCCTGGACCTCGGCGGCGAGGAGAAACCAACGGGGACATGGGGCTTGGCGCGAGATGGCTCGCGCCAGCGGAGGGTCACAGTGCGTTGACGAACCTCGACAAGGAGTTGCCCGCCGACACCAGCCCGCCGAGTGCGTTGTGCACGACGTGGGCTGCGCCGTTGGGGGAATTCAGCAGGTAGAAGATGACAAAGGCTATAAGTGCCCAGGTCAGGTACTTCTTCATTGGCGCTCCCGCCTCCCATCGAACGCCGCTATTGTCGCCCATCTGTGGCGCGGACGGCAGTCATTCGTTGTCCAGTTGTTCCACCGGCCGGGCCGCCCCCCATGGGCGACCGCCCTCGCGGCCGTACGTCTCCTCCGTTGAGTATCACCGCTTCTTTGCGTTCTGTCGCGTGTCAACTCTGACACACATACGTGTGTGAGGACGACCGGGAGTCGGCAGCATTTGCCACGTTCCACTCGTCAAATCGGACGTATCGGGCATGCCTGTGCCGAGCCCCGCACGCAGCCGTGTCGTCACCGTGCGGGACCGGAAACGATCCCGTCCAGCCCAGCCGCCGGGAGCAGACGATTCTCTCGTCCTACGGCCGTTCCGCCGGTCCTCGGCAGGCGTCCCCACCACGATCAGAACGGGCGGAGGACCGCGACCGAGCGACTCCGGGGAGTACACCCGTAGGTGACGGAATGAATAGGGAGTCCCCCGCTGGGTAGTTGTCCGGTGCTGTGGCATGGCTCAGGGGGCGCCGTGGCCGCGGGGGACAGCCAGTGCGACACAGAGACCAGACGATCCGGCAGCGCGTCACCGTCATCGCGATGACGGTGACGGGGATCCTCGCCGTGCTGCTCTATATCGGGCTGCTCGCGGTCATCCAGTACCAGGTGTCCCACCGGCTCTCGACGGAACTCACGTACACCACCCGGCAGATATCCGCGCTCGCCCGCGCGGGACACCTCACGAATCCCGTCGTCACCGGCGGTCACCAGCTGGTCCAGGTGCAGAACGATCGGGGGCAGGTGGTCGCGGCCACCCGCAGCGTGTCCGGTCTGCCGGCGCTGCGGGCCCGGCGGCCCGCCGACAGCCAGCGCATCGAGCAGCGGGTCTGCGTCAACCAGCGCCACTGCCTCATGGTGGTCTCGCAGCGGGTGACCGGTCCGGGGCAGGCGCTGACGGTCCACTCGATCGCGCCGGCGCCGGGTCTGTTCCCGCATCCGGGCCTGGCCGTCCTGCTGGCGCTGGGCATCCCGGTCAGCATCGGGGTAGGCGGCGTCTGGCGGTGGTGGGCCGCCGGGCGGCGGCTGCGGCCGGTGGAGGCACTGCGCGACGAACTCGACGCGATCAACGCCGCGGACCTGCGGCGCAGGGTCTCGCTGCCGCCCCGGCGGGACGAGTTCTACTGGCTGGCGAGGGCCGTCAACGCGACCCTCGACCGGCTCGAGGCGGCCGTGGAACAGCAGCGCCGTCTGGTCTCCGACGTCTCCCACGACCTGCGCAGCCCGATCGCCGGGCTGCGGGCCGAACTGGAGATCGCGCTGATCGACCCGGAGGGCACCGACCTGCGGGAGGCGCTCGGCAGGACGCTGACGAACACCGACCGGTTGCAGAACATCGTCACCGAACTGCTCGCGCTGGCACGCCGGGACGCGGGCATGCCGAGCCGCAACGGCCCCGTCGACCTCGGCGACCTGGCCGAGCGCGAGGTGCGCCGCGTGCCCCGGCGGATCACCGCCAAAGTCATCGCCGAGCCGGGCGTCGTCGTCCGGGCGAACCGGCTGGACATCAGCCGGGTGCTCACCAACCTCCTCGACAACGCCGCGCGGCACGCCGAGTCCGAGATCACCGTCAGCGTACGGCGGGAGGGCGACGAGGCGGCCGTCGAGGTCTTCAACGATGGCAAGCAGATCCCGCCGGCCGACCGAGAGCGGATCTTCGAGCGGTTCATCCGGCTGCCGGACGCCCGGCAGCGCGACCCCGGCGGCAGCGGTCTCGGCCTGGCGATCTCCCGGGACATCGCGCACGCGCACGGTGGCACGCTGACCCTCACCGACAACGACAAGGGCGCCTGCTTCGTGCTGACTCTTCCCCTGCTGTCAGAGTTATCCGCATGAGTGCTGTGGTCTTCGATCTCGACGGGGTACTCGTCGACTCCGAGCCGGTATGGGAACAGGTACGGCGCGCGTTCGTGGCCGACCACGGCGGGGAGTGGCAGCCCGACACCCAGCAGCGGCTGATGGGCATGAGCACGGCCGAGTGGGCCGCGTACCTGAGTGGCGAACTCGGCGTCCGGCTCTCGCCCGCCGACGTGGCCCGCGGCGTCGTCGAGCAGATGGCCCGGCGCTACGAGGACGGCGTCCCGCTCATGCCGGGCGCGGTCGACACCGTACGGCGGCTGGCGTCCCGCTGGCCTCTCGGACTGGCGAGTTCCTCGCCGCGCGTGCTCATCGACGTCGTCCTCGACCGTACGGGGCTCGCACCGTTGTTCCAGGCGACCGTCTCGACCGAGGAGGTCGCCCGCGGCAAGCCCGCGCCGGACGGGTACCTCCTCGCCGCGGAGCGGCTCGGCGTGGACCCGGCGGGCTGCGCCGCCGTGGAGGACTCCAGTAACGGCCTGCGGTCGGCGCACGCCGCCGGGATGCGCGTGATCGCCGTGCCACACCCGCGCTACCCACCCGCCCCGGACGCCCTCGCGCTCGCCGCGTACGTCGCCGAGGACCTGGGAGAGATCACCCCCGAACGCGTCGCCGCCGCGATGCGCGCCGCTACCTGACCGTCGCAGCCCGTGCTTCGGGGCTCGTTCGCCCTCTGGCCCGTGGCGAGGCGGACGGAATGCTCGGTCAAAGTCCGGGTCGGCAGGCGTCCTGCGGGGGATTACGGCGTCTGGGGCGGGCCTTCGGCGAGACTTCCGTACGCCGCCGGGCGGCGGACGGCGACTCAGCGGGGCGGGCGCCAGGCGGTGAGGCCGTCCGGGGTGAGGAAGGCGTCGAAGGCCAGCTCCGAGGCGCCGACCAGGGTCGCCTCGGCGCCCAGCGCGGCGGACAGGACCGGCGGCGGCTGCTCGCGGCGGAAGGTCATCAGACCGTTCTCATAGGCGGTCGCGAACGCGTCCGTCGCCTGCTCGTGGATCCGTACGCCGAGGCCGGACACGGTGACCCGCTGGGGGTCGAGCGCGTTGACGAGGGCGGCGGTGCCGGCTCCGAACGCGTGGGCGACCTCCTGCAACGCGGCGGTGGAACGAGGTTCGCCCTCGGCGGCGCGGGCGAGGACCCGCAGGGCGCCCGCCCGGCCGCGCCCGGGCTCGACCGGGGCTCCGATCGCCCGCAGCAGCCCGTTCGCGCCGACCTCGAGCGACCAGCACCCGACGGCGCCGCAGTCGCACCGTAGATCCGAGCCGCCGAACGGCATGTGACCGAACTCCCCGGTCGTGCCGCGCGCGCCCGGGAGGGGACTCCCGTCTACGAGCAGCGCGCCGCCGAGGTCGAACTCGACGTGGAAGTGCAGGCCGACGGCGGCACCGCGGAGCGCGCCGCGCCGCGCCTCGGCGAGACCGGCGAGCGTGGCGTCGTTGCCCAGCGCGACCGGTAGCGTGCGGGCCCGCAGGATCTCCGCCGCCGGAACGTCCCTCCAGGACAGGTGTGGGATGTCCACGACGCGGCCGTCCCGGATCGGGCCCGGCAGTGCGACGCCGACGCCCACGATCCGGGGGCCGAGTTGGGAGACATGCCGGTCGATCGCCGCGGCCAGGTCGCTCAACACGGTCTCCGGCGGGTTCCCGGGATGCGGCTGCTCCTCGCGTACGGTCAGCTCGCCGCCGATCTCGGCGGTGGCGATCGTCCAGGCGTCCTCGCGCAGGTCGACGGCCAGGGCGAGCGGGCCTTCGGGGTGGGGGCCGAGGATCGCGGTCGGGCGACCGCGCGCCCGCTGCGGCGCGGGCCGCTCCTCGGCCAGCCGGGCATCGGTCAGGTCGGCGACCAGGACGGCGGCCGTTCCGCGGGCGAGACCGAGGCCGCGGGTGAGCTCCGAGCGGGTGGCCCGCCCTGCCCGGTCATGTGCGGCCCGCAGCAGGCGCACGAGGTTGTGCAGACGCAGCTCGCCACTGGTCGTCGCTCCGGTCACCCTATGCACCCGTCGATTGTCGCAGCCCTCTGTCATGGGTTATGTTCCGGCCTAGAGCAAATCAGGAGGGGCTGTGATCGATCCGGTGGCGAGGCGCGCACGCGTCGGCGTCTTCAGCTACTTCGGGCTGTGCGGCATGACGGTCGGGATCTGGGCCGCGAGCCTGCCCGCCCTCGCGGACCGGCTGCACCTGAATTCCGGACGGACCGGCACGGCGCTGCTCCTGGTCTCCCTCACGGCGCTGATATCGATGCAGGTTGCGGGGCGGATGGCCGACCGCTGGTCGAGCCGGCGGCTGACCTGGGCGGCCGGGCCCCTGCACGCGTTGCTGCTGCTCGGACCGGCCCTCGCGGGCTCCTATCCGGCTCTCCTCGTCGGCGCGATGATCTTCGGCATCGGCTTCGGGCTGCTCGAGGTCGGCATGAACGCCCACGCCGTCGAGGTCGAGGTCCGGTACGACCGGCCGATCATGTCGGCGTTCCATGGCATGTGGAGCCTGGGCGGCGCGGCCGGCGGCCTCGTCACGTCCGCCGGGCTGCGCGCCGGCCTCGGTGTCCAGACCCTGCTGGTCGGCACTGCCATCACCATGACGCTCCTCTTTCTCCTCCCCGCACCGCTCCTTCTCCCCGGCCGCGCGGCGCGGGGAGCCGTGGACTCGCCTCTGGAGGCCACTCCGAGCCGCGGCCCTGTCCGGGGGGTGATCCTGCTGCTCGGCACGGTCATGCTCGCGGGCGCGATCTGCGAGGGCGGCGCGATGGACTGGGCGGCCATGCACGCCCGCCGCGTGCTGGGCGCCTCGGCCGACCTGGCGCCTCTGTCGTTCACGATCTACTCGGTGGCGATGACGACCATGCGCTTCCTCGGCGACAGGCTGCGCGGCCGCCTCGGAGCGAGCCGGACCCTGCGCCTGGCGGGTGCCCTCGCCGCCGCCGGCTACGCGCTCGTACTGCTGGCCCCGTCCGCCGGTGGGGCCGCCTTGGCGTGCGCGTGGATGGGATGGGTCCTCGTCGGGATCGGCCTGGCGACGGTCGTGCCCGTGGCGTTCAGCTCCGCCGGGGCGGACTCGAACACGGCCGGGCGGACGATCGCCCTGCTGACCAGCTTCGGCTACGGCGGACTGCTGGCCGGTCCGGCCACCATCGGCCACCTCGCCGAGCTGACCTCACTGCGGACCGCGCTGGCCCTCCCCGGCGTCCTCGCCGTCTTCGTCGCCGTGGCAGGCCCTCCGGCGATCAGGGCCCTCACCGCCCGGCGTACCTCCAGCCCCGAGACGGCCACCGTGGAAACGAGCGCGTGACCGTCAAGCCGAGGTGCCCGACACCGCTCCGTACTCATTGATCCCGGACGGGTCGCGCCACATGGGCCGGAGCGTGACCGAGGCCGACATCGACGACTCGTCATGCGGACAGTGTTTCGTGCGACGATCGTGTCGTGAAGATCCTGATTCGAGTGGTAATCACCGCTGTCGCCCTCTGGGTGGCCACGCTGGTGGTCCACGGCATCGACGTGACGGCCGCCACGACCCCCCGCAAGATCGGCACGCTCGTCGCCGTGGCCGTGGTGTTCGGTCTGATCAACGGGTTCCTCAAACCGATCGTCAAGACCTTCGGCTGTGTGTTCTACGTCCTGACCCTGGGCTTGTTCGCGCTGGTCGTGAACGGGCTGCTGCTGTGGCTGGCGAGCTGGGCGGCGGGCAGGCTGAACCTGCCCTTCCACGTGTCCGGCTTCTGGGCGGCCTTGTGGGGTGCGATCGTCGTCGGCGTGGTCAGCTGGCTGCTGAACCTCTTCGTCCACGACGACGAGGACTGATCCCTACGGGTCCAGGCCGCCGTCCTTGAGGTGGCTCGTGTCGTTGAAGGTGACGAGGCGGAGCTCGCCGTGCTCGCGGGCCCAGACGGTGAGCGAGCCGTTCGCGACGACGGTCCGCTCCACGTCCAGGAGCTCCTCCTCGGTGAGGCGCTCGATGATGTACCGCGTCAGGACGACGAGCGCGTCGTGCGCGACGACGAGGACCCGTCCGCCGGGGTGCTCCCGGTGGATGTCGCCGAGGACGCTGCGCAGCCGCAGCGCCACGTCGGCCCAGGACTCGCCGGCGGGCGGCCGGTAGTAGAACTTCCCGATCCTGCGCTTCCGCTCCGCCTCCTCGGGGTACCGGGCCTCGACGCCGCGCTGCGTGAGGAGATACAGGTCGCCGAGCTCGCGGTCGCGCAGCCGCTCGTCCAGGACGAGCGGCGGCGGGTCGGCCAGCTGCTCCAGCGCGAGGCGTGCGGTGTCCCTCGCCCGTAGGTAGGGCGAGGACAGCACCGCCGTGGGCCGCTCGCCCGGGGGCAGCGCGGCGAGCCGGCGGCCGAGCGCGACCGCCTGGTCCCGGCCGACCTGCGACAGGGGAACGTCGGCCTCGCGCAGGGAGCTGTCCGCGGCGTCGAGCCCGCGGGCCGCCGCCTGGTGCGCCGCGACGTTCGCGGTGCTCTCGCCATGCCTGGCCATGCCCAACCACTGCAGTGCTTTCACAGCACCGTGACCTTACCCGGCGGCTCAGGACGTAGGACAGGCCTGCCCGCAGGTCAGGCGGATGAGCATCTGCAGGAACACCTGCTGCACCTGCCGCGGGTCGACGGTGACGAAGGCCTGTCCGCCGGTCGCCGAGGCGATCCGCTGCAGAGGGCCGGGGTCGATGTCGGGCCCGAACGCGATCGGGACGATCGCGACGGGGCGCATCGGGTCGGTGGCCTTCTTCAGCTCCTTCATCAGGGTCTGCAGGGACATCGTGTGGCCGGGGTCGTAGTTCATCCCGTCGGTGAGCAGGACCACGACGTTGTTGTGGTCGGGCTGGTAGGTCCGGACCGCCTCCTGGTAGGCGGCGAGCACCGAGTCGTACAGGCCGGTCCGGCTGTTCGGCACCGGCGCCGCCGCGGCGAAGGAGCGTTCGACGAGGTCCCGCTGCGAGCCCGCGCCGACCTTGTCGCTGAGCGTACGGAACGGCACGATCTGGCGGTAGTCGCGGGCGCCGTCCAGCGTGGTGGCGAACTCCCAGAGCGCCACCTGGGAGTTGTCGCTGAGGATCTTGATGCCCCCGATCGCGACCTTGGCGGTCGCCTGCATGCGCGTGTCCTGAGTTCGCGGGACCGGATCGCTCATGGAGGGGGAGACGTCGAGGAGGATCAGCATGCGCGCGCCCAGCACCGTACGCTGCCACATCTGCAGGACCCGCCCGACGTTGACCGGGTCGGGGGCAGAGAGCCGGTCCGGGGCGCGGGCGACGACTCCGTACCGCTCGTCGAAGTCCGATCCGGCCACCCCGTCGGGCGTGCGCAGCCCGAGCCCCTGCAGCGCGACGCGGGTCTGGGACTGGGCGAGCGTGGCCTGGAAGTCCTCGACGGTCCTCGATCGGCCGCGGTCGGTGGTCGTCGAGACGTACGGGAAGTCGAGGGCGAGCGTGCCGCCGCTCGGGTACAGCGCGGTGACGGCCGGAGCGCCGCCGGCGTGCTCGTGCTGCCATACGGACTGTTCCGACAGGACCACGGCGGTCGGGGGAGCGCCCCCCTTGGCGATCTGCGCGTAGGCGGCGCGCTCGTCAGGGAGGGCGGTGCCGAGGTCGGAGTAGAGCGTGACGGCGAAGGCGGACAGCCCGCCCCGGCCTGGACCGGCGACGTGCTGGGCGAGCAGCAGCGCGCCCAGACCGGTCGCGTCGGCGGCGGGGTCGAGGAACCGGATGCGGAGGGCGGGTGGCGTTCCGCCGGTTCCGGGCAGTTGTGGCGACAGCAGGAGCCGCCAGCCGACGGTGCTCGCCGCGTGCCCGCGCGGGGCGGCCAGGACAAGGGGTGACATCGCGACCGACGCGCCGGACGACCGTACGGCGGCGGCCCCCGCGTCGCTGCGCCGGGCGATCGGGAGCCAGAGGGACGAGTCGGGGATCCACGCGTCGGGGCGGCCCACGCCGGGGTTCGAGCCCTGACCGGACAGTGCGGCCGCGACGTCGGAGGGCCGCTGGCGGCTCACCGTCACCCGGGCGCACGAGTCTCCGTTGTACCGGCGTGCGGCCTGCTCGATCGCCGGGGCGATCGACGGTACGACCGCGACGGTGATCGCCCGGCTGCGGCATCCGCTCGAACCGGACCCGAGCGCGCATGCGGCGAGCGCGGGCAGCATGACCAGCAGCGTGCCCAGTGCCTTGGTCCCGATGGCGCGGCGAGGATAAGGCATCGGCGGTACCCGTCCCGTTCATTGACGGCTTCCCGTCACCTGTTCCGGAGATTATCCAGATAATGCCCCTGAATAACGCGCGCTTCCGGGCATTTCGGTTAGCTGGGGCGAGGGGGCCAGATCCCTGAGGCCACAGGGGCCCCGGACGTCGAACGATGACCCGTCAAACGCGGTCGGCCGACCGTTTCCGGACATAAACAAATAGGGTGACTGACACGGGGCAGAAAGGCTGACTAGACTCTCCGCCGTGGGCCGTCATGTCTCGCCTGAGCGCAGGCGGTCGCTCCGCGGGGCGACGATCGTCGCCTGCACCGGGATCGCCGTGCTGGCCGGCGGCCTCTGCTTCGCCGGCTACTCCATCTGGGCGCAGGTCCGCGAGCGGGAATCGCCGCCGCACGCCACCGCGCCGGCGCCCACCGCGACGCTGGCGCTGACGGTCACCGGCTCGCAGTGCCAGGTGTTCGTCGGTGTCCCCGGTGGCGACATCCTGGTCAACCGCACGCTCGTGCGCGGGCAGACCTTGCGCTTCGACGACGCACGCCTGAACGTCGTGCTGAGCGACGCCGGCGCCGTCCAGGTGTACCTCAACGGCGTCCGGCGCCCGCCCGGCGAGCCGGGCCGCCGCACGGCGTTCACCGCCGTCCGGGACTGAGCCCGACCGCCGCGCCGAGGCCCGCTGAGCTGCGGCCTCGGCGGTATTCCTTCCCCAGCGGGTCAGGTCCGCGTCGTGCGGCGCCGGCGGTACAGCTCGGCGCCGCCGGCCGACCCGACGATGATGACGGCGCCGAGGCCGACCCACCACCAGCTCGCGCTGGAGGTGCTCCCGGTCCGCTGCGCTGCGGGTGTGCTCGACGGTGCGGCCGCGGCCGGGGCCGAAGAGCCGGCGGTCACCGAGGCCGGGGCGGGCGACGGCGACGACCCGCCCACGACCGTGAACTTGTAGTCGCCCGTGACCGGGTGCCCGTCTGCGGAGACGACCCGCCAGCCGACGGTGTAGACGCCGGCCGGCAGCACGCCGGCGACCTGCTCGGTCACCGTGGCGCCCGCCGCGTGCGCCTTACCGGACTCGTGGTGGCCGCCCTTGGTGTCGAGCACGACGACGCCCGGAAACTTCACCGGCTCGGCGAAGGTCAGCTTGATCTGGGCCGGCGACGGCACTTTGGACCCCGTGGCGGGTACGGCCGAAGTCAGCGTGGTGTGGGCCTCGGCGGGGGCGGCCATGAGGAGGCCGACGAGAGCGGCTGCGGCGGTCACGGACAGGGGCCGGGGGAGCCGCCACCGGGGGACCCGGCTCGTTCGGGTCCCGATGTCGTTCGTACGTCGCGCGGGGGGGTGCGCGGTGTCCATGAGAGTTCTCCGTTCGTGATGCTCACTGAGCGTGATGGTGACCGGATCGAGCGGATCCGGTCGCGGCGAGGCGTTCAGCGGAACGCCGGGAACGGAGCCGGCGGTCCGCGCCGGGTGAGGACGTGCCGGAGGACGCGTTCGGGTGGGCCGATCATCGGGCCGGCGAAGACGTGCCGGCAGGGCGCCGGCGGGGGAGCGGGCAGCGACAGGAGTGCCCGCAGCGGCCGTACGGCGGCGACCGCGGCCCTCCTGGCCAGCCGCCAGACGGCGCGCTCGCCGAAGCGCAGCCACCAGGCCGAGACGGCGGCCGCCGTGACGTGCGCGAGCGTCATCGCCCGGGGGCCGTGGGATGCGAGCGCGGCCGGGTGGTGGGCCAGGTGCTGGCCATGCTGCGCCGCGGCGAACAGCACGTGCAGCATGAACTGCCCGCCGAGCAGCCCGGCCAGGATGGTGCCCAGGGACCGCTCGGTCCCGGCGAGGACGACGGCCACGACGGTCAGCCCGATGAGACCCGCTCCGACCGTCGTCGGCGGGACGGGCTCGTGGGAGGCCGTCACGTGTCCCACGACGGCGAGAGTGACGCACACGGCGGCGAAGACCACCGCGCGGGCCAGACGGAACACCGGATCGCTGGGCATAACGCCTCCATCCTCCCACCGCCGGTGCGGACCCCATTTTCAGCCGGGCTATTGACGCCCAGGGTCTGCGTACCTAATTTTCATACGTCCGCTTGATCGTGTTGATTCTTTTCAACCCCGAATGCGGCAGGAGAGTCCATGGCCCCGCTGGTCCGCCGTTCCGCCCGAAGGCATTCCCGGACCGTCACCGGGCTTGCGCTGCTCCTCACCGCCGTGGTCGCCGGTCCGCCGGCGCACGCGGCCGGACCCCGAGGCGCGTCGCTGCGGGTGATGTCCTACAACATCCAGGCCGGTGCGGGCGCCGACCACGTCTTCGACCTGGAACGCCAGGCCCGCGCGATCGAGGCGCAGCATCCCGACGTCGTCGGGCTGCAGGAGGTCGACGTCGACTGGGGAACGCGCAGCGACTACGTCGACGAGGCGTCGTGGCTGGCCCGTCGGCTGCACATGCGCGTGTTCTTCGCGCCGATCTACACGCTCCCGCCCGACCGCGCCGGGGCGCCCGACCGGAGGTTCGGCGTCGCGGTGCTGTCCCGGTTCCCGATCCTGCGCGCGCAGAACCACGAGATCACGCGGCTGTCGACGCAGGCGCCGAACCCCGTCCCGGCCCCGGCGCCCGGCTTCCCCGAGCTGCTGGTCAAGGCGCGGGGAATGCGGATCTGGGTGTACGACACGCACCTCGACTACCGCTCCGACCCCGCCGTACGCCGGGCGCAGGTCGCCGACATGGCGGCCATCATGGCGCGACGGCAAGGTCCTAAGCTGCTACTTGGTGACTTCAACGCCGCGCCGGACGCGCCTGAACTCGCGCCGCTGTGGACGCGGCTGAACGACGCGCTGACGGTCGCCGGGAAGCGTACGACGCCCACGTGGCCCGCCGACGCACCGGTCAACCGCATCGACTACGTGACCTTCACACCCGGCCCGCGGGTCACCGGCGCGTACGTGCCGGACACGCTCGCCTCCGACCACAGGCCCGTCGTGGCCGACCTTAGGGGGATCCTCTGATGACGACACGACGTGCGATGCTTCGCGGGATCGCCGCGGGAGGCGCGGCCGCGCCGTTCGCCGCGCTCGGACTTCCGGCCGCCGAGGCGGCGCCCGGCCGAGGGGTCCGAACGGGATTCGAGGTGCTCCGGGCCGGGAGCTACCGGGAGCTGCGCGGGCAGAAGGTCGGGATGGTCGCCAACCCGACCGCGGTGATCCGTGACCTGACCCACGAGGTCGACATCATGCACGGCGCGTCCGGCGTGA
>JBJMIW010000150.1:0-18427 GCA_045806665.1 Actinoallomurus sp.
AGCAGACGCTCGTCGACATCGGCGTGGGTCAGATGATCGTCGACTTCTCCAAGCACTGGTCGATCCCGGCGCTGGTCCTCGGCTGGCTGATCGCGGTGGCCATCCGGCTGGCGACCGGTTCGGCGACCGTCGCGACCGTGTCGGCGGCCGGCCTGGTCGCCCCGCTGGCGGCCGGCATGTCGTCATCCCACACCGCGCTCCTGGTGCTGGCGGTCGGCGCCGGATCGCTCTTCTTCAGCCACGTCAACGACGCCGGCTTCTGGCTGGTGAAGGAGTACTTCGGGCTCGAGGTCGGCCAGACGGTCAAGACCTGGTCGTTCATGGAGACGATCATCTCCGTCGTCGCCTTCGTCCTCGTCCTCGCCCTGTCGGTGGTCGTTTAGCCGTCTGATCGGCGATCGCGCTGCCGCCCCGGCGTGGCTTCGGGGGCGGCAGCGCGGTGCGCGCACGGCTGCTCGGCAACCGTGCGAAATTCGCCACTTGTGACGAATGCGGCCGTACGCTCCGCTATGGTCTGGCCGGTACTGGGGCTGCCGATACGGAGGAAATGTGCGCCGTTCCCTGTTGGTCACCGGTCTGACGATGCTCGCGATCACCGCCTCGGCCTGTGGCGGCAAGGCGGGCGACGGGAAGAAGAACGCGGCGGCGGTCGCGCCGCGCGATGCCGTGGTGAGCCCCACGGCGACCCCGATGAAGGTCGTCATCCTGGTCGATCGCAAGAAACGCGCCGAGACCATGACGACGGCGGGCACCGTACGCGAGGTGCTGGCCCAAGCGGGCGTTCAACTCGGCAAGTACGACCTGGTGACCCCTGCGGCGGACGCCGCCCCGGCCGCGACCATCAAGGTGCTCCGGCTGCTGTCCGCGCCCAAGACCACGAAGCTCACCATCCCGCCGGCGACGATCGAGAAGAAGGACGGCAAGCTCCCCGCCTTCAGCCGCAAGGTCACCCGGCAGGGCCGCTCCGGCGTCAAGATGGTCACCACCGCGTACGTCCGGCGGCACGGCAAGAAGGTCAAGGCCGTCATCGACCAGCAGATCAAACGCAAGCCGGTGTCGCGGATCGTCGCGCTGGGCCCGCAGCCGGGCGGCGTCGGTTCGGCCGCCCGCCTGAACTGGGCGGGACTGGCCAAGTGCGAGTCGGGCGGTAACCCCAGGGCCGTCAATCCGGCCGGCTACTACGGGCTGTACCAGTTCAATCGGCAGTCCTGGGCGACCGTCGGCGGTTCGGGGCTGCCCAGCGACGCCCCCGCGGCCGAGCAGACCTACCGCGCGCAGCTGCTGTACAACCGGGTGAACGGCCGCTGGCAGGGCCAGTGGCCGAACTGCGGCCGTTACCTGTTCAGCTGAGAAGCGCCACGGGCGGGGTGCGGGGGAGCACCCCGCCCGTAATCGGGGGAAGGGGCAGACACAGGGAGGGCTGGGCGCACGCGGGGATCGCTCATCACCATCGAGGGTTCGGGGTGCCGCCTGCGGGGGAGCAAACGGGGTAGCGGACCAACGGCGGACCGTCGGTCCCCTCACGGCTGCCTATGACGCTATGGGGCATGTTCCAGCACGTCAACACGGTCCTGCCGACATTGTCGAACAGGGTGGGCCGCGTCAGGAGGCGCCGGGGCGGCTCACAGCAGCCGCTCGAGGTGGACGATCCGCACCAGACGGCGCAGCCGGTCGCTCGGGTTCGCCAGCGTGAACCGGCCACCCGACCGGTCGGCCTCATTGGCGCACCGTACGAGGGCGCCGAGTCCCCGCGCGTCGCAGAACGACAGACCGGAGGCGTCAATGATCACGTCCGGTCCGTGGCGGAGGATCACCTGGGCCACCATGTACTCGAAGTCGTCCGCGCCGGCGAGGTCCAGCTCACCGCGCACCCACACCACGGGCGCCGCTCCGGGGCGTACGCGCACGACCGCCTCCAGCGCCGGAGCGAGGCTTTCCCAGCCCTCCCGTACGGTCGCGGCCGGGCCGGAGACAGATGCACATGTCAGCAGCTTTCCCGCCATGGGAGTCCCCCCGCATCAGGATCGGCGGAGCATGGCACCCCCCGTCTGCCGGCAAGGGCGCCGAACTGCCGTTACGGCTCATCTCCGCCTGGTAACAGAATGGTCGCCGGACGGCAACGGGCGGCACTAGGGCCGAAGGTCCCATGCAGGGCGATCGGCGCGAATAGGTCGTCTACGATCAGCCGGCCTCACGGTCTGGGCCACCGACCCGGACGTCGGCGCCGTCGCAGCCTCGCCTGATCTTCCGTACGGGCCCGGGGTGCATGTCCCGGGCCCGTACGCCGTCCGGCCCGTTCAGTGGTCGGCGAGGCGCCCCAGGAGGGCGACCGCGCGGGCCAGGTCCCGCTGCTCCTCGGGGCTGAGCTCACTGGTTATCGCCTCGGCCAGCCAGCCGGCCCGCCGGGTCCGCTGGCCCGCCAGCTCGGCGCGGCCCGCCTCCGTGATCGTCAGCAGAGTCTTGCGGGCGTCACTCGGGTGCGGCCCGGGGGCGATGAGGTCGAGGGCGATGAGCTGCCCGACCGTACGGGCCATCGACTGATGCCGGACCCGCTGCCGGTCGGCCAGCTCGCTGGTGGTCATGGGGCCTTCCCGGTCGAGGTGGCCGAGTACGGCGTCCTGAGCCGTGGGCAGCAGGTCCGTCCGGCTGCGTGCCCGGCGCACCAGCCGTCCGACGACCAGTCGCAGGTCATGGGCGACCTCGTTGACGTCCACCTCGCTCACATCGGCGACTCTACAGCCATGCTGTATATTCGGTGGCGAATTCGCGAAGGAGGGGACGCCGCGCATGCGACTGACCAAGCTGGGACACGCCTGCATCAGGTTCGAGAAGGACGGCACGACGCTGGTGGTGGATCCCGGCGGGCTGACCGGACCGGGAGCGCTGGACGGGGCCGACGCGGTGCTCATCACCCACGAGCACTTCGACCACTTCGACGAGGGCGCGCTCCGCGCCGCGCTCGACTCGAACCCCGGCCTGCGCGTGTGGACCAACGGCGCCACCGCCGCCAAGCTCGACGGCCTGGGCGGCCGGCTGACGGTCGTCGGCCACGGCGACGCCTTCGACGCCGACGGCATCGGCGTGGAGGTGTACGGCGAGTGGCACGCGGTGATCCACCCGGACATCCCCCGTGTCGGCAACGTCGGGTTCCTGATCGACGGGAGCGTCTTCCACCCGGGCGACGCCTTCACCGTGCCGGAGCGGCCGGTCGACAGCCTCATGGTGCCGGTCAGCGGCCCCTGGCAGAAGCTCGCCGAGGTCATCGACTACGTGCGCGCCGTCAAGCCGACGCGTGCCTTCTCCGTGCATGACGAGGTCCTCAGCGACGTCGGCAAGACGGTCGTCAACGGCGTGCTCGGTGACAACGGGCCGGGGACCGGCACCGTGTACGCCCGGCTGTCGCCGGGCGACACCGTCGACCTCTGACCGGAAGGGCGGGCGGCGGCAGGTCGCCGCATCCCGCCTTACAGGGTCGTTATCATCACCCGACTCAGTCGTTCCGATCGGTTCACGACCTGTTCAAAGGGTGAACCTACGCTTTGGGGGTAGGGGCGCCGCCGGACAGAAGGCGGGATCAATGGGCGACTGGTCGTTTCTCGTGGTGGCCGTGGTGATCACGGCCCTG
Source organism: Actinoallomurus sp. (assembly GCA_045806665.1). Lineage (GTDB taxonomy): Bacteria > Actinomycetota > Actinomycetes > Streptosporangiales > Streptosporangiaceae > Actinoallomurus. The sequence goes on from JBJMIW010000150.1 coordinate 3,626, forward strand.
GCATTCGACTTCACCAACGGCTTTCACGACACCGCGAACGCGATGGCGACCTCGATCGCGACCGGCGCGCTGCCTCCCAGGGTCGCCGTGGCGATCTCCGGCGCGCTGAACCTGGTCGGCGCGTACCTGTCCACCGAGGTGGCCAAGACCATCTCCGGAGGGATCGTCGACGACTCGCTCGTCACGCCATCAATGATCTTCGCCGGCCTCATGGGCGCCATCGTGTGGAACCTCGTGACCTGGGTGTTCGGCCTGCCGTCGAGCTCCTCGCACGCGCTGTTCGGGGGCCTGATCGGGGCCACCTGGGTGGGCGCCGGAGTCAAGGGGGTCCATTTCTCCGTCGTGACGGAGAAGATCCTGATCCCCGCACTCGCCTCGCCGGTGATCGCCGGCGTGGTCGCGGTGACGGCCACCTACCTGGCGTACGTGATCACTCGGCGCGGCCGCCCGGAGGAGGTCTCGCGCGGTTTCCGGGCCGGGCAGATCGCCTCGGCCTCGCTGGTGTCGCTGGCGCACGGCACCAACGACGCGCAGAAGACGATGGGCGTCATCACCCTGACGTTGATCTCCGCGGGCGTCCTGTCGCACGGGTCGGGACCGCCCTGGTGGGTCGTCACGGTGGCGGGTATGGCGATCGCGCTCGGCACGTACGTCGGCGGCTGGCGGATCATCCGCACGATGGGCCGGGGGCTGACCGACATCGAGTCCCCGCAGGGGTTCGCGGCCGAGACCTCCGCGACCACCGTGATCCTCGCCTCGTCCCACCTCGGGTTCGCGCTGTCCACGACGCAGGTGTGCTCCGGCGCGATCCTCGGGGCGGGGCTCGGCCGCCGGCTGGCGGAGGTGCGCTGGAGCGTCGCGGGCCGGATGGTCCTGGCCTGGGTGTTCACCCTGCCCGCGGCCGCGGCGGTGGGCGGGCTGGCCGCGGCGGTGGCCGAGCAGGGGACCGCGGGGATCGTCCTGGTCCTCGTCGCGGCGATCGGCGTCGCGACCGCGGTGTACGCGGTGTCCCGGCGGAACCCGGTACACGCCGCCAATGTCAACGACCACCCGACGACGGCGGTCATGCCGCCTCCGCAAGCCTCCGCCGCGTGAAAGGCAGCGCGATGAACATCAAGTGGAGCGCCCTCGGGGAGGTGGCCGTCGTCGCCTTCGCCGTCGGCGTCGCGATCGTCGTCATCTTCGCCATCGGGGTCCTCGCCTGGTCCGCACGCCCGGCCGCGGACACCGGCCGCGGCCGGGACGGGTCGCTCGCCACCGTCGCCGCCGGGCTGTGCTTCCTCACGTGCGCGCTGATCGTCGGCTACGGCATCTACCTGATCGTCCCGCAGTTCCACTGACGCTCACCGCGGACGGCGCAAACGCCACCGTGAAGCTGACGCCGAGCCACGCGGCGGTCCGCTCACCGCGCTCGTCGTGTTCGCGGGAGGCCAACCGCGCGAGAGTGGTGATCAGCCGAGCCGGGTCAGGTCGGCGAAGCATCGCCCGGCCTCCGCCCACACCTCGGCCACCCGCAGGCCGGCCTCCTCCGTGTACGCGCCGATCGCGTCGCGGGCGACGTGCGACCAGCGGAACCAGTCGCTCACCTGCCGCCCGTCGCGGAGCCGTACCAACTCGGTACGCGTCGTCGCGCCGAGCTCGACGATCGCCCGGCCCCGCCGATGCAGCAGCGCCTCGACGCGGCGCAGCAGCGCAGCAGGGTCACCGCCGATGCCGATGTTGCCGTCGGCCAGCAGTACCGTCTCCCACCGCCCGGCGCCCGGGACATGGTCGAATACGTCCCGCAGCAGGGCCAGGCCGCCGGCCGCGCGCGTCATCTCGACGGCGTACGGCGTGACGTCGATGCCGAGCGCGGGCAGCCCGCGCTCGGCGAGCGCGACGGTGAGCCGCCCCGGCCCGGACCCCACGTCGAGCGTCGGCCCGGCGCAGCGGTCCAGCACGGCATCGTCACCGGGCCGCCCGTCGCACCACTGGTCGACCGGGAGGGGTTCCCGCCGGCCGTCGGCGTGCTCGATCTCCACCGACCCGAGCCCGGCGAGCGACCCCTCGTAGAGCCCGCCGATCACCGCGCGGCTCCTCGTACGAGGAGCGTCCCATGGCCGATGGCGGCGAGCGTGACGGCGAACCGGGTGCCGGGCGCCAGCGCCGCGACCCGTACGGCGTCGTCGGCGGTGTCCACGTCGGTCAGGGTGCCCAGCGTCGTCACGCGCAGGCCGCGCAGCCGGGCGCGCTGGTGCGCCCCCGTGTCCGGACGCGACATCGGCACGCCGAGGAGCAGGCGGGGGTCGGGCCGCCGCAGGCCGAGCAGCCAGAACCCGCCGTCGGCGGCCGGACCGAAGACCGCGTCGCCGTCGTCCAGGCCGCGGACCGCCTGGGTGAGCGCCGCCGGAGTCACCTGGGGCGTGTCCATGCCGACCAGGACGGCGGGACCGCCCACGTCGGCGAAGGCATTCGCGAGCCGCTCATCCAAGCCGTCGCCCCGCTGCGAGATCACCTCGAATCCCTCCGGCAGCCACGGTCCCGGACGGCCGGCCAGGACGAGCACCCGTCGCGCCACCCTGGTCGCCGCCACGGCCGCGAGGGTGTCGGCCAGCGCCGCCTCCGCCAGCGCGGCCGCCTCGGCGGGCGTGTACGGCGGGGTGAGCCGGGTCTTGACCCGGCCGGGCACCGGCTCCTTCGCGATGACCAGCAGCGTCGTCGCACCCTGATCAGGTGGTCCGGCGTGAGGCGCACCTTCTCCGAGGCCGGGCATGCCGCCTCGGGGGGCGGTGGTGCCGTCTCCGGGCGAGATGCCCTCCCCAGCGGAGATCACGCCGTCTCCGCGGGTGGTCACACCGTCTCCAGGACGCGCCGCATGTCGCGGACGGCCTGCAGCGTGCCCCGGACGGTGCCGGTGACCTTGGAGCGGCCCGTACGGGGGTGGTAGGCGACGTCCGTCTCGGCGATCCGCCAACCCTGGGCGCGGGCGCGCAGGACCATCTCCAGCGGGTACCCGGAGCGCCGGTCGGTGAGGTTCAGGTCGAGCAGGCGGGTCCGCCGGGCCGCCCGCATCGGGCCGAGGTCCCGCAGGCCCGCCCGGCGCGCGATCACGGCGTTGCCGAGCCGGGCGTGCGGCGGCCACGCGCGGCGCGACACCGGACGGCGCCGGCCGAGCACCAAGTCGGCGCCGGGCCCGCTCGACGCCGCGAGCAGCCCGACGACCTTGGGCAGGTCGGCCGGGTCGAGGGAGGCGTCGGCGTCCATGAAGCAGACGATCTCGGCGGTGGCGGCCAGCAGCCCCGCGTGGCAGGCGGCGCCGAAGCCGCGGCGCGGCTCGTGCACGACCAGCGCGCCGTGAGCGACGGCGACCTCGGCGGAGTCGTCGGCCGAGCCGTTGTCGACCACGATCGGGCGATGGCCCTCCGGCATCCGCGTCAGCACCCACGGCAGGGCGGCGGCCTCATCGAGGCAGGGCAGTACGACGTCGATCATGTCCCGTGACGCTACACCCGGACCCCCGTGATCCACCCTTACGGAGTTATGACGTGTGCGGTGCGTCCCGGCTGCTCACCCCTAGTGTGAAAGCGTGATCAGCTTCAGCGTGCCGGTGAGGTCGCCCGGCCGGAGAGGACCCTCCACCAGGCCCTCCGGGGAGGCCGCCCCGGCCCCCGGACGGCCCGCCGACGGGTCGGGTCGGCGCGCCCGGATGGCGCTGATGGCCTGGGTCGCGGTCATCCTCGTCGGGTTCTCGATGGGTGCCGTGCTCCGTGTCACCGGGCACCTGCCGGTGGACCGGTTCCCGCCGTTGCACGCGGCGCCCCGGCTGCTGCTCGGCTCGCTGCCGTACCTGAGCTACGGGCTGCTGCCGGTGTTCGCGCTGCCGCTCACGGTCCTCCTGCTGACGCGGCCGTCCCGCCTGATCCTGGCCGCGGTCGCCGCGGGCTGCGTGGTCGTCCCCGCCGCCTTCACCGTCGCGGGGTTCTCCTGGTTCGCGGGGGTCGCGGGAACGCACGCCGCGTGGGCCGCGGGCGGGGGAGCACGCGCGCGGCCGTACGCCTACTTCCTGCTCGGGGACCTGTCCGTGCTCGCGCTGCTCATCGGCCCCGCGACCGCCATGGCCCTTCCGGCCGTGCTCGGGCGCGCGGCCGCCGTTGCTCGGGCGACGCTCCCGGGCGGCCGGACCGAGCACCTTGCCCCGGGGATCGGGCGCGCGGCCGGCGTCGCTCTCGCGACGCTCCGGGCCCGCCGCGTCCGGCAGGTTCCGTCGGGGATCGGGTGGCTCGGCCGGCCGGTCGCCGCCGCGCTGATCGGGATGGTCGCGCTCGACCTGTCCGGTGTCACGCGCGGCGAGGTGGAGCGGATCTGGATTCCGTATGCGACCTGGATGACGGTCGCGTCCGCCGTTCACCGACCGCCGGCCCGTACGCTGCTCCTCGCGCAGGCCGTCACCGCGCTGGCGATCCAGGCCCTTGTGAGGTCCCCTTGGTGAGATCCGAGACCGGGCGGGTGCTCGTCGTGGACGACGATCCGACCGTCGCCGACGTCGTGTCCCGCTACCTCGTCCGCGACGGGCACGAGGTCGTCTGCGTCGCCGACGGCCACGCCGCGCTGCGGGCCGCCGAGGAACGACCGCCTGACCTGGTCGTCCTCGACCTCATGCTGCCCGGCATCGACGGGCTGGAGGTATGCCGACGGCTCCGCGAACGCTGGCCGGTGCCGATCGTCATGCTGACCGCGCTGGGCGAGGAGACCGACCGCCTCGTGGGGCTGGAGACGGGCGCGGACGACTACGTCACGAAGCCGTTCAGCCCGCGTGAGCTGGCCCTGCGTGTGAAGTCCGTCCTGCGCAGGGCGCGCGGCGCGCTCACCGCGACCGGTAAGACGATCACCGACGGCGACCTGACGGTGGACGCCGCCGCGCACGAGGTACGGCTCGGCGGCGAGGAGATCTCCTTGACGGCCCGGGAGTTCGACCTGCTGGCGTTCCTCATGCGCCATCCCCGGGAGGCGTTCACCCGGATGGACCTGCTCCAGAAGGTCTGGGGCTGGGAGTTCGGCGACTCGTCGACCGTCACGGTCCACGTCCGCCGACTGAGAGAGAAGATCGAACAGGACCCCACCGCGCCCCGGCGAATCCTCACTGTCTGGGGCGTCGGCTACCGATTCGAGCCGCTGACATGATCCCTTTCAACGCGTTCGTCGAGGTGGTGGCGTACGCCGCCGGTGCCGCCCTGCTCGTCGGCGCGGTCGGCGTCTCGGCGCTCTACGCGCTGCGCGGACGCTCCATCACCGCGCTGGTGACCGTCGTCTCCGCCGCCACCGTCCTGGCCACCGTCGCCGGCATCGTGGCGATCACCCTGAAGATGCTGATCAGCGATCATGACCGGTCGGTCGCGCTCACCGTCACCGTGATCGGCGGGCTCGTCGGGCTCGGGGTGTCCCTGCTGCTCGGACGCCGGTTGATCGGCGGGACCCGGTCGCTGCTGGTGTCCGTGCGGCGGGCGGGGGAGACCGGAAGGTTCGGCCCGCCGAAGCGCCGGCTCCCCGCCGAACTCGCCGAACTCGGCGCCGAACTGGCCGCCGCGTACGAACGTCTCGACGCGGCCCGCGTCCGCGAACGCGCCCTCGAGACCAGCCGTCGGGAGCTGGTCGCCTGGGTCAGCCACGACCTGCGCACGCCGCTCGCCGGGCTGCGGGCCATGGCGGAGGCCCTGGAGGACGAGGTGGTGGCCGACCAGGCGACCGTCCGGCAGTACCACGCGCAGATGCGGGCGGAGACCGACCAGCTCACCGCGATGGTCGACGACCTGTTCGAGCTGTCCCGGATCCACGCCGGGGCGCTCCGGCTGTCCCGGCAGCGGGTCGGCCTCGGCGACCTGGTGTCGGAGACGGTCGCCGGCACGGAGCCGCTGGCCCGGGCCAAGGGCGTACGGCTGCGCGGGCAGGCGGAGGGCATCCTGCCCGTCGAGGTCGATGCCGCCGAACTCGGCCGCGCCCTGCGCAACCTCGTCGTCAACGCGATCCGCCACACGCCCGAGGACGGCGGCGTGGAGATCGTGGCGGGTGCCGAGGAGGGCATGGCGTACGTCACGGTGTCCGACGCCTGCGGCGGGATCCCGGACGAGGACCTGCCCCGCCTGTTCGAGGTGGCGTTCCGCGGTGAGACGGCGCGGACGCCCGGCGGCGGGGCCGGCCTCGGCCTGGCCATCGCCCGCGGCATCGTCGAGGCGCACGCGGGCCAGATCGGCGTCTCCAACGCGGGCGCCGGCTGCCGCTTCGTCGTCCGCCTCCCGCTGGGCGTCTGAGCATCCGGGCGCCGCGCGCGAAAAGCTCGGGAAAGCAGCGCTCCGACGGCCCCATATCGGGGCAGAAGCGCAGCGCCTCGTCGCGTTCACCGAGCATTCGGCTCGGTGCCGGGGCCGTACGCGTCGGCTCGCCTGCCAGGGCCATGCGCATCGGCTCGCGTGTCCGGGCGGTTCGGGTTGGCCCGCCGACGTCGGCGGCCGGCGTGGGATCGCGGGCGTCCGAGCGGCCCGCGCCGGCCGGTCGGCACCCGCACACCCGCGTCGGCCTGTCGACGTCGGCGGGGGCTCAGGGAAGGGCGGCGAACTCGGCCATGCCCTCCTCGAAGGGGATCGCGGAGTAGAAGCCGAGCTCCGCGCGGGCACGGTCGGGAGCGGCGACGACGTGGCGGACGTCGCCCAGCCGGTATTCGCCGGTCACGATCGGATGGGGTCCGCCGTACGCCTTGGCGAGCGCGACCGCCATGTCCCCCACCGTACGCGGCTCGCCACTGGCGATGTTGTACGCCCGCAGCTCACCGAGTCGCGGGCCGGCCGCTTCGAGCGCCAGGAGGTTCGCGCGGGCGACGTCGCGTACGTGGACGAAGTCGCGGCGCTGCCCGCCGTCCTCGAAGACGCGGGGCGGCTCGCCGCGTTCGAGCGCCGAGCGGAAGATCGCGGCGACCCCGGCGTACGGGGTGTCGCGCGGCATCCGCGGCCCGTACACGTTGTGGTAGCGCAGCGACACCACGGTCCCGCGGGTCGTGCGGGCCCATGACGCGGCGAGGTGCTCCTGGGCGAGCTTGGAATCGGCGTACGCGTTCCGTGGGTCGACGGGTGTGTCCTCGCCGACGCTGCCCGGCGTCAGCACCGCTCCGCACAGCGGGCAGCGCGGCTCGAACCGCCCGGCGGCCAGGTCGCTCTCGGCGCGGGGGCCGGGCCGCACCCGGCCGTGCCTACCGCAGTCGTAAGCGCCCTCGCCGTAGACGACCATCGACGAGGCCAGCACCAGCCGTCGCACGCCCGCGCCGGCCATCCCGGCGAGCAGGACGGCCGTGCCGAGCACGTTCGAAGAGGCGTACGCGGGCAGGTCGGAGACGTCGACGCCCAGCCCGACCTTGGCCGCCTGGTGGCAGACGACGTCGACGCCGATGAGACACCGGGCGACGGTGGCGGCGTCACGGACGTCCTCGCCCGACAGCAGGTCCATCGGGCGCACGTCATGACCGTGCTCCCGGAGCGCCTCGACGATGTGGGATCCGATGAACCCGGCGGAGCCGGTCACGAGTACGCGCATGTCCGCACGCTAACCGTGACCAGGCGGCATACGCCGGGATGGCGGCGAGCCGTCCGTATTCCGTAAGAATCACCCGCCTGGGGACCGTGGACGCCGGTGAGACTTTCAGTGCCGGGCGGCGACGGGCCGGTGAACCGGGTGCACCGCACACCGGGCGCGGTGTTCGCGCTGTGCGACTCGTCCATCCCGGGCCGGGACGACGGCCGCCTGGCTCGTCATTCACGGGCTGACAGCGCGCTCCGGCGCTTGCGGGAGACCTCCTGGCCGATCGCGAACAGCAGCCAGGCGAAGGCCCCGGCATCGTCGACGATGCCGACGGGCAGGAACACGTCCGGGACCAGGTCGACGGGGGACAGGATGTAGATCACCACGGCGATCATCGCGATGATCTTGCCCTGGCTCGTCCGGTACACCCGGTCCTGCACGCCGCCCCGGATCACTCCGGTGGGCGAGCGGGCACCGTCGAGCCGAGGACGGCGGCGCAGCCGCAGGATGCCGACGACGAGCAGGACGCCGCCGACGGCCATCCCGATGACGCCGAGCGTGCGGACGTCGAGGACGCCGACGTCACCGCCGACGGCGAAGGTCAGAATCGCGCCGACGAACAGCACGAGCGCGCCCAGCCAGGCCATTGCTCCTCCGAGGGATCGGGGACACGAGCGAGTATGTCCCGCTTCTGCCCGCCTATTCGCGTACGGGCCGACGGCCGCGTCAGCGGACGTCGCGCGGACGGAACTGGATGCTGATGCGGGGGCCGCAGGGCCGGGTGGTCTTCGGGATGGCGTGCTCCCAGGTGCGCTGGCAGCTGCCGCCCATGACGATGAGGTCGCCGTGGCCGAGCTCGAACCGCAGGGTCTTACCGCCGCCGCACGGGCGGAGCATCAGCGGACGCGGCATGCCCACCGAGACGATCGCCACCATCGTGTCCTGCGTGCTGCCCCGCCCGATCGTGTCGCCGTGCCAGGCCACGCTGTCGCGGCCGTCGCGGTAGAAGCACAGCCCGGCGGTGCGGAACCGCTCGCCGAGCTCTTCGGCGTAGTGGGCGTCGAGCGCCCGCCTCGCGTCGTCGAGCGCCGGGTCGGGCAGCACCTCACCCTCGTCGTAGAACTTCAGCAGACGGGGCACGTCGACGACCCGGTCGTACATGTGCCGCCGCTCGGCGTGCCATGGCACGACGTCCCGGAGCCGTTCGAAGAGCGTGTCGGCCCCGGTGACCCAGCCCCGGCGCACGTCGATCCAGGCTCCGCGGTCGAGCGGCGTCCGGTGCACCGACGAGCAGAGCGGGCGAACGCCGATCTCGTCGTCGTAGTCCAGCAGCGACGCCTGAAAAGCGCTGGTCATGGGAGGAGTGTATGCGTTCGGTTCAAACGCATGTTCGACCTTGTCCGGGCGTGGATCGCCGGGCTCAGAGCTCCAGCCGCCAGTCGTTGCAGCGCATCAGGTGACCCGGCGGGTACTCGAAATCGCACCCGCCGAGCAGGGTGAAGCCGAGCTTCCGGCAGATCGCGTTGGACGCCGGGTGGTCGACGGACGGGTACGCGTGCAGGAACCGATGCCGGCCCTCCGCGCGGACGCGCTCGACGACGAGACGGCCGGCGGCGGTGGCCAGACCGCGCCCGCTGAACTCCGGCAGGATGCTCCAGCCCGTCTCGTAGACGGTCTCGCCCCGCCAGTGGCGCTCCCAGTAGCCGATGCTGCCGACCGCCTCCCTCTCAGGCAGTGTGACGACGCGGAACATCGTCCCTGAGCGGGGCGCCCCCGGATCGAGGTAGCGCCGATGGCGGTCGAGGACCTGCGCTTCGGTCTCCGGGCCGCCGAGGTGCTCCATCATCTCCGGCGCGTTGATGCGCCGGAGCAGGTCGAGGTCGCCCTCGCCCCACGGCTCGATCGCGACGTCCGGGACGGTGCTCGGTGGCACGTCTTCTCCCTTTTCACGGCGCATGCTCACCGTAGCGTCGGGGGCTGCCAAAACGGGTCGCGTCCGGTGAGGCCGAGAAGACAGCCGAGGGGGGACGCGTCGGCGGGGACCTCGACGATCGGCCCGAACGGTCCGTTCGCGGCAGCCATCGTATCCGCCGTCGCGGCCGCGGAGACGAACCGCAGGCACGCGTCGATCTCCCAGTCCTCGCAGTCGTACGGCCGGTCGATCGACCGCGCGACGTCCCAGCCGTGCACCACCAGTTCGTCGAGGGTGACGCAGCCGATGACGTCACCGGGCAACTCCACGCCGCCGGCCTGCGTCATGCCCTGCCACGCCTCGGGGTCCCGCCACGCCTCAGCGAGGGCGGCGAGGTCCTCGGGGATGCGGGTCCGCCAGTCGGCGCCGAGCCGCGTCGCGTCCCCGGCCGGGCCGCCGGACGTCAGCGGACCGAGGTCCTTGCGGGCGGCTGCGGCCAGGCCGATGGACAGGCCGCCGACGTGGTCGATCAGGTCGCCGAGGATGTACTTCTCGCACGGCGTCGGTGCGGTGAGCCGGTCGTCGGGAACGGCCGCGAGCAGGTCGGACATCCGCCGTGCGGCGGGCCCGAGGTCGATCATCCGGGTCATGGGTACTCCTTCGCGTCGAGGAGGGCCGCCGAAGAGGCGCCTCTCGATGCAGACCGGCCGACCCCTCGAAACTCATCGCCTCGCCGGAAACAGTTCCGGTACGGTCGCCGTCTCCGGCGAGGTGGGTCAGGCGTCGTCATAGTCGGTGCCCCGCGAGACCTGCTCCCACCCCAGCAGTTCCTCGGATTGCTCCGGTGATGCCGAGAAGTTCGCGCGAACGTTTTTCCGGAGCGAACCCCGACCGACCAGCCGCCGAGCGTTCGGTGCGAGGTTGCGCTATCCGCGGTCGGCGCGGGCCGGGTTCCCGCCGGTGACCGACAGCACCGCGACCTCGACGCAGTTCCCGCCGTTGTCGGCGCTGCGGCTCGCCTTGCGCCAGAGCGCGACTTCGACGCACGCGCCGCCGTTGTCGGTGCTGCGGGACGACTTGCGCCATTGCGGGGTGTTCAGCTCCATCGTTCCTTCGCCGTCCTCGTGATGAGATCGAGGGACTGGTCAATTGGCAGCGCACGCGACCGGATCGAGTGGAACTTCTCGGCGAGCGTCTTGATGTCCTTAGCATCGCCTGTGGTGACTCCGCGCGCCGCCGTGTCTACGTACGCTACCTCGGAACGATCGTCGAGTGTCGCGAGGATGAATGAGCCACTGATCCCGCGGTGCATCCCGCAGCGAATCACCTGAACGCTGATGCGCTCGGAAACCACCTCGACCAGATGCTGGAGTTGGCGGCGCATGACTTCCGGGCTGCCGACCTCTCGCCACAGCACGCTCTCGTCCAGCACGCAGACGAGGAAGGGCGGCTCCGGGTCCGACCGTCTGAGGATCTCCTGCCGTGCCATCCGCGCCTGGACCGCCGCCTCGTTGCCGCCCAGTAGCGCGCGGGCGTACTCCTCGTTCTGCAGAAGGCCGTGTACGACCGACAGCTCGAAGGCCCGCAGCGTTGTGGCGGCGGCCTCGTGGATCGGCCAGTCGAACCAGGGCGGATAGACGCTGCGTTTGAGGAGACCGTCCCAGAGCCGGGTAAGGATGCCACTTCCGTCGAGGGCCTTGTCCATGGCCTCGGCGAAGTTGCGCAGCGGCATGTCCTCGGCGCGCTCGATCGAGCCGATATGGGAGCCGCTGTAGTTGGCCTTCGCTCCGGCCTGGTCCTGGGACAGACCGGCGCGCTCGCGCAGGAAGCGCAGCTCCGAGCCGAAGAGGGCGAGGGGAGACGATGACGGGTCGAGGGGGCTGGATCGGCGCGGCACTGGCCACCTCCGTTAACAGGTGTTCGCAACCGGCGGGGCCGGTTGACCGGGATGTAACGGAGTGTAGAGCGAGTCATTACTCCATGTGAGGTCCGTTGGCGAGGCTGTGGATAGAGATTCCGGCAGACGGACGGCGGGGTGAGCATGGTGACAGCGATCGGTGGCATCGATCCGAAGGTCGTACCGGCCGGCGGGTGCGCCGCCTGGCCTCTTCCTCCGGGACCCACTGGGGCGGGGTTCGCGCGGGGTGCGCTCAAGGCGGTGTCCGGCGAGCTGCGGATGCCCGCCATCATGACGTACGACGCCGCCGTCGCCCTCTCCGAGCTGGCGACCAACGTCCACCTGCACGCGTACGGCGGCGGAGTCCCGGCCTGGCCGCCGATGGCCGGGCTGCCGGAGCTGTGGGCATACGTGCGGTGGCGCATGCGGCCGGAGGTGGTGTTCGCGGTGTACGACTCGGCGCCGTGGCGCGGACCGGTCCCGGACGGGCGGCTGCGGCCGCCGCCGTACGCCGAGGGAGGGCGGGGCTTCGAGGTGGTGGACGCGCTGACCGCGGAGTACGGCGGCGAGTGGGGCATGTACCGGACGCGGTCGCGGCTGGGCGCGGGACCGGCTCCGGGGAAAGCGGTGTACTTCACCGTGCCCGTACCCGCCGGGCTGGTCACGCCGAGGAACAGTACCGCGCGGCGAACGGCCGAGGAGATCCACGCCCTGCTCGCCGTCCGGGGCGTCGGCCCGCTGCAACTGACCATCGGCTACGGCATGGCCGTCATATGCGTCCGCGCCGGGATGCACGTCTGGGTGCGCGACGGATCGATCTCCTACCGCACGCCCGCGTTCGGCATCGTGCGCCACCCACCGCACGACCGCGTCGAGGTGGTGGAGCGGATCGTCCGCCACTGCGCCGACCTGGACGCCGCCGACGCCCCAGATGGCCGTCGGTGTTGACACGTTGCCGCCGGTGTTGCCGGTCGGACGTCCGGCTTGCCGGATTCGCCCCGTCCACAGCGACGGCAAGGTGCTTCGTCATCCTGGTCGTCTTCCGTACGCGACGCCAGGCCGTCGCATGGGGTCCGGGATCCCGCACGCGACCTGATCCGGCACGCGATGTCAGTTCACCGCGGGAAAAAGACGAACGGCCCTGCCGGGATCCCGGCAGGGCCGTCGAAGCATGTGTACCGATGTGCGGGTCGCCTCTCGGCGAAAGGCACAACACGGCTCCAGCCGAACGGTAGTCCGTGAAGGCAATAGATGAGGCCCGGGGACACCAGGCACATCGGCCACGATGGTTGCAACGGAGCGGATGGCCTCGTTGTTCCCGCCCCACTGGATTTCTTCGGGAGGCCGGTCGATGACGGCGGATGCGACGGTGCCTCGGCTCGCAAGGGGCATGGCCGCGGGAAGACAGGGGATCCGATGCCCGGAAACGTGTGGGGTCGCCCGTCGGGGGGAAACCCTGACCTATCATCGGCAGCAATGTCGCCCTAGGGGAGAGGTCTCAGATGGGGAAGGATCTGGACGTTGACGTCACGGACGTCAGCGGGCCCATCGCTGTCCTCACCGTCAAGGGTGAGCTGAACCTCTACACCAGCGGGGGTTTTCGCGCCGCCGTACGCGGGGCGGCCGGTGACGGCCATCCGCACCTGATCCTCGACGTGTCCGGAGTCCCCTTCTGCGACTCCAGCGGGCTGAGCGCTCTGATCATGGTGCACCGCTGGGCGGGCGAGGCCGGCGGGTCGCTCACGCTCGCCGCGGTTCCCGACCGCATGACGCGGCTCCTCCAGATGTCCGGCGTCGACCAGACGATCCCCATCAAGGCGACCGTCCGCGAAGCGATGGACGGGCACCCACACGGCGGCGACCGCACCTCCGCTCCCTGAACTCCGGAAAGAGCCAGGGACGTCACTCCCGTGGGATGTTGGCGTCCCTGGAGGAGACCGCGACCATTCCCTCGATCTCCGACAGCATCGCGGCCAGGTCGTTCACCGAACCGGTGCCCTGCACGGACAGCCAGACCGAGACGACGCGCGGATCGTCGCCCTCGCCCCGGTCGTCGATCGATAGCTCACTGACCGTGAAACCGTGACTCGTGCACCGGGCGAGGGACTCGCGCAACGTGCCTCGCCCGCTGCGGTAGGCCAGTCGCAGGCGCGAGGGCGCGTACCTCGAACGCGGCAGTCGGGCGGCCAACGGCGTCAGCCCGAACACCACCAGAAAGTGTCCGGCGGTGACCAGGACGGCGAGCAGCCAGAGGCCCGAGCCCGCCGCCATGCCCACGGCGGCGGTCAGCCAGACGATCGCGGCGGTGGTCAGCCCGCGGACCACGTCGCGGCGTACGAAGATCAGGCCGCCGCCGATGAACCCGATCCCGGAGACGATCTGGGCGGCGACACGGGCCGGGTCCAGCCGCATGTTCGCGCCCAGGACGTCGGTGAATCCGTACTTCGACACCAGCACGATCAAGGCGGCGGCGAAGCCCACCAGGGTGTGCGTGCGCAGTCCGGCGCTCTTGTGCCGGACCTCGCGTTCGAACCCGATGGCGGCCGACAGCACCAGAGCCAAGACGAGGTCGCCGACCTGCGCCCATCCCTGGCCGGTCGGTGCGCCGAAGGAGGCGACCACCACCGTCCCAGGGTAGTTCGCGCGGCTCAGAGCGCTTCGTCGTCCTCGTGATGCCGAGCCGGATCGCAGTCCCGCTGCACCTCGCCGACGGTCCGCCGCAGCGCCGCCCACCACCATCGGACGCCGAGGTCGGTCGGCTCGGGGACCTCGTCCGTCGAGGGCCCATCGGCGGAGGGCTTGCCGACGGCGGACTCGCTTATCCTGCCTCCCGTCACACGATCGGCTGGGGCTGCTCGGTCGCGGGCGTGATGACGGCCGTGCACTCCGGGCACCGCCTCGCGGCCAGGGGGATTTTCATCGTGCACTCGGGGCAGTCGCGCTCGGTCGCCGCCTGCTTCCGATCGAACAGGTGCAACAGGCGGGTGACCGGCAGGACGATCACGAAGTAGACGACCGCGGCGGAGATCAGGAAGGACAGCGCCTCGGTGAGGAAGGCTCCGTACCTGAAGTTGGCCTTGCCGACGGTGAACACAAGGCTGGTGAAGTCGGGCTGTCCTCCCACGAGGGCCAGCAGGGGATTGATGAAGGAGTCGACGAAACTCTTGACGAGGTTGCTGAACTGGGTGCCGATGACCACCGCGACCGCGAGGTCGACAAGGTTGCCGCGCAGTATGAACTTACGAAAGCCACTCATCACGGGACGCAGTATTCCCGCCTGACGCGACCTATTCGTGGTGATCCGCCGAATACGGACGCGATCATCGCGCCCCGCGTCGTTCGGACGGCGAAGGCAGGTCCCGCGATGAAACGGCGCGCCGGCGACCGCGCGAAGCGATCACCCGGCGCGCCGTTCCCGGCCCGTACGGGCTAGTGCTCGGCGGTCACTGCC
>JBJMIW010000151.1:0-5520 GCA_045806665.1 Actinoallomurus sp.
CGGCGACCTGTGCGGAACCCATGAGGACACTCCGAAGATGACGATGACGCATGCCTCCCTGCCGCACCTAGGGTGCCTGGGATAGCCAAGCCTAACCTTAGTTCCATCCGAATCGTAGCGTCTCCGTCGATGGCGGGATTCCGAGCGCCTTGGCGGTGGAGGGGCGGCCTGTGTCGGCCGCCCCTCCAGTGGTCACATGTTCGTGAGCAGGTTCCGCATCGTGGTGACCTCGGCGTTCTGGGAACTGATGATCGAGCCGGCCAGGGCCGTGGCGTCGGCGTTGGAGCCTTGCGCCTGTTCGGTCTTGGCCATGGCGATCGCGCCTTGGTGATGCTTGATCATCATCTGCAGGAACGCCTTGTCGAAGGCCTTTCCGGACAGCGCGTCGAGTTTCTTCATGTCCCGCTCGGACATCATTCCCTCGCCCATGTGCATGCCGCCCGGTGACGGCATCGACGCTCCCCAGGCCCTGAGCCAGCCGGTCATCTTGTCGATCTCCGGCTGCTGTGCGTTCTCGATCTGAGCGGCGAGCTTCTTCACCTCCGGCGAGGGGGCCTTCGTCGTAGCCTGCTTCGCCATGGTGATCGCCTGCTGATGGTGCGGGACCATCATCTGCGCGAACATCACGTCCTGGGCGTTATGTCCGGCGGTCGCCGGAGCCGAGCTCATGCTCATGGACGGGCCCATGGAGTGACCGTTCATGGAGTGACCGGAGCCCTTGTCGTGGCCTCCGCCGCATGCGGCGAGGGTCAGAGCGGCCACCGGGACGACGACCACGGAGAAAGCGCGTTTCATCAATCCTCGACCTTCCGTATTCGAGCGTGCTGAATCAGGCGTGGCGGGTCATCGGTGGACCCGGACGCCTGTCACAGCCGGAGTACGGAAAGCTGGAACACGGAGAGAGGGGGAGGTGCCCGGCCTTGCTGATCGTGTCCTCGCCCGGCCGGACCGCTCGGTGCGACGGAGCCTTCGCGGCGACCGACGAAGACGGCGGACAGGACCAACAGCACGGCCATCACCAACATGGCCAGGCACATCTGGCCGCCTGGATGCTCATGGCCGGGTGGGTGGTGCGATGGTGTCGTGGGATGTCCGGTCTTGGCATCCGTGTGGCTCATGCCGGACATCGCGACCACAGTGGCGGCCGGATGCGTGTCCGCCGGACTGCTCTCCGCCTGAAGCCCGTGCATGGCGAACAGACCGAGCACCGTCAGCGCCAGGAGCAGCAGACCACCGGGCGACGCCAGAACCCGTGACCGACGATGGCTGGTGCTCACGTTGTCCGACCATACCCGCGGCATCCCGCCCCCTGTCTGCGGGGAACCCGGTTCCCGCGTGAGGAACCGGGTTCCGACCTTGTCAGTGGGCGGCCTGGAAGCGGCGGAGCCGCAGGCTGTTGCTGACCACGAAGACGCTGGAGAACGCCATCGCGGCACCGGCCAGCATCGGGTTGAGCAGCCCGGCGGCGGCCAGCGGCAGGGCGGCCACGTTGTAGGCGAAGGCCCAGAACAGGTTGCCCTTGATGGTGCCCAGCGTCCGGCGCGACAAGCGGATGGCGTCCGCCGCCGCGCGCAGGTCGCCGCGGACGAGGGTGAGGTCGGCCGCCTCGATCGCCACGTCGGTGCCCGTGCCCATGGCCAGGCCGAGGTCGGCTTGGGCGAGGGCGGCCGCGTCGTTGACGCCGTCACCGACCATCGCCACGACCTTGCGCCGGCCCTGCAGCCGCTTGACGACGTCGACCTTGTCGGCGGGCAGGACCTCCGCGACGACCTCGTCGATGCCGGCCTCGGCCGCCACCGCGCGGGCCACCGCCTCGTTGTCGCCGGTCAGCAGTACGGGGGTCAGGCCGAGCGCGCGGAACCGCGCGACGGCCTCGGCACTCGTGTCCTTGATGGTGTCCGCGACGACCAGGACCGCCCGCGCCTGGCCGTCCCAGCCGACCGCGACCGCGGTCCTGCCCTTCCCCTCGGCGGCTGCCTTGGCACGTTCGAGCTCGGCGGGCAGGTGCTGGGACCACTCCTCCAGCAGCCGCGTACGGCCGACCAGGACCGCGTGGCCCTCCACGATGCCCTGGACGCCGAGACCCTCGACGTTCGCGAACTCCTCCGGCCGGGGCAGCGCGCCGACCCGCTGGACGGCGCCCTTGGTGATCGCCTGGGCGATGGGGTGCTCGGAGGAGTCCTCCAGCGCTCCGGCCAGCCGCAGCACCTCGTCAGTGTCCTGGCCGTCGGCGGTGATCACGTCGATCAGGCTCATCTTGCCGGTGGTGACCGTGCCGGTCTTGTCCAGCACGATCGTGTCGATCCGCCGGGTGGACTCCAGCACCTCGGGGCCCTTGATCAGGATGCCGAGCTGGGCGCCGCGTCCGGTACCGACGAGGAGCGCGGTGGGGGTGGCGAGGCCGAGCGCGCACGGGCAGGCGACGATGAGGACCGCGACGGCGGCCGTGAAGGCGGCCGCGACGCTGCCGCCCGTACCGAGCCAGAACCCGAGGGTGGCGACCGCGAGCGTGATGACGGTCGGCACGAAGACTCCGGCGATCCGGTCGGCCAGGCGCTGCGCCTGCGCCTTGCCGTTCTGTGCCTCTTCCACCAGCCGGGCCATCTGCGCGAGCTGCGTGTCCGCGCCGACCTTCGTCGCCTCGACGACCAGGCGGCCGCCCGCGTTCACCGTCGCGCCGACGACGGCGTCGCCGACGCCGACCTCCACCGGGACCGACTCGCCGGTGAGCATGCTCATGTCCACGGCGGAACCGCCCTCGACGACCAGGCCGTCCGTGGCGATCTTCTCACCGGGCCGTACGACGAACCGGTCACCCTGGGTCAGCCGCTCGATGGGGATCCGTTCCTCACGGTCGCCGCGCAGGACGGCGACGTCCTTGGCGCCCATCTCCAGCAGGGCGCGCAGCGCGGCACCGGCACGCCGCTTCGACCGGGCCTCGAAGTAGCGCCCGGCCAGGATGAACACCGTCACCCCGGCGGCCACTTCGAGGTAGAGCTCACCGCCGCCGGAGGCCCGCTCGATCGCGAAGGTGAACGGGTGCCGCATTCCGGGCTCGCCGGCGGTGCCGAAGAACAGCGCGTACAGCGACCAGCCGAACGCCGCGATGGTGCCGAGCGACACGAGCGTGTCCATGGTCGCCGCGCCGAGCCGGAGGTTGTGGTACGCCGCGCGGTGGAACGGCAGCGCTCCCCACACCACGACCGGTGCCGCCAGCGTGAGCGACGCCCACTGCCAGTTCCGGAACTGCAGGGCCGGGACCATCGCGAGCAGGATCACCGGGACGGCGAGTACGGCGCTGACCAGGAGGCGGTCGCGCAGGGCCCGTACGGGGGCGTCCTCGGCCGTCTCCTCAGCGGCCGGCTCAGGAGGAGCCGGCAGACTCGCGGTGTACCCGGCCTTCTCCACCTGGGCGATCAGGGCGTCGGTGGAGACGCCGGGGGCAAAGCTGACACTGGCCTTCTCGGTGGCGTAGTTGACGGTCGCGGTCACGCCGTCGAGCTTGTTGAGGCGCTTCTCGACGCGGTTGGCGCACGAGGCACAGGTCATGCCGCCGATCAGCAGCTCGATCCGCTCGGATGCCGCGCTGGTGGTGGTGCTCATCAGCCCTCCTTGGCCTCGGCCGTGAACTCGGCGGTGTGCACGGTGCCGTGGTGCTGGAAGTCCAGGTAGAGGCGGTAGGCGCCGACGGACGGCGCCTCGGCGTAGAAGGTGACGGTCGGCCCCGGCTCGGTCCGGCCGTCGCCCGGCTCGCCGTCCGGGTGGACGTGGAGGTAGGCCAGGTCGCCCTGCCGCAGCGCCACCAGGTGCCCGTACGCCGCGAGATAGGGCTGCAGGTCGGTCACCGGCCTGCCGTCCCGGCTGATCGTCATGTCGAGCCGACTCGACCGGCCCGCGAGCAGCGTCCCCGCGAGCGTCACGGTGTAACCGTCGACGCTGGCGGTCGTCGCCGGTGCGGGCAGCGGCCGGGGCCTGGCGTCGCCTGCGACAGAGATGTCGATCCCGAGGGTGAGCGGATCGGCGCCGGTCGGCTGGAAGTCGGCGAACGCGCGGTACGTGCCCGGCCCGCTCAGCGGGGAGGCGACCCGCCAGGTGCCGTCGGCGTCCATCGTGGGGTGCACGTGCCGGAACCCGGACAGGTCGCGGCGGACGACGATGAGGTGCATCCGCTTGTCGTGCCGGGTGTCGAAGGCGGTCACCGGCCGCCCGTCCGGCCCGGTGATGCGGAACGCGAACGTGCCGCTCGCGGCGGGCACTGTGACCAGGGAATAGCCCCGGTCGGACACCAGCAGCCCGTCCGGCAGCATGCTCTCGTGACCACCGTGGCCCGCGCCACCATGCTCCATGCCGCCGTGCGCGGCGTTCGGCCTGCTCTCGGCTCCGACGGGACCGGTCAGGCGACCGGTCCCCATCGCCGCGCCGAACACCACCGCCAGTCCGAGGCCGAAGATCCCGAGCCTGGCCGGTGTGTTCATCGCCGTACTCCTCTCGGTGGATCAGGAATCGACGACTTCGTAGCCGGCCTCGTCGACCGCGTCACGTACGGCCTGGTCGTCGAGGGGCGCGGCGCTCGCGATGGTGACCACTCCGGAGGCCAGGTCCACCGTGACGTCGGTCACGCCCTCGACGGCGCCGACCTCTTCGGTGACGGCCGCGACGCAGTGGCCGCACGTCATGCCCTTGACCTTGTACTCGGTGGTGGTCATCTCGCTCTCCTGACGTGATCTTCTGTCGTTCGGGTCCGGCCTTTCGGTCAGACCCCCAAAATATACCCATCCCGGGTAGGGCATGATGGGGCCTCAGTATACCCCCCGCGGGTACGGCGGCGAGGAGAGGAGGCCGGGGACGCCGGAGCAGGCCCTCGCCCACAACAAATGTCCGCCGTCACGTCGCACGCGCACACCGAGCGGGGTCGAGACAGTAAGGGACTCGAGACACCGGCCGCCTGAGCCCCAGCTGCCGAGGACCTCGTTATGGCCGAGGGTTCCAGGTGTCCCGGCACCGAAAAGCCTCGGCGAAAGGACAACCGGCTCAGCGGAGGAGATGAACAAGTCCTCCGGCCCATGAGTCGAGGAAGCCGACGGCGCTGTGGACGGCCCAGTGCTGGGTGAGGTAGCCCATGATCTCCAGCAGCACGATCCACATGGCGGCGAAGGCGAGAGTGGCGACCCCGCTCGCGGCCCAGCCTTCGGAGTAGTCCGGCTCGAGTTCGCGGGCACCGAGGTTGACACCGAGCGCGCCGAAGGCCGCGCCGCCGATCACCGCTCCCGCGAAGAAGTCTCCGGCGAGGGCTCCCGCGATCAATCCGAGCGGCAGACCGAGAATGAGCGTCACCGCCTCCGCGAACAGTGGTCGCATGATCGCACCCTCGCAGCGGGTGATCGCCATCCCGGCGATCGTCAGGACGGCCGCCACGCTCAGGGGGAGCACAAAGGCCCCGACGAGGTAGGACGCGTGTCCGGCGCGATGGGCGACGCCCATGCCCAGGGTCAGCGGCAGGAGGAACGCCAGGGCGCCCAG
>JBJMIW010000152.1:0-17776 GCA_045806665.1 Actinoallomurus sp.
GCCTGCTGGTGGCCGCCTTCAGCGTGTTCTTCGCGCCCCGCCTGCAGGCGCGGTTCGGCACCGCCCCGGTGCTGTACGTCAACCTGCTCGGGCTCGGCGCCGTCATGACCGTCATCGCCGTCGGCGTGAAGACGCCCACCGCCGTCATCGTCGCGGTCATCCTCAGCGGCGCGTTCATCGGCATCAACAACACCCTGACCACCCAGGCCGTCATGCTGGTCTCACCGGTCGAGCGGCCGGTCGCCTCCTCGGCGTACGGCTTCGTCCGCTTCATCGGCGGCGGCCTGGCCCCGTACGTCGCGGGCAAGCTCGCGGACGCCACGGACCTCAGCGTCCCGTTCTATCTCGGCGGCGTCGCCTTCATCCTCGCCATCGTCGTCCTCGCCTCCGGCCACAAGCTGGTCGGCGCGGCGGAGCAGAAGATGGTCGAGGGCGAGACCGTGCACCCAACGCTGCAGCGGGTCGGGGAGACGCCCGCGCCCGGGTACCGACCGGTCATCGTCGCGGTCGGCCCCACCGAGGACGCCGCCGCGATCGTCGACGCGGCCGCGGCGATCGCCCGCGACGCCGGCAGCGCGCTGGAGGTCGTGCACATCCGTGAGACCGCCGTGGTCGAGGAACTGGCCATCGACGCCGAGGACGCCGAGCAGGCACACGCCGCGGTCCTCGTCCACCTCGACCGGCTCACCGCGCACGGTATCTCCGCCACCGGGCAGGTGCTCACCAGTGTCGGTGACCACGCCACGGCCGGCCGGGTCCTGGCCCAGCACGCCGCCGACGTCGAAGCGCGCACGGTCGCGGTCGGCCGATCCCCGCGCGGGCCGGTCGCACAGTTCACCGACGGCAGCTTCACCGCCGCGCTGACCCACGCCGCGACCTGCACGGTCGTGCTGGTCGAGCCCGGCGAGGCGCCGTACCGGTTGACAGCGGCGTCGCTGGACGAACTGCGCAGCCGAAGCGCGTAGCGGACGCCGGGTCGGGGCATCCGGTCCCAGCACGAGCAGGGAGCCGCGCGCCGCCGGGGAGCCCGGGCGGCGCGCGCCGAGCAGGGCGGGCCCGCGGGATACGGCTCAGCCGACGGTGAAGCTGAACGTGTAAGGCCGGCGCATGGGGACGCCGTCCGAGCCGAGCGCGCTCTGGACGTTCGCCACGCTCACCTGGTAGGTCCCCGCGGGGAGGGCCGCCGAGGGCGTCCAGGTGAGTTCGCCGGCCGAGGTCCGCGCGGCCGTACCGGCCACGGCGGCCCCACCTCGCGTGACCGCCACGGATCCGTCGTAGCCGTTACCGGCCGGGGCGATGTCCCGGTTGAAACGGACCGTCACGGCGGCCGGAGCGCTGACCGTGTCGCCGTCGGCGGGGCTCGTCGAGACCACGAGCGGGTCGCGCCAGAACTGCGGGGCCTTGTGGGTGTCGGGCACCGACGTGTCGTCCCAGGCGGTCGAGGTGTCGTCGACGACCATGGTCCCTGTCGCGGCGCCGTTGACGGTGACGTCGCGGTTGTTGGTCCCGGTGATGCTCCCCCACCACTCGACGGTGTTCCAGTCGCCGCGGGTGTACTTGTACTGGAACTCGGTGCCGTCGGGAACCGTGATGGTCGCCTCCCAGATCCCGCCGCCCTTGTTCGTCATCTTGAGCTTGCCCGGATCCCAGGGGCCGAGCTGGTCGATGTTCCCGGGCACGTACAGGGTCGCGTCTGCGGGGGTGCCGGCGGGGGCGCGGACCCGGAAGGTCACCGCGACGGGTCGCGGCTTGACCGACAGGGAGGCGGGCAGCGTCGCGGCCGACCCATCCGGGTTGCGATAAGCGACGGTCCCGGTCAGCTGCGCGTTCGAGGCCGTCCCCGGAGGCGTCACGGTATACGTGGCGCGGAAGGTGCCGCCGGCCGCGAGCGACGCGGTGGTCGTCGGGGACTTCGGCTCGATCGTCCAGCCAGACGGCTGCGCGAGCTTCACCGCGACGCCGCCGATCGACCCGGGACCGTGGTTGGTCACGGTCGCGACCACGTCACCGGGTGAGCCGGCGGTGAGACCGTTAGGCGCCTCCAGGGTGAAGCCGACCGCCGGATCGGGCGCCTTGGCCAGCGCCCGGCCGTCGTGGCTCACCACGACGCCCCGGCCGGTGGCGACCGCGGGCGCCTTCACGGTCAGCGTGTGGCTGGTGGAGTCGTAGCTCGAGGAGGCCGGGCGGCCGTTCACCGCGACGTGGGCGGGCCGGGTGACGTCGACGAACTTCACGGTGTACGTGCGCGTCGAGGGCTGTCCGGTGTAGTGCCCGGAGGCCGGTCCGATGGTGAGCACGGCCTGGCCGTGCTCGGTGTACCGCACCGGGGTGGTGGCGTACCGGCCCTTCTGGTAGGCGAGCCCTTCCCCAGCGTCGTCGTAGAGCTGCGTGCCGCCGTCGCCGTGCGGGAAGACCTTGAGGGTCAGCGCGCCGGCCGGTGTGGTCTCGGTGCTGTCCGCGTAGGGGGCGAGCGGGAGGATGCCGCCCGCCCGGGCGAAGACCGGCATGCGGTCGGGGGTGCTGGCGATCGTCTGCTCGCCGGGGCCGTGGTAGGTGGCGCCGGTGAAGATGTCGGTCCAGGTTCCGGCCGGGAACCAGACCTTGGTCAGCGCGGTCAGCCCGGGTGTGGTGACCGGGGCGACGAGGAGCTGGTCGCCGAGCATGTACTCGGCATTGTGCGTGTACGCGGCCGCGTCCTCCGGGTGGTCCAGGTAGAGGGCCCGGGTCATCGGCAGGCCGGTGTCGTGCGCCTGTCGGGCGGTGGCGTACAGGTAGGGGACCAGCGCCTCGCGCAGGCGCAGGAACGACTTCGCCGCGCCGGACACCTGCGTGCCGTACTGCCACGGCAGTCGGTCGCCGTGATCGGAGTGCAGCCGGTTGACCGGCTGGAAGGCGCCCAGCTGGATCCAGCGCAGGTACAGGTCGTCGGGCAGGTGCTTACCGGCGAAGCTGCCGATGTCGTGGCTGACGTACGGCAGGCCGATGCTGCCCTCGGCCGGGGTGAAGGCGGCCTCGAAGGCGAGCGTCTCCCAGTCCGCCTTGGTGTCACCGGTGAACTGGACGGTGCTGCGGTGCTCACCCCAGGGCCCGGCGGCGGGCGTGCCGTTGTAGTCCGGGTAGGACGCCCCGATCCGGGCGAGGGAGAAACCACGCAGTCCGCGGGCGTCGCCGCCGCGGCGGTACAGCTCGTTCACCCAGCTGTCCGGGGTCAGGCCCGGCATGCTCGCCGTGCTGTCGTCACAGCAGTAGTCCAGCCACCACTGGCGTACGCCTTGTTTCTCGAACGACGCGTGCAGCCACTGCCAGGCCGCGTTCTGGGCGGGGTCGGACCAGTCGAACCGGTGCGCCTTCGGCGCGAAGCTCTGTTTGGCCGGGGCGAGGCCGCCATGGGCGATCTGCTGTGCCTGCGCGTAGCGGGGGTCGTCTTCGGAGATCGCGGCGTGAATGTTCAGCGTCGGGTGCAGGTGTTGACCGTTCGCCCAGTCCAGGTACGCCTTCGGGTCCGGGAACAGCGACGGGTTCCAGTTCCAGCCGGCCCAGGAGTTGGGGGACTTCCAGTCCGTGTCGGCGACCAGCACGTCGAGCGGCACCTTGTTGCGGCGGAAGGCCGGCAGCAGCGAGTTCTTGTAGTCGTCGAAACTGAAGGCGTGGTACTCGGAGAACCAGTTGCCGAAGGCCCACTTGGGCAGCAGGTCGGACGGCCCGGTGAGCGTCGCCAGGTCCGCCAGTCCCTGCTTGTAGTCGTGCCCGTAGCCGAAGAAGTAGCCGTCCTGATACGCACCCTGGTGTGCCGGGCGGGGTTGCACCCAGCCGGTGGTCGTGCGCAGCGCGGTGGTCGTGTCGTCGAGGAGGTACCACCCGCTGCGGTCGAGGAGGCCCTGATGCAGCTTGATCTGGTCGACGGGCCCCGCCTGCCCCGGGTAGTAGTCGAGCCCGCGATACCACCCGCCGAGCGCGTCCGGGTGGGCCGGTGCGCCGAACGCCGGGTGCACCGCGGTCCCCCTGCCCGCGACGGTGAGCTCCACCGTGGTGTTCGCCGCGGTGATCGCGCCGGAGCCCTCGCGGTAGCGCAGCGTCAGCCTGCTGGTACGGATCTCGAGCTCCCCGTGCTTCCGCCGGGCCGTGAAGGGAGGAGGCGTGAGGTTCCGGGCGACGGCGTTGAAGGTCGGGCGATCCTCGAAGCGCCGGTCGGCGGCGTACTCGAGGCGTACCAGCGTCGGGGTAAGAATCTCTGCCCGGACGGAGCCGTCGGTGACCGCGCCGCCATGCCGGAGCAGCGCCGGACCGGCATCGGCCAGCGCCGTCCCCTGACCGACGCCGACGAGAACGAGAAGTGCGAGGGCGAGCCGGGTGACCACCCGGCGCAGAGGCGATGCCACCACGAGCCTCCTGTCGGTGCGCATGAGCTCGGGAATCAGCGCTGAGGTACGACGCCGGGCCAGACCCTACAACTCGCAATCATTTGCAGCAATAGGCTGAAATGTTTCACTACGTTAGGCAATGCGGAGCGCTCACCCGTCCCGCCGGGGAAAGTCGGCGATCATCGCCGGTCAGAGGGGATAGAGGCCGCGCAGGTGCTCACGGAGCCGTTCGACCAGACCCGTTCCCGAGGCGATGATCGTGTTCAGCAGTGGGTGGTCCGGCGCCGAGACGTGGTGGCGGGTCGGCGCCTTCTCCTTCGCCTCCGCCGCCTTCCGCCCGAGAACGGCGAGCTCCTCCTTGCCCAGATGCTTGGCCATCAGCACGAACAGCTCGTCTTCTTCGGCCTGCATGTGAGCGCCCAAGGCGGCGGCCAGCTGCGACATCAACACGGAGAACTGGGCGGTCGGGAGGTCGGGGCTCTCCAGTCTGGCCACCATCTGCTCGATCCGGCCGTGGTCGGCGACCTCCTGGTCGACGATCCGTTGCCCTTCCGGCAGGCGCTGACGGGCCACCGGATAGAGGAACGCCTCTTCGGCAACCGAGTGCCGGACCATCTCGGTGATCGTAAGATCGGCAAGGGACCGCCACAGCGGTTCGCCGCCGGTCAGGTGCTCCAGCTCGGTCAGGAGCTGCCGCAGCTCACGGTGGTCCTCCGTCAGGATGCTGATGAGATCGCAGGACCGGTTCATCTCGGCCCCCTGAGCAGCCGCGCGGGCGACCGCTCACCTGCGCAGTCCCCCGGCTAGGAGCGGCGAAACGCACGGAACCGCGCTGAGGCACGGCGGTGTCCGCCTCTTCAAAGGAGGACCGACCATCAGGGGCCGCCGCACACGCAGTAGAAATGAGAGAAAGTCTCACCCCTTCGACAGGTTTGAGGCAGGCGTGTCTGCGCCGGCGAGGAAGAGGAGCAGTGAGGATACCCGTGCGGTCGCGTCCGAGCGCCGAACAGAGCGTGACCGGCTGCGACCGTCGTCGTACTCCCTCGTGGGTGCGCCGAGGCCTCGTCGCGCTGGTGCGCCACCCCTGGCTGCTCACCCTGTTCCTGGGGTTCCTGGTCATCGCCCTGGACCTTCGGGGGCCTGATCTGCCGGCGCAGTACTTCCGGACCTGGGTCGCGCGCACCGCGGGCCCGGTGGCCTTCAACAACCAGTGGTACGACGGCCACAGCCTGCCGGGCTACAGCGTCCTGTTCCCGCCGATCGCCGCGGTCCTGGGCGCACGGATCACCGGGCTGCTCGCCTGCACCGTCACGACCTGGGCGGCGTGCAGGCTCCTCCCCGGACCACGCGACAGCGCGCAGGTCTTCTTCCGCCTGGCGCTCGCCATCGGCATCGTCGGCGAACTGGTCATCGGCCAGCTGCCCTTCGCCCTGGGGCTGGCCTTCGGACTCGCCGCACTGCTCGCCGTGATGAAAGGTCGCTCCTGGCTCGTCCTGCTGATGGCCGCCTGCTGTTCCCTGGCCAGTCCGCTGGCAGGGTTGTTCCTGTTGCTCGCCGGCCTGAGCTGGGCGCCCCAGGCCGGTTGGAGAAGACTCGCTCCGCTCGGCTCGGCCGCGCTGGGCATGCTCGTCTCCTTCGTCACTGGCGGCGGCAGCGGCCGATTCCCCTTTCCCCTGGTCAATCTCCTCGCCGTTCTGCTGTTCAGCGTCCTGACCCTGGCCTTCGCCCCCCGGAGCAGCACCCTGATCCGCCGCTTCGCGGTGATCTATGGTCTCCTGAGCACCGCGCTCTTCCTGGTGCCCAACCCGGTCGGCGCGAACATCGGCCGCTTGGGCAGCACACTCGCGCTGCCGGCGGCCGGCTACCTGCTGCTCCGGTACGGGCGGCGTCTGGTGCTCGCGCTGCTGATCGTGCCGTTGGTCAGCTGGCAGTTGGTGCCCGTGGCCACCGCCCTGGCCAACTCGGCCGGGGACCCCTCGTCCAGCGCGGCGTACTACACCGGTCTGCAGTCGTTCCTGGCCACGCGCAACCCGGCGGCGGGCCGGCTGGAGGTCCCGTTCACCCGGGAGCACTGGGAGACGGTG
The DNA here is from genome assembly GCA_045806665.1 of Actinoallomurus sp. Lineage (GTDB taxonomy): Bacteria > Actinomycetota > Actinomycetes > Streptosporangiales > Streptosporangiaceae > Actinoallomurus. The sequence continues at coordinate 6,446 of JBJMIW010000152.1, forward strand.
TTCCTCGCGCGACGTTTCCCCCTCGCGCGCGGCTGGGAACGCCAGCTCGACCTTCACTACTCCGCCGCGCTGTACAGACCGCTCACCGCGGACGGTTATCGCGCGTGGTTGAACGCCAACGCCGTCCGCCTGGTCGCACTGCCCGACGTCCCCCTTGACCGGGGCGGCGTCCCCGAGGCCGCGCTGTTGGCCCACCCGCCGTCGTACCTGCATGAGGTGTGGCACGACGCGCACTGGAAGGTGTGGGAGGTGGCCGACGCCGTCCCGCTCGCCTCGGGGCCCGCCACGGTGCGCACACTGGCGGTCTCGTCTTTCATCCTGGACTTCCCGGCGCCCGGCACGGAGACCGTCCACATTCATGCCAACAGCATGTGGGGCATCGCCGACCATGCCCCTGCCTGTCTCACCACCACGCCCGACGGCTGGTTCCAAGTGACCGCGCTGCGCGCCGGGGCGGTACGCGTCCACGCGACCGTCGGAAACATCGTCGACCATGACGCACACCCGGAGTGCGACCTCGCCGACCCCCCAGATCCGGCCATGTCCAGTCGCTGACCATCCAGGCCGCCGCTACCAGGTATGGAACGGATCGGCGAGGCCGACCGACAGCACGTCCGACAGGTAGGTCAGCCGGCCCCAGCGGTCAGGCGGTCAGTGCGGGCGCGAGCGAGCGCAGGTGGTCGACCTGCTGCGCGAAGGTGTCGGCGATCGGCTGGATGCAGACGTGGTCGGCGCCGGCCTCGTGGTGGGCGCGGACGCGTTCGGCGATGGCGTCCGCATCCCCCCAGCACACGACGGCGTCGATGAGCGCGTCGCTGCCGCCGTTCTCGAAGTCGGAGTCGGAGAAGCCGAGCTCGCGCAGGTTGTTGAGGTAGTTGGGCAGCGCCAGGTAGAAGCGGGCGTACTCGCGCGCGGCGGCCCGTGCCCGATCGGGATCGGTCTCGAGCACCACGGCCTGCTCCGGCGCGAGGATCGGCTCGGGGCCGAGGACCTCTCGGGCCCGAGCGGTGTGCTCGGGCGGCACGAAGTAGGTGTGCGCGCCCTGGGCGCGTGTGGCGGCGAGTCGCAGCATGGCGCCACGGAGTGCCGCCAGCAGGCGCGGCGGCCGCTCGGGCAGGGGCGGGCCGAACTCGGTGACGTCCAGGGCCTCGAGGTAGGTCCGCATGGTCGCCACCGGCTTGCTGTACTCATGGCCCCGCGGCTTGACCAGCGGCGCGTGACTCACGCCGAGGCCCATCATGAACCGTCCCGGCCACGCGTCGGCCAGAGTGTTGGCGCCGTTGGCGGCCGCGACGGCGTCCCTGCCGAAGATGTTGGCGATGCCGGTGGCGACGTGCAACCGCTTGGTACCGCAGAGCAGGACCGCCGCGTGCGTGAAGGCCTCTCGCGTGTTCGGCCCCTCACCGAACCAGTACGTGGAGTATCCGAGCTCTTCGATCACCGCCGCCCCGCGCAGTTCCTCCTCCGCGCGGACCTCGGAGATGGCCGTCATGAGCCAGACGCCGACCCGGCCGAGACGTTCCTTCACGGCGGAAAGGTCCGCCGGCGGTGACGGTGTGCGCTCGGCCATCTGCCGCTCCAGCTCCCCCATCGACTCCGGGTGATCCATGCTCTCGTCCTCAGGCCTACCCCGTCCTGGCCGGTCAGGGCGGGTCCCGTCTCGGCAAAGAACTCTCGGCGGCAACTTTGTGCCGCCTGAGGGAGGTCGGGCGATCGAAGCCGCCTCCACGGGTAGCGGTCGGACATGGGGCCCTGGGGCAAGAGGGACGACATGGTGGTGCACGGACGGGAGCCGTTCAACGCCGAGCCCCCGCGCCAGGCGCTCGCCGGTCGTCTGATCACCGATGCGGAGAGCTTCTACAGCCGGAACCACGGCCCGGTCCCCCGGATCGACGCCGACGCCTGGCGGCTGCACGTGGACGGCCTGGTGGACCGCGCCCTCACGCTCTCGCTGCGTGAGCTACGTCAGCGGTTCGAGGAACACGAGATCGTCGCCACGCTGCAGTGCGCAGGCAACCGCCGGGCGGGCCTGATCGAGGTCCGGGACATCCCCGGCGAGGATCCGTGGGGGCCTGGCGCCACGTCGACCGCCCGGTGGGCCGGCGTACGCCTGGCGGACGTGCTCGCCGCGGCGGGGATGAGATCCGACGCCCGGCATGTCGCGTTCGCCGCCCCCGACGTCTCCGGTCTGGCCGACCCGCCACAGCCGTACGGTGGCTCGATCCCCCGGGCGAAGGCGGTCTCCGGCGAGGTGCTCCTGGCCTGGGCGATGAACGGCCGGCTCCTGCCCCAGGTGCACGGAGCCCCCCTGCGGGTGATCGTCCCCGGCTGGATCGGTGCGCGCAGCGTCAAGTGGCTGGAGCGCGTGACCGCGCAGGCCGAGCCGTCGCGCAACTACTTCCAGGAGGTCGCCTACCGGATCCTGCCGCCGGACGCGGATCCCTCCCGGCCCGGACAGGGCATCTCACTCGGCCCGGTGGCCGTCAACTGCGCGATTCTGCGGCCCGACGGCGGCAGACCGCTCCCGCCGGGACCGACGGAGGTCACCGGGTACGCGTACGTCGGCGACGATCGGACGGTGGCCCGGCTCGACGTCTCGCTGGACGACGGCCGCACCTGGGCCCAGGCCGAGCTGGACGCTCCGCAGAGCCCCTGGACGTGGCAGGAGTGGCGGGTCACCGTCGACCTTCCGCCCGGCGAGACGGTCGTGACCGTACGGGCCTGGGACTCCACCGGCGCGACCCAACCGGAGTCCCCCGCCGCGTTGTGGAATCCGAAGGGGTACGCGAACAACTCCTGGGACCGCGTCCGCCTGACGACGACCGGGTCGGGCTGACCACAGGGCGGTCGCCCGGCCGACGGCTCAGTAGCCGCGGACACCCTCGGGCCAGTGCAGTTCCACACCGGACTGCTCGAGCCGTGCCTGGTAGTCGGCGAGCAGGTCCTCCTTCTCGCGGACCGCGTGCGGGGAGGCCAGCCGGTCCATGCAGAACGCGGCGAGGGTGCCCGCCGCCTCGCCGATGTTCCACTCGACGGGGTGCAGGCGGTACGCGCCGTTGCTGATGTGGGTGGTGCCGATGTTCTTGTTCGCCGCCACCAGGTTGCGCATGCGCCGGGGGATGAGGGCGCCGAGCGGGATCTCGAACGGCGAGCAGCCCACGTCGATGTAGTTGTCGCCGCCTGTGGAGGGGTGCAGGTCGATCCGGTACATCCCGACGCCCACCGAGTCCCCGTAGCGGACCGCGCCTTTGTCGCCGCGTACGGCGAGGGACAGGTCCTGCTCGGGCACCGTGTACAGCGCGCGGATGCGCCGCGATTCGCGGATGTAGGGCGCCTGGGCGAGGCCGTCGGCGCCGCCGGTGACGTCGCCGCGCAGCCGCAGCCCCGGGTAGCCGGTGCCGCCGTCGGGCCGGGGCGCCTCGGTCTGCATCCAGTACAGCGCCGACCGCGACAGTTCGCGTGCGGCCTTCACGTGCCGGTCGGCGTCCGGGACGTCGATGATGGAACCGTCGAAGTAGTCGATCATCGGCCAGTTGACGAGCGTGATGTCGCTCGCGTACGCGCCGTCCTGGAAAAGGCCCCGCGCGGCGATCCGCCGGAACGTCCACAGGTCCAGGTCGCCGCCGAAGCGCTGCTGGTCGCCCACCACGTCCATCGGGTCGTGCTCGGGATTCGGGGTGAACGTCCGCTCGACCGGCTCCAGCGTGCGCGGGATCGGAGCGCGCCACGACAGCAGGCGGTCGCCCCAGAAGTCCGGCTGGTACGCCCGCCAGTAGTCATAGGTCTTGGGCCGCTCGATCGTGTGGTCGCCGTCCACGTGATCCATGGCGAAGCAGACCGAGATGGCCTGCATGTTCTGCGGCTGGGCCTCCTCCGGTGCGCTCGGCTCGCCGGTGTCCGCCTGCGACTCAAAACCCGTGACGTACTCGGTGCCGGTCAGCGGCAGCAGTTCGCCGGTCTCGGTCGCGTCCATGACGTACCGGGCGGACACGGTCGTCCGTGCGCCGGTGTCGCGGTGCGCCAAGGTCACGGCGGTGACGAGGTCGCCCTCGGTGTCCGCCTTGATCGGCCGGTACGGCTGCAGCACGCGCAGCCGGCCCGAACCGCGGTAGGGGGCGAGCATGGCCTCGATGACCGCCACGGCGACGCGGGGCTCGTGGCACAGACGGCTCACCCAGCCGGCGCCGGGGTTCAGCTCGCCCCACGCGCGGGACCGCTCGGTCAGCGGGTAATGGTCGCGGTAGTAGTCGCGGATCCCGTCGCGCAACGCCCGATAGCCGGCCGTGACGCCGAAGCGCTCGACCCAGCTGTGCTCGTCCGGCGGGACGGCCTGGCTGGTGAGCTGGCCGCCCAGCCAGTCGTACTCCTCCGTCAGAACGACCGAGGTGCCGGCCTTGAGCAACGACAGCGCGGCGGCGACGCCGCCCAGACCTCCGCCCACGACAAGGGCATCGGTGTGAATCTCCATGAAAGAAAAAACTCCTATGAATGGCCGCCCGTCTGATCGGCGACGCCGGACGGGGGGAACGTCCGGCGTGCGGGGCGGGGGATTGTCATCCCAAGATGACGTTTAGAACGTTCGGAGTCACCCTTGGTATTCCCCCGGTGGTCACCGTGGGTTGACCGATGACACCCTGAGGTGATCGATACGGCGGAGAAAAGGGCGGCTTAGCGGGCCCGTACCGGGGTAGCCCCCCGCGTATGGCTCGGGATCGGAGCCGGGGGGAGCGCCTCAGCCATGTCCTTCACCACCGAACCCGCCCCGCCGCATGAGCAGCCGGTCGAGAACTCTCATCACGGACGCCTGACGGTTCGTCTCTGCGATCCCGTGGCGGTGTCCGACCGTACGGGTGTACTCCGGTTCGAGGGCCCGGCGGCGGAACTCGTGGCCATGGCGTACGTGCCCCCGCTCGTGGACGGGCGGTCGTACCGCCTCGTGCTGCTCCTGCACGGTGCCGGAGGCTCGCCGCGCCAGGGCCTGGACCTGCTGCTGTCGGCGGCGGACGAGCACCGGCTCCTCCTCCTGGCGCCCAAGTCGGCCTCGAGCACCTGGGACGTGGTCGTCGACGGCTTCGGCACGGACGTGCTCCGGCTGGACCGGGTGCTGGAGGAGATCGTCGACGCCTACCCGGTCGAACGCGCGATCGTGGGCGGTTTCTCCGACGGGGCCTCGTACGCCCTGTCGATCGGACTGACCAACGGCGACCTGTTCGACGCCGTCGTCGCGTTCTCCCCCGGGTTCGCCGCGCCGCTGGTCGTGCACGGAGCTCCGCGTGTGTTCGTCTCGCACGGCAGCCGCGATCGGGTCCTGCCGGTCGACTCCTGCAGCCGGCGGCTGGTCCCGCGGCTCCAGGCCCTGGGATACCAGGTCACGTACGAGGAGTTCGACGGCGCTCACGAGATCCCCTGGCCGGTCGTCGGCCGGGCGGTGTCCTGGATGCTGGCCGACGACGTGTGACGGGGCGTCCCCGTCAGGCGGTGACCTGGTCCAGCAGTTCGAGCAGGTGGTGGTAGGTCTCTCCGGTCGCGCGGGTCAGGCCGATCTCGCAGGTCCGGTTGACCGAGGCGTGAGCGTCGAAGTCGCCGCGGGTGACCGTCTCCGCCTCCGCGCGGGTCGCCGAGGCGGTCAGCTCCGGGTGCAGCATGCCGCGGTCGCCGGCGAAGGCGCAGCACTGCCAGCCCTCGGGGACGACGACCTTTTCGGCGATCGCCTCGGCGATTCGGGTGATCGCCGGGTCGAGGCCGAGCCGGGTCGACGAGCACGTCGGATGCAGGGCGAGCGAGGGAACGCGGTGGGCGGCGGGCAGTCGCGGCAGGACCTGCTCGGCCACCCAGCTGACCGCGTCCAGCACCTCGATGGCCGGCCCGGCCGTCGTGGCGAGCCGGTGGAATCCCTCCGTGCACGAGGCGGCGTCGCTGATCACCGGGATGCGGCCGCCGCCGGTGGCGGTGATCAGGGAGTCCCGCACCCGGCGGCGCATGACCTCGTATCCGCCGGTGAACCCCTTGGACGACCACGGAGTGCCGCAGCAGAGGTTCGCGATGTCCTCGGGTACGTGTAGCCGGAGGCCCGCCCGTTCGGTGAGGCGCCGCAGCGCGGCCATGACGCCCGGGCCGCCCTCGGCCGGGGCGAACAGGGTGTTGAGGCAGGACGGGACGTAGACCGCGTCAGCGTCCGGGGTGGGCGCGGGCCGACGGGGTACGCCGCCGCGGGGCAGGTCGCGAGTCCACTGCGGCATGGTGTCCGGGTCGCCGATGGTGCGAACGGCCCGGGCGGCTCCTTCGACCAGCCCGGGCGGGGCCGCTGCGGCGGCGTCGAGCGCCGTCCTCATCGCCCGCGTCACCGTGCTCCAATGATCGGCGGCGGCCTTCCAGCCGGCCTGCGCCACGCGTCCGTGGCCTTCGGCGCGGAGGCGTTTGGTGAGGTCGCCGGTGTTGATCAGTACCGGGCAGGCGGTGGCGCACATGCCGTCCACGGCACAGGTGTCGACGGCGTCGTACTTGTACTCCTCCTCCAGCCGCCGAACCAGGTCATCGTCGCCCGCGGCGCGGGCGGCGGCCAGTTCGCGGCGCAGGACGATGCGCTGGCGCGGCGTGGTGGTCAGGTCGCGGCTGGGGCAGACCGGCTCGCAGTAGCCGCACTCGACGCACCGGTCGACCTCGGGTTCGACGGTCACGGCTGACTTCAGGTCGCGCAGGTGCGCCTGCGGATCCTCGGTGAGAAGGACGCCGGGGTTAAGCGTGTCGCCGGGGTCGCACAGCCGCTTGACCTCCTCCATCACTGCGTACAGCTCGTCGCCGTACTGGCGCCGGACGAACGGGGCCATGACGCGGCCGGTGCCGTGCTCGGCCTTGAGCGTGCCGTCGCGGCCGAGGACGGCGTCGACCATGTCCTCGGTGAAGTCGGCGTACCGCCGCAGGTCCGTGCCGAAGTGCTCGTTGAGCATGAAGTGCAGGTTGCCGTCTTTGGCGTGGCCGAAGATGACGCTGCGCTCATAGCGGTACTTGGCGAACAGCTCCGCCAGGTCGTCGCAGAGGTCCGCCAGCGCGGGCACGGGGACGGCGACGTCCTCGAGCAGCGCGGTCGTACCGCTGGGGCGGGCTCCGGCGACGGCGGCGTACAGGCCTTTGCGGATGTGCCACAGCGCCGCCCGGCCACGGGCGTCCCGGCTCAGCCGGGCCGGGGCGGCCGTCGCGAGCTCGGCGAACAGCTGCTCGGCCGCGTGCTCGCGTTCGGTGAGCAGGTCGGGCTCCGGCTCCTGCCACTCCACCAGCAGTGCGGCGTGGTCCTCCACGGTCAGCGTGCGCAGGACCTCGTCGGCCTTCGGGTCCTCCTGGGCCACGAGAAGGGACTCGGCGTCGAGCAGTTCGACGGTCGCCGGGTGCGCCTCGACGAGTCCGGGCACCGCGGACATCGCCGTCCGGAGCGTGGGGAAGACGAGCAGGCCGGTCGCGGCCAGGCGGTGCGCCGGCACCGTGCGCAGGACCGCCTCGGCGACGAAACCGAGCGTGCCCTCGCTGCCGACGACGAGGTGGGCGAGGATCTGCGCGGGCGAACTGTGATCCAGGAAGCTGTTCAGCCCGTAGCCCATCGTGTTCTTGAGCGAGAACTGGGCCCTGATCCGGCGCACCGACTCGGCGTTGCCCCGGATGCGGTCGCGCAGCCGTTCCAGGCCCGCCGCCAGCTCGGGGTCGAGGGCCCGCAGGCGGTCGTCGGCGTCGGGAGCGCCGGTGTCGAGGACGGTTCCGCCGGCCAGCACGAGGACCATCGACTCGAGCGTCTCGTAGGTGTTGGCGTGCGTACCGCACGTCATGCCGCTGGAGTTGTTGGCGACGACCCCGCCGATCGTGCAGGCCCCCTCGCTGGCCGGGTCGGGCCCCAGCTTGCGGCCGTACGCGGCGAGCCGGGCGTTGACCTGGCGCAGCACGGCGCCCGGCTGCACCCGGACCCGCGCGCCGCCGTCCAGGACCTCGATGTCACGGAAGTGCCGCCGGGTGTCCACCAGCAGGTGCTCGCTGACCGCCTGCCCGCTCAGGCTCGTGCCGCCGGACCGGAAGGTCAGCGGCAGCCCGGCGCGCATCAGCGCCGCGACCTGCTCGGCGCTCCGGGGCACGACGATCGCCTCCGGGGTCAGCAGGTAGTGCGATGCGTCGTGCGCCATGCCGAGCCGGTCGCTCGCGCGCGACCGGGTGATCCCCGGGACGGCGGCCTCCACCGCCGCCAGGACGGCGGCGTCCGGCGTAAGCGATCTGTCCGTACGGGTGGCGCTCATGATCTCTTCATTCGGCTGGGGGCGACTGCCGGCGCGGGTCGACGGATCCTCGCCGGTCCGACCTCTCAGGATATGGGCGGTCGGCACGTCGACGACCCGTTGGCCCCGGCCGTGCGCGGGACCCGGCGGAGAGCGGCCACGGCCGGGCGGGCACGCGGGTGGCGCGGCCGCCCGGCCGGACGGTGCGTGCGGTCAGCTCGTCTCGAATGAGGCGAGCAGGGCCGCGGCCAGGGCCGTGCGCTCGATCATGCCGGTCACCGTGGCGTGCTCATTGCGGGCATGGGCGCCCGCGCCGACCGCTCCGAAGCCGTCGAGCACCGGCACGCCGAGGGCGGCGGCGAAGTTGCCGTCACTGGCACCGCCGACCGCCGTCTCCCGCAGTTCGACCCCGAGCAGCGCGGCCACCGACCGTGCCTGCTCGTACAGGCCGGCGACGGCCGGCGTGCGGGCCATCACCGGACGGTTCCAGCCGCCGTCGAGCCGCACCGTCACCCGCGGATCGGCCGGGCGCCAGGTGGTCAGGGCGCTTTCCACCCGGTCGGCCTCGGCCTGGTCGGCGACGCGCACGTCGATCCCGGCGTGGGCCGAGCCGGCCGTGACGTTCCGGCGGGTGCCCCCGCCGACCACGCCGACGTTGACCGTCGTGCCCGCCGCGAGGTCCGTGAGCGCGGTCGCCGCGGTGATGAATTCGGCGAGCGCGATGATCGCGCTGGCCCCGGCCGTCGGGTCGAGTCCCGCGTGGGCCTCGATCCCGGTCAGTGTCACGTCGAACAGGCCGACGCCCTTGCGGGCGGTCTTGACCGCGCCGTCGGCGCTCGCCTCGAACACCAGGACGGCGGCGGCGCCGCGGCAGGCCTTCTCGATCACGGGGCGAGAGGCCGGACTGCCGATCTCCTCGTCGCCGTTGAGCACCAGCCGTACGGGAGGACAGGCCCGTCCGGTCGCGCGGAGGGCGCGGAGGGCCCAGATCGCCTGGACGAGGCCGGCCTTCATGTCGAACACGCCCGGCCCGCGGATCACGTCGCCGTCGACGGTGAACGGCAGCTCGGCGAGCGTGCCGATCGGCCACACCGTGTCGTAGTGCGCGAGCAACACCACCGTGCCGGCCTGCTCGCCGGCGCCGGTCCCCGGATAGTCCAGCACGACGGTGTCGCCGTGGGGCGCGCCGGGCTCGATGCGCGCGGTCGCGGGCGCGCCGAGACGGCGCTCGATCCAGGAGACGACCCAGTCCCGGCCGGCCACCAGCGCGGCCGGGTCGTCGCTCGGGGTCTCCAGCCGGACGTACTCCCCCAGATCGTCCAGCATGTCCGGGATGCCGGCACGGACATGTTCCAGGAGGGCGGTGGCGTCGGCCGTGGAGATCGCCGGGTCGCTCATCACGCGTGCTCCTTTCGCGGCGGCGTCGAGCAGGTCGAGGCGGGACTCGCTCATGGAGGCGGGGTCGGCCTCGACCTCCGCGATCTGGGACAGCAGCGCGCGCAGGACGGGGACGGCGATACCGTGCCGGTCGGCGGTGGCGACGACGGGGTCGTACTGCGTCGGCACCTCGGTCGGGCGGTGGCGCACCGCGATGTCGCGCCAGACGCCGCTCCGGGTCTTGGTCTGGGTACGCAGCCAGGCCACCAGCCGATCGGTGGCGGCGTCGGACTCTCCGGGCTCGGCGCCGTCCCGGTAGGCGGAGGGCTCGAACGCGTCGAACGGCTCCAGGGCGATCCCTTCCGCGGCCGCGACCTGGAACACCTCACGAACGAGCGCGTGCCCGGCCGGCCGGTGCCGGTCCAGCAGATCGCCCATGGCGTCGTCGACGAGCGCGGTCGCGATCAGCATGGCCCCGAAGCCCAGCTTGGACCACAGGTATCCGGGGACGTTCCCGGTGGCGACGACGGGTCCCCACATGCTCAGGTCGGCGACCAGGTCGCGTACCCGCTCGGAGACGGTGCCGTCCATCTCCCCGATCGCCATGGCGCCGGCGCCGCCGTCGTTGATCACACCGGGGGCGATCACGTCGGCGAACAGGTCGACGAACGCGCCGACCGTGCGCTCCGCGCCGACGTGCGCGGCTATGAGCTCCTCGTTCAGGCCGTTCTGCAGGCTGACGACATATCCGTCCCCGGCGAGGTGCTGGGCGATCCAGCCGATGGCGGTCTCGGTGGCCTGCGCCTTGACGGCGAGCAGCACCCGGCCGAGCGGTGCGCTCACCTGCTCGGGCGTGTACGCCGCCGTGACCGTCTGCGCCTGCCGTACGCCGCCGCGCTCCAGGACGATACCGTCGCGGGCGATCGCCGCCAGATGGGCCGGGTCGGCGTCCACGACGGTCACCGGGTGGCCCGCCTTGGCCAGGTGCCAGGCGAGGGTCCCGCCGATCGCGCCCGCGCCCACGACGGTGTACTGACGAGAGGCCGAGCTCACAGTGCTGCTCCTTGAGCATCGATGTCCGCCGACGGGGTCTGGACGTCGGTCAGTCCGGGCCAGTGCTCGGGCAGTGCGGTGGTCCCCGCGGATGCTCCGCCGTCGACCCGCAGGATCGAGCCGGTGACCCATTCCGCGGCCGGGGAGATCAGCCAGCGGACCGCCTCGGCGATGTCGCCCGGTCGGCCGCGCCGGCCCAGCGGGTTGACCGAGACGGCGGCGGCGTACTCCTCGGTGACCGGGTTGGCCGCGCTGTTGACCGTGACGAACCCCGGGCTCACCGCGTTCACCCGGATGCCGGCGCCGCCGAGTGCCAGCGCGGCGGCCCTCGTCAGCATCTCCAGCGCCGCCTTGGACGTGCTGTAGTGGGCGGCGCCGGGCCGGGCGCGGAGTGCCGAGCCGGAGGTGATGTTGACGACGCTCCCGGGCCGGCCGGCCGCGATGGCCAGCTCGGCGAAGGTACGGGTGGTCAGCATCGGCGCCCGCACGTTGACCGCCTGGACCTGGTCCCACAGCCGCGCGTCGAGTTCGACGAAGGGGCGGGCCGGGTAGATGCCGGCGGCGTTGACCAGCGCGTCGAGGGGGCCGACGGACTCCCACGCGCGCCGTACGACCTGCTCGGGCTCGTCCGGCCGGGCGAGGTCGGCGA
>JBJMIW010000153.1:0-7369 GCA_045806665.1 Actinoallomurus sp.
CGACGAGGTCGCGGATGTAGTTCCAGAGCGCGTCGCGGGCCGCGAAGGTCGACTTCTCCTCCGCACCGATCCTGAGCAGCATTCCGGTCCAGCCCTGGAAGGCCGCCCGATCCTCGTACGAGACGCCGAGCAGTTCGCAGATCACCAGGGAGGGGATCGGCAGTGCGAAGGCCGGGACCAGGTCGGCCGGCGGCCCGGTGCGCTGCATCGCGTCGAGGTGCTCGGCGACGATCCGCTCGATCCGCGGGGTCAGCTCGCGCATCCGTCGTGTCGTGAACCAGCGGGTGAGGATCCGGCGGTAGCGGGTGTGCTCGGGGGCGTCCATGCTGATGAAGGACCCGGCGCGGAAGACGGGTTCGCCGGGGCGGACGGGGAACGCCCGGACCGGCGAGGAGGTTCGCAGCCGGTCGGAGCTGAACCGCTGGTCGCAGAGCAGCGCCCGGACGTCCTCGTGCCGGGTGAGCAGCCAGCCGACCTTTCCGTCCGGGAACGCGAGCCTGCTGACCGGGTCCTCCTCTCGCAGCAGGCGGTACTCATCGGGCGGGTCGAACGGGCGTTCGCGGCGTGTGGGCAGCGACGGCGGTGTTGTGACGGACATGCGGCACCTCCTCCGCTCGGGCCCGGCCCGCGGATACGGCACCGAAGGTGCGCCGGTCGGTGTGCCGCCGGTGTCCCCCGGCGCCGGCCGCCCGCGGCCCTGTACGGCCCGGACGGCAGGCCGAGCGACATCTACCAGCCTATGTCCGATATGTGTGCTTTACATAGACCACTGTCCGCCTCCAGCGGCCACCGTGGTGATCAGCAGCCGCCGGTCCGGCCAGCCGCCCTCACCGACCAGGGCAGCAACCATCGGAGAGCTGTCCGAGCCGCGGGCGCGCGCGACGACGGTGGCGAGATTGGCCGGCAGCACCAGCAGCGAGACGAAATCCCAGCAGGCCGGCCGCCCGCAGCAGGGTCAGGTCACCCCGGGGATCCCGGCGAGCGATGTGCCGCCGCCGCTGAGCGAGGAGAGGCTTCACGCGCGTAGCGGAACCGTCACGCCACCGGAGAAGGGCGAGTCGTGGAGTTCGAGCGACTTGAGGCTGACTCCGGCCGGCACGTCGAAGACCAGAATCCCGTGCACGCCGTTGCCGGGGTTGATGTCCTCCAGGAACGCCTTGCTCTCGTCGCCCAAGGCGATGATCGCCTGGGTGTCGGCGTCGAATTGCCGGCCGCCCGCGTCGGTGAGCTTCTGCGAGCCGCTGTCGAAGGTCCGGGCCTCATCCCCGATGTTGACGGCGGTCACGTAGACGAGGATGAACTGGCCCTGTGCGGTGCGGCCGACGTACTGGTCGCCGACGCGCCGTACGCCCTTCTTGATCTTCGTGACGGTGAAGGCGAACTTGCAGCGACCCAACCGGCTTGTTGTTTCAACGTAAATAGATTTCAGCCACACGACACTAGAGCTGTTGCTCGCGCAGCGACCGCACCTAGTGGTGGAGTTCGGCCTTCGCTGAGTCGAGGGTCTAGCCCAGTACCCAGGGCTGGCTGCATTCTCGATGCTGGGACGGTGTGGGCTGCAGGACCGTTTGACGTGGGAGATCGCGTGGTAACTGGTCAGCTGCCCGCTGGTTGTCCGCCCATCGTCGTCTCCCAGTAGCTCCAGCCGGCAGTTCCCTGGGCCTGTTCAGAGTGCTATGAGAGGCGCGGTCCGTGCAGTCGGACGCTGTGAGCGCTGATCGAACGAACCGCGCCGTGTTGGTCAGCGGCCGGTGTCGTCAGCCGTGGGTTGCGCTGTCAAGCCGACGACCTCCTGCCTGGTAACTGGCGTGACCTCGACGCACGCCTCGTCGTTGACACCTCCGCTGCGAGAGCTCTTGCGCCACAGCATCGACACTCGTTGGCCTCCAATCGCTGCTCGATCAGGACGCGCAAGGCGTCGTCGGACGCCGCCTTCTGCCCGATCAGGTCGAAGTCCAGCCGGAACTCTTCGACCTCGCCGCACATCTCGATCAGCCGACCGCCTCTCGCTGCTCCAGCGTAGGCAATATCGCGGGAATCGACACTGATGATGCGGAACGGACCGTCCTTCCCGGTATGGGCACCTGCCGAGCGCGGGATGATGCGGATGGAGATGTGCGGGCGCTGCATCAGTTCGAGCAGGTGCCGGAGCTGCGCCTGCATGACCTCGACGCCGCCGATGCAATCGTCCAGGACATCCTCATCAAGCAGCGCCCAGACGTACGGCGGATCCGGCCTATCCAGGATCGCAGCTTGCCGCTCCATCCTGGCCTTGAGCGTCCCTTCGAGGTCCTTGACGTTGCTTCTGGCCAGCAGCAGGGCTCGTGCGTAGTCCTCGGTCTGGAACGGAGGTGGGATGTACTGCCCCTGATAGATCCTGATCATTCGGGCGATCGCCTCGTACCCGGTGACCGACTGAGCCCAGTCGGGGTTGTGGCCGTTTTGGGCATACCAGAGCAGCAGCTCGAAGAGGCCGCCGGTGCGGAAGTGGCCGTCGATGATCTTTGCCTGCCTCTCGTCGATCTTTCTCCGGCCTGCTTCGACATTGGAGACCGTCGATGGCGCGGCGCTGGCGATCTTGCCCCACTGTGTCAGCGAGAGGCCGTTCTTCTCGCGCTCCCACCTGAGCAGGTAGGCCAGCATGTGCCAGAGAGAGGTCCTCGGGTTGAGCGGAGCTCGGACGACCGGCATTGACTCTCCCCTGGTATCGAGCGTGAGTGACTATTCACGGAGAGTAGATCGATCGAACACTTAGCGCAGCCGATTCCCGGAAACTCGCCCAGACGGGCACTGCGGCCCCATACCGCTAGCGCTCTAGACGGCTCCGGACATCGGGAGGTCGCCCGCGACACTGCCGGTCGGCGTCAGCGGGCAGGCGGGACGGCGGCGCGGCCGTCGCGGAGGAGGGCGATGGCGCGGGGGAGGTCCTTGAGTTGTTCGGCCAGTAGGTCCAGGGCCAGGGCCACCGAGTGCGCGGGGACGCCGCGCGCGGTGAGGATGTCGCAGGTCCAGGCGATGAAGCGGGTGAACAGGCCGGAGTCGTCGAGGTAGAGGGCGGTGCCGAGGAACTCGATGATGTAGGCGATGTCCTCGGCCGTGTGCCGGCGCTGCCGGTCGCTGTAGTCGGCCATGGCCGGGAAGCGTTCCGGCAGCGCGGCGAGGACCGCCGCGACGAGCCGGTGGGCGCTGCGGGTGACGAGTGCGTACTCCTGGTCGGCCAGGTGCGGCAGGTCGTCCACCGGCTCATGGGCGGCCGGCGGGACGTACGGCCGGGCGAGGAGTTCGTCGAGGCGGTCGGCCGCCGTACGGGCGTCGGGCGCCCAGGCGTCGGCGCGGAGCCGGTCGGCGTATTGGCCGTCGGGGCCGAAGGCCGCGCCGCCGGCGATGACCGGGACACCGGCGGCCTGGCACGCGGTGATCGTGGCGTGCGCGGTGGGCAGGCGGGTGGGGATGGAGGAGGACAGGGCCAGCGCGTCGGGTCCCGTGCGGTGCAGGTGGTCGATCAGGTGGGGGACGGGTACCTGCGCGCCGAGGAAGTCGACCCGCCAGCCCCGCAGCCGCAGGGTCTCCGCCAGCAGGCGGGCGGGCAGGGCGTGCCACTCCCCGTCGACGCACGCCACCGTGACCCGCCCCCGGTATGGCCGCCGAGGCACGGACGCATGGTGGGCCAGGGCGGCGATGACGCGGTCGTTGATGGCCGTCGCGGTGTGCTCCTGAGCGACGCTGATCCAGTTGGCGGCCCATTCGGCGCCGACCTTCGCCTGCACGGGCGCGATCACGTCGAGCAGGGCGGACTCGGGGTCCAGGCCGGCGTCCGCCGCCGACAGCACGACCTCGGCGGCGGCGTACTCGTCGCCGTCGCGCACGGCGTCCCACAGCCGGGCGGACAGGGCCTCGGTGTCCGTACGGTCCGGGGCCGGAGCCGTCATCGCCGGGTCTCCTCGTCTCGTGGCTGTGGCTCAGCCGCCTCCGGGAGCCCGGCCTGCGGCGCTGTGATCGCCACGACGGCCATGTCGTCCTGGTCGCGGGTCCCGGCCCACTGCGCCGCGAGCATCTGCACACGCTCCACGACGGCTTCGGCGGGCATTCCCCCGCATTCGGACAGGGCGTCCTTCAACCGCTCGTCGCCGAACATGGTGTCGCCGAGCGGGCCGCCGCGGGCCTCGGTGATGCCGTCGGTGTACAGCACGCACGTCTCGCCCGGCCCCAGTTCGACCCGGGCGGTGGTCGCGTGGATGTCGGGGAGAGCCCCGATCAGGCAGCCGCCCGTGGCGGCCTCCTCGACGACGCCGCCGGACCGCACGATGAGCGGTGGCGGGTGCCCGGCGCTGGTCAGCCGCAGCCGCACCCGATCTCCGGCGCGTACCGCCGACGCGAGGACCAAGGTGGCGAACCGGGTCGATCCCGAGTTCAGCAGCGCCCCGTTGAGCAGGGACAGCGTCCGCAGGTGGTCACCGGCCACGGGCAGCAGTGCCTGCAGTGTCGTACGGATCCTGCCGGTGGTGACCGCCGCCTCCAGGCCCTTGCCGCACACGTCGCCGAGGACGACGAGGGACTCGGCGCCCTCGTCGGCGCCGGGGTGGACGTCGTAGAAGTCACCGCCGATGAGCTCGCTGCGCACCGACGCGCGGTACCCGCCGGCGTAGTCCACGCCGTGAATGTGGCGCAGTCGCGGCGGCAGCAGGTCGCGCATGAGGATCTCGGTGATCCCCGCCTGGTCGGCGTACACGCGGGCCGCCGACAGCGCCGCGCCGGCCCGCGCAGCGAACAACCGGGCGAAGGCCTCCTCGTCGCCGAACCCCCGTCGGTCACTGCGGCGCAGCAGGATCAGCGCGCCGGCCGGGATGCCGCGCCCGGGCAGCGGCATCACCGCCACCGCGCCGACCGGCCCGCCGAACCCCTCCGGCACGGCCCACGGCGGCAGGTCACGCGGGTCGATCCAGCGGGAGGGGATCGGCGGGAAACATTGCAGCGCCTCGCTCAAACCGGGCATGTCGGCGGGGTCGGCCCGCACCGAACCACGGAACACCCGGGCCCCGCGGATCGCGTAGGCCACCGGCAGCCGTTTCCCGGCGGTGGGCGCGACGAGGACCGCGGCGTCGGCCAGATGCTCGGCCGCCAGCCGTACCGCGACCTCCGTGCACCGCTCGAAGTTCAATGTCGTCAGCAGGGCGTTGGCCGCCTCGACCAAGAGCGCCGTGCGCTTCCGCTCCGCCGCCAGCGCCGTCTCGGCCCGCCGCCGGCCGGTGTCGTCGTACAGCCACCAGATCACGTTGCCGTCCGGCGAGAGGGTCGCACGCGCCTCGAGGCCGCGATCGCCGGCCTCGCCCCGTACGGGCTCGCCCCCGGTCCCCGACCCCCGTACGGCACGGTGCGCCTCCGCGAGCCACCCGGCCGTCGTCGCGGCGAGGCTCGCGCCCGGCACCGCTCGCGGGAACAGCCGGGCGGCGGCCTCGTTGAGCTCGACCACCCGGCCGTCGGCGTCGGCCATCACCACGGGGTACGGGGCCGTGCTCCAGGGGGCGCCGGTCACTGGCCCGGTGCCCCGCCGGTCCGCGGAAGCAGCGCTGGAGACATCCACGCGTCGGGCCCACGGGCGCGCGAGCCCGCACCACCTTCCCGATCGAGAAGCTTGCCCGAAGACAACCGTTCGTTACGCGAGATATGAGAGCGAATCGGTCTGCATGCCACGCTAGCCGCTCACCGCACGTGCCCGGTCCAGGGGCGCGGCCATACGCGCGCCTCACCTCGCCACCATCCCCTCCTCGCGCCATCGGCGCCGCCCCCGCCTCCCCGGCCGTCCGCGCCTGGATTGCAGGTCATTCGACTCATGGCAGCGCCCGCGGCACCTCGAAGAGGAACTCGACCAGTGCTGGGACCTGCTACGGCAGCGCAGGGCCTGCAGGAGTTCGGCCGCAATCCCGATCAGGCCCACGCGCGGCCGGTCGGCCAGGTCGAGGATCACCTGCAGTGACCGAGCCCGCCGGGCACCGTATCCGGCGGGGCCACCACGCACGACATCCCCTTTCGTTCGATGAAGGTGACGAACTCCTGCGGCCCCGCAGTGTCGAACCACTCCAGCGCGACGTCGAGGAAGGCCAGCTGATCTCTGTCGGTGGCCGCGACGTAGACCGGCTCTGACGTACGCCGCCACAGCGGCACGCCGTCGATCGTGCCCGCACTGGTCCAACCGGGAAGTGCCGGATCTGTCATCGTGCCTCTCCTCGTCTACGGTCCGACTCGCGCCCAGACCACCTTTCCGCAGGCCGTCGTCGACCGGTACCAGCCGAGCCGCTGGCCGGACAGCTCGTAGGCCAGCGCGAGTCCGCGGCCGGACTCGCCGTACTCGGTCGGCGGAAGGACCCTGGGGAGGTTGTCGGGGTCGGGGTTCCAGACGGCCAACTCCAGGAGATCCGGGCTGGCTGCGTTCGAGACCCACACGTGAATCTCCTTGCCCTCATAGAGCCGTACCGCGTTGGTCGTCAGCTCCGTGAGGATGAGCTGTCCGGTGAATCTGACGTTGTCGGATAGACCCCAGGTGGCAACGGCTTGATCAACGAGATTACGGACGAGATAGACGTTCTCCGCGTAAGCCAACATTTTAAGATCGAACCTGCGGGGAATCTCGTACGGTCGGGGGAGGCCCATGCTCGTCACGTCCTTCGGTCTGGCCTGCCGAAAGACTGATCTCGTGCGTAGATGATCACCACGATTCCGGAAGCTCTGAAAAGGCCGAGCATCCCTGTGGCAGCGTCGGACAAGATCGATCCGGGCGCGCCGTCGCGGAATCGGCCGACCGGCGATCTGCGGTGCTGATGCACTCGTGACGGTATGTCCCAGACGCAGATCGGCAGGTCGACGGAAGACCGGCGGCGAAGGTTTTCAAAAACGCGCTGAAAGCCCCTGGGCGTTTCACGCGGCGATGGGGATGGTCGAGGTCGCCTTTATTAGGCGCAGCTCGATGGCCTGGTAGAACCCATCGGACACACTCTCATGCCGATGAGCGGGCGTTTCGGGGCTCCCCGGAGCCGGGTGCGGACGTGATCCGCGAGGTGGCGTCGATGTCTGCGCCGGTCGGCCGCACACCACTGCCCACCAAGTGGAGCGAGTGAGCATCGATCACGCGGGAAAAGCTGCTCACTCGCTCCATCGATCGTGCCCGCATCTGGCACCCGTGCCTACCGCCGCACGTGACCGGGCTCGGTGCGTGCGGTCGGTTGCGGCCCCGCTTCTATTGGCTCGAGTCCTACTCGGCATCGCCGGTCGCGGCCTCGGATCCGGTCGGTTCCGTAGACCTCGTGTCAGTACTGTCGCCCTTGCTGCCCGGCTCGACGGGGGCGTAGCGCCGCCGTTGGAGCTCATCGCGTTC
>JBJMIW010000154.1:0-7757 GCA_045806665.1 Actinoallomurus sp.
CACTACGTCGACCGCTCGAGCCACCAGTCGTACGTGGGCAACGTCTACCTCGGCAAGGTGCAGAACGTCCTGCCGTCCATGGAGGCGGCGTTCGTCGACATCGGCAAGGGCCGGAACGCCGTCCTGTACGCCGGCGAGGTCAACTGGGACCTCGCGGGCCTGGAGGGCCAGCCGCGCCGGATCGAGTCGGCGCTGAAGTCCGGCCAGTCGGTCCTGGTACAGGTCACCAAGGACCCGGTCGGGCACAAGGGCGCCCGGCTCACCAGCCAGATCTCGCTGCCCGGCCGCTACCTGGTGTACGTCCCGGACGGCTCGATGACCGGCATCAGCCGCAAGCTGCCCGACAAGGAGCGCTCGCGGCTCAAGCAGATCCTCAAGAAGGTCATGCCCGAGCACGCCGGTGTCATCGTGCGCACCGCGGCGGAGGGCGCCACCGAGGACGAGCTGTCCCGCGACGTCTCCCGGCTGGCCGCCCAGTGGGAGAGCATCAACCGGCAGTCGAAGACCGCGTCCGCGCCCGCCATGCTGTACGGCGAGCCGGACCTGACCATCCGCGTGGTCCGCGACATCTTCAACGAGGACTTCACCAAGCTCGTCGTGCAGGGCGACGATGCGTGGGACATGGTCCAGGAGTACGTCGGGTACGTCGCCCCGCACCTGGCCGACCGTCTGGAGAAGTGGACCGACGACGAGGACGTCTTCACGTCCTACCGGGTCGACGAGCAGATGGCCAAGGCACTCGACCGCAAGGTGTGGCTGCCGAGCGGCGGCTCGCTGGTGATCGACCGCACCGAGGCGATGACCGTGGTCGACGTCAACACCGGCAAGTTCACCGGGCAGGGCGGCAACCTCGAGGAGACGGTCACCCGCAACAACCTCGAGGCCGCCGAGGAGATCGTGCACCAGCTACGGCTGCGTGACATCGGCGGCATCATCGTCATCGACTTCATCGACATGGTGCTCGAGAGCAACCGCGAGCTGGTGCTGCGCCGGATGCTCGAGTGCCTGTCGCGGGACCGTACCAAGCACCAGGTCGCCGAGGTCACCTCGCTCGGACTCGTGCAGATGACGCGTAAGCGGGTCGGCGGCGGGCTCCTGGAGTCGTTCTCCGAGCCGTGCGACTGCTGCAACGGCCGGGGCATCCACGTGACGCTCTCGCCGGTCGAGCCGAAGCCGGAGAAGGCCGCCGCGCCCAGCCGCCGTAAGAAGCGCAAGGGCGAGGTCGAGAAGGCGGTCGAGGACAAGCTCGCCCGAGCCGAGCGTCGCACGGCCCGCGCGGAGGCCGCCAAGGCCGGTGCCGATGAGGCGGCGGAGGCCGCGTCCGGGCCGGTGGAGGCCGAGCGGGCGGCCGGCGAGGCGGAGGCCGCCGAGGTCCCCGAGACGGTCTCCACGGCGGCCGAGGAGGCCGGGCACGAGGCGCTTGACAACGAGCCCTCGGCCAACGGCCGTCGCCGGCGCACCCGGCGGGCGCCGCGGGCCCGGTCCGAGGCGACCGCGGACTGACGTGTGGAGCCCGGCCGTCTCCTCTGGGCGACGGCCGGGACCCCACCGGTTCGACCTTCGGTCGGGGAATCCGGTACTCTAGGTACCCGGCGCTTTCCCGCGCCGTTGTTAGCGCGCCTCCGGCCCCCGTGATTCGGTGGGTGCGGGCAGCAGCTTCCGAGATGAGCTTGTTGGATTAGTCGTGCCCGAGGCACGCAAAGGAAAGGTTCCGCGGTGTACGCGATCGTCCGTTGCGGCGGCAGGCAGGAGAAGGTGGCCGTCGACGATGTGCTCACCGTCGACAAGGTGGCCGGTGAGGTCGGCTCGACGGTGACGCTCCCGGCCGTGCTCGTCGTTGACGGCGACAACGTCGTCAGCGCGCCCGGCGAGGTGGCCAAATACGAGGTCACGGCCGAGATCCTTGGTGCGACCAAGGGCCCGAAGATCAACATCATGCACTACCGGAACAAGACCGGGTACAAGCGGCGCATGGGTCACCGCCAGCCGTACACCCAGGTCAAGGTGACCGGTATCAAGGCCGGAAAGTAGGGCGTAGACATGGCACACAAGAAGGGCGCCTCGTCCAGCCGTAACGGCCGCGACTCGAATGCCCAGCGGCTCGGCGTCAAGCGGTTCGGCGGTCAGGTCGTCAACGCCGGCGAGATCATCGTCCGGCAGCGCGGCACCCACTTCCACCCGGGTCCGGGCGTGGGCCGCGGTGGCGATGACACGCTGTTCGCGCTGGTCGCGGGCGCGGTCGAGTTCGGCCGCTACCGCGGTCGTCGCGCCGTGAGCATCGTCTCGCCGGCGGAGTAGGTCCGCCGACGCGACAGGATTTCAGGACGAGGGCGGGCCGTTGATCGGTCCGCCCTCGTCATTTTTCCGATGAAGGGTGAGGACATGCCGGACGAGACGCCGCAGTCGGCGCCGGTGCGACGGGGTCACGCCGGGCCGCCGGGGGCGCAGTTCATCGACCGGGTCGTCCTGCACGTCCAGGCCGGCAACGGAGGGCACGGCTGCGCCTCCGTGCACCGGGAGAAGTTCAAGCCGCTCGGCGGGCCGGACGGCGGCAACGGCGGCCGTGGCGGCGACGTCATCCTGGAGGTCGACCCGAATACCGCCAGCCTGCTCGACTACCACCACCGGCCCAGCCGCAAGGCCACGGGCGGGAAGCAGGGGCAGGGGTCGAACAAGAACGGCGCCAACGGCACCGACCTGGTGCTGCCCGTGCCGAACGGCACGGTCGTCAAGTCCCGTGACGGCGAGGTCCTGGCCGACCTCATCGGCGCCGGCACCCGGTTCGTCATCGGCCGCGGTGGTCACGGCGGCCTGGGCAACGCCGCCTTGGCCAGCGCCAAGCGCAAGGCACCCGGGTTCGCCCTGCTCGGTGAGCCGGGCGACGAGCTCGACGTCGTGCTGGAGCTGAAGACCGTCGCGGACGTCGCACTCGTCGGGTTCCCGAGCGCGGGCAAGTCCTCACTGATCGCGGCCCTGTCGGCGGCCAAGCCGAAGATCGCCGACTACCCGTTCACCACGCTCACCCCGAATCTCGGCGTGGTCAGCGCCGGTGACGTCGTCTACACGGTCGCCGACGTGCCGGGCCTGATCGAGGGCGCCAGTCAGGGCCGCGGCCTCGGCCTGCAGTTCCTGCGTCACATCGAGCGGGCGTCGACGCTCGTCCACGTCCTCGACTGCGCCACGCCGGAGCCGGGCCGCGACCCGGTGTCGGACTTCGAGGTGATCGAGGCCGAGTTGAGGGCGTACGACGCCCTGGGCGACCGGCCGCTGTCGGACCGTCCGCGCCTGGTGGTCCTCAACAAGGTCGACGTGCCCGACGCGCGGGACCTGGCCGAGCTGGTCCGCCCGGAGTTCGAGCAGCGCGGGCTGAAGGTCTTCGAGGTGTCGGCCGCCACGCATGAGGGACTGCGCGAGCTGAGCTTCGCGATGGCCGAGATGGTCGCGGCCCACCGCGCCGCCCAGCCGGTGGAGGAGCCCACCCGGCTGGTCATCCGGCCCGCGCCCGTCGGCGGCACCGATTTCGAGGTCCGGCCGCTCGGCGACGACACGTTCCTGGTCACCGGCGAGAAGCCGGTGCGCTGGCTGCGGCAGACCGACTTCAGCAACGACGAGGCGGTCGGCTACCTCGCCGACCGGCTCGCCCGGCTGGGCGTCGAGGAGCGCCTGGCCGAGGCGGGCGCCGAGCCCGGGGCCACGGTCTACATCGGCACCGAGGAGGAGTCGATCGTCTTCGACTGGGCGCCCGAGGTTCTGGCCGGGACCGACCAGGGACTCGGCCGTCGCGGCACCGACCTGCGGCTGGAGGGCCGGTGAGCGTGTATCCATCGCGCTGTCTGCTCTGGGCGCTCCGCTCGCCGCGCTCCTCGGTCCAGACGGCGCGCGCCCGCTCACAGGAGTCGTGATGCGCGAGGGGGTGGCGCGGGCGCGGCGGATCGTGGTCAAGGCGGGGTCGTCCTCGCTGACCACCCCGGACGGCGCGATCGACGCCGCCCGTATCGACGCGCTCGTCGACGTGCTGGTCGGCTGGCGCCGGACGGACGGTCGGCCGGGCGCGACGAAGGGCCGGGAGGTCGTCTTCGTCTCCTCCGGCGCGATCGCCGCCGGGCTCGGGCCGCTCGGCCTGCCCTCCCGGCCCCACGACCTGGCGCTGCAGCAGGCGGCCGCCAGCGTGGGCCAAGGGCAGCTGATCGCCCGCTACACCGCGTCCTTCGCGCGGTACGGCCTGGGCGTCGGGCAGGTGCTGCTGACCGCCGATGACATGATGCGCCGCTCGCACCACCGCAACGCCCAGCGCACTCTCGAACAGCTCCTGGCCTTCGGCGTCCTGCCGATCGTCAACGAGAACGACACGGTGGCCACCGATGAGATCCGCTTCGGCGACAACGACCGGCTGGCCGCCCTCGTCGCGCACCTCATCCGCGCGGACGCGCTCATCCTGCTGTCCGACGTGGACGCCCTCTACACCGGCGATCCGCGGGAGCCCGGCGCCCGCCGGATCGAGGACGTCCGCGAGCCGGCCGACCTCAACGGCGTACGCCTCGGCGGCTCGGGACGGGTCGGTACCGGCGGCATGGTGACCAAGGTGGAGGCGGCCCGTATCGCCGGCGTCCCGGTGGTCCTGACCAACGCCGACTCGGCCGGGGCCGCGCTGGCGGGCGAGAACGTCGGCACCTACTTCCACCCGGCCGGCGTCCAGCCGCCGAGCCGGCGCCTGTGGCTGGCGCACGCGACGACCGGGCAGGGACGGCTGCGCCTCGACCCCGGCGCGGTCGACGCCGTCGCGCACCGCCGCAAGTCGCTGCTGCCCGCAGGAGTGACGGGCGTCGAGGGCGACTTCAGCGCGGGCGACCCCGTGGACATGTGCGACGACGAGGGCCGTGTCGTCGCCCGCGGCCTGGTCAACTACGACGCGGCGGAGATCCCGGACCTGATGGGCAGGTCGACACGCTGGCTGGCGCGGGAGCTCGGCCCCGAGTACCAACGCGAGATCATTCATCGGGACGACCTCGTCGTCCTGGTGACCGAGGAAGCAGCGACCCGGCGGGCCTGAGGCCGGCGTGGGGCCAAGAGGAGGACGGATGGGCACCCAGGAGCAGGTTCTCGAGGTGGCGCGGCGCGCGAGGCAGGCCGCCGCCGAGCTGGCACCGCTGCCGCGCGCGGTGAAGGACGCCGCGCTGCACGCCATCGCGGACGCCCTCGTGGCCCGCTCACCGGAGATCGTCGAGGCGAACGCCGCCGACGTCGCCCAGGCCCGTGAGGCCGGCACCTCCGAGTACATGATCGACCGGCTCAGCCTGACGGACGACCGGGTCGCCGCGATCGCGGCGGCGGTACGCCACGTGGCGTCGCTGCCGGACCCGGTGGGGGAGTCCGTACGGGGCTACACACTGCCGAACGGACTGGAGCTGCGGCAGGTCCGGGTCCCGCTGGGCGTGGTCGGCATCATCTACGAGGGACGCCCGAACGTCACCGTCGACGCCGCCGCGCTGACGCTCAAGAGCGGCAACGCGGTGCTGCTGCGGGGATCCTCCTCGGCGTACGACTCCAACACCGCGCTCGTCGAGGTGATGCGCTCGGCGCTGGCCGGCCTCGATGGGGTGCCGGCCGACGCCATCCAGTTGGTCCCCGGCCGCGACCGCGACTCCGTCAAGCACCTGATGCGGGCCCGCGGCCTGGTCGACGTGCTGATCCCGCGCGGTGGTGCGTCGCTGATCAACTCGGTGGTCGAGCAGTCGACGGTTCCGGTCATCGAGACGGGCACGGGCAACTGCCACGTGTACGTCGACGCGGCCGCCGACCTGGACATGGCCGTGGACATCCTCGTCAACGCCAAGACGCAGCGCCCGTCAGTGTGCAATTCCGCCGAGACGGTCCTCGTACACCGCGACGTCGCCGACGCCTTCCTGCCGCGCGCGCTCCGGGCCCTGGGCGAGAAGGGCGTTACCGTGCACGGCGACGCGGGGGTCCTCGCGCACGCCGGCGACGGGGCGACCGTGGTGGAGGCCACCGAGGAGGACTGGGGCACCGAGTACCTCTCCCTCGACCTCGCCGCGGCCGTCGTCGACTCGCTCGACGACGCCGTCGCGCACATCCGCCGGTACGGCTCGGCGCACACCGAGGCGATCGTGACGACCTCCCAGGCCGCCGCCCGGCGCTTCACGGCGCTGGTCGACTCCGCCGCCGTCATGGTCAACGCCTCGACGCGGTTCACCGACGGTGAGGAGTTCGGGTTCGGCGCGGAGATCGGCATCTCCACCCAGAAGCTGCACGCCCGCGGCCCCATGGGCCTGCCCGAGCTCACCTCGACGAAGTACGTCGTCACCGGCGAGGGCCACATCAGAGGCGCCTGACCCACTGGAAGCGACGGCAGGCGGCGCGCCGACGGTCGCCGTCCGCGTTCGACCGCAGGCGGTCAGGCGCTCGGCGCCACGGCGGTACGGACGCCGGATCCGCCCACCGGCCCGGCGTCGCGTACGCTTCCGGTCGCGGCGTACGGCAGTTCACGGACGGCGTCCTCACGGTCGGCCCGCCAGACGAGGCGCAGCGCGATGGCGGGCGTCGCCACCGGATGGCCGACGAGGACACCCGAGTGGAGATCCTCGGCGACGGTGAACTCCGGCAGCAGGGCCGCGCCGAGCCCTCGGCGCACCCAGCCGTGGATCACGGTGACCGAGCCGAACTCGGTGCGCCGTTGTTTCGAGAGCGCAACAGGCAATCTCAAGACGTTTGACGTCCGAGCCTTGGAGCAGGCTCTGGGAAGGCAATCGGAACGCACCTGGCCCCTTGACGACAGACCGTGCCCTTCCCCGGCTGTTTGCTCTGCTTACCTCGAGTAGGCATGGGACCGTTCCAGGTGCATACCCGGGGTTAGCAGAGCAAACGGTCCCCGGAGTGGTGCCGTGACACGCTCACCCTTTCTGCTCACTGGTGGACGAGAGATCGCCTCTGGAGGGAAGAGGGCCACCTCGTATTTGAGAGAAAGGGGAAGCCATGGTCGGCGTCTCATGGGCTCAGCTCCGTGCTGTGAGGCGTGAAAGGCTCTTGCAGCACGGCGGGAGGGCGCTGAAGAGATAGCACTGTTCGACTGCAAGGCGCGGCAGGGGACGCACCTGCCGGTCGTGGAACCCGAAGGCCGCGAGGGGATCGGCGATCCCCTCACGGCCTCCTGGTGATCAGGTTTGGTGCGTGGCCGGGCCGATCAGTGGATGGTCAGGTCGGCGGACTTGTCGCCGGCGGCGATCTTGTACTGGCCCGGGAGGACCGCGCGGGTGCTGGAGCCGTTGATGTCGCCCTGCGTCACCGCGAGCCGGGAGCGCGGGAAGGACAGCGACACGGTGGTCGACTGGCCTGCCTTGAGCGGCACCCGGGTGAAGGCGACGAGGCGGTTCGGCGGCGCCAGGATCTGGCTGACCGGCTGCTGCGCGAAGACCGGGACGACGAAGTCGCCGTCGCGGGAGCCGGTGTTGGCGACCTTCACCGACACCTTCACCGTGCTTCCGCCGGAGACCGACACGCCCTGCACCGCGTACGTGGTGTACGACAGGCCCGCGCCGAACGCGAACAGCGGGTCGTAGCCGGAACTGGTCCCGCCGTTCGTGCCCGGCAGCTGCTGGTAGAACATCGGTTCGTCACCGGTGGTCTTCGGCCAGGAGACCGGCATGCGGCCGCTCGGGTTGGCCTTGCCGAACAGGACGTTCGCGACGGCCGTGCCACCCTCGCTGCCGGGCAGCCACGCCATGAGGAGCTGCTTGGCGCCG
>JBJMIW010000155.1:0-3458 GCA_045806665.1 Actinoallomurus sp.
AGGCGGACGGCGGTGAGGTGACGGTGCTCGGCCGGTCGCCGTGGCCCCGTGACCCCGCCCTGCTGCCCAGGATCGGGGTGCAGCTCCAGGCGTCATCCTTCTTCGAACGGCTGACCGCGCGGGAGCAGTTGCGGACGTTCGGTTCGCTGTACGGGGTGCCGGAGCGCAAGGCGGACGCGATGTTGGAGGTCGTCGGCCTGACGGAGAAGGCCGACGCACCGGTCGAGAAGCTGTCCGGCGGCCAGGGGCAGCGGCTGTCGATCGCATGCGCGCTGGTCCACGAGCCGGAACTGCTGTTCATGGACGAGCCGACGGCGGCGCTGGACCCCCAGGCGCGCCGGAACCTCTGGGACGTCCTGCGGGCGATCAACACGGAGGGCCGCACGATCGTCCTCACCACGCACTACATGGATGAGGCCGAGACCTTGTGCGACCGCGTGGCGATCATGGATCGGGGGCGGATCCTGCAGAGCGGTCCGCCGGCGGCGCTCGTACGGGACCTGGACGCCGCGACGCGGATCGGCGTGGCCAGCGGCGTGCTGAGCGTGGCCGAGGCCCGTGCGCTGCCGGGCGCGGACGACGTGGCCGACGACGGCGTCTCGCTCGTCATCGCCACGCGCGACCCCTCCTCCGTCGTGGCGGCGCTGGCCGGCCGCGGCGCGCTCGACGGCGTCCAGATCAAGGGCGCCACCCTCGAAGACGTCTTTCTCGACCTGACCGGGCGGGAGTACCGGGCATGACCGGTTTTCGGAGCCTGGTGCGGGCCATGTTCCTCGGGTTCCGCCGGGACCGGGGCGCGCTGTTCTTCACGATCGCCCTCCCCCTGCTGTTCCTGGTGATCATCGGGGGGATCTTCGCCCGGCAGTCGACCCCTAAGTCGAAGGTCCTGGAGATCGGGTCGGTGCCGATCGTCGACCAGATGCCGGCAGACATGCGGGCCGGGATCGACAAGTCCCTGAAGTTCACCAAGATCTCGGACCGGAACGCCGCTGTGGAGAAGGTCCGCAAGGGCGACTACTCGGCGGCGATCGAGCAGAGCGGCGATCGGGTGGTGGTCCACTTCTCGGCCGCCGACCAGGTGAAGGCCGGCACTGCCCAGGGGCAGATCGAGGGCCTGGTTCAGGCCGCCAACCAGGCGTCCTCCGGCAGGCCTCCGAAGTACAGCCTGGAAGGGCAGCAGGTCGAGGACAAGTCACTCAAGGCGATCCAGTACATCACCCCGGGCCTGCTCGGCTGGGCGCTCGCCTCGGCCGGCATGTTCGGCGCGTCCACCACACTCGTGACATGGCGGACGAAGGGCCTCCTCCGCCGGCTCCGCCTGTCGCCGGTGCCCATCCGCAGCGTGTTCGCCGCGCGGGTCGCCGTCAGCCTCGCCGTGGCCCTGCTGCAGACGGCGCTGTTCATCGGGGTCGCGACCCTCCCCTTCTTCGGACTGAAGCTCGCGCATTACTGGTGGATGGCGATCCCCATGGTGCTGTGCGGGGTGCTCGCCTTCCTCGCCATCGGGATGCTCATCGGAGCCTGGGCGAAGACCCAGGAGGCGGCACAGGGGGTCACCCAGATCATCGTGCTGCCGATGGCGTTCCTCGGCGGGTCTTTCTTCAACATCGACGACGCGCCCCGGTGGCTGCGGATCGTGTCGGAGATCTTCCCGTTGCGCCATCTCAACAGCGGGATGATGAAGGTGATGGTGCGCGGAGAGGGACCGGCGTCGGTGCTGCCACAGATGGGCATCCTGCTGGGGTTCGCCCTCGTCGCCACGCTGATCGCGGTTCGGGTGTTCCGCTGGGAACAAATCTGACAATCGGCACCACGGTGACTTTTGTCACCTGCGGGCCTATTCCGCTCTGGGCGTACACAGAACCCGCATGGGAACGTCCGCGTCAGGTTAGATGTTGTCCTAAGCGACCGACCCCGAGACGAGGAAGGCGACGTGACTGGAGCTCTTGCCCCAACCAAGCCGCTGACGGCCGTGGACCGCTGCGACCGCTGCGGTGCTCAGGCCTACGTCCGCGCGGTCCTCGCGGGCGGCGGAGAGTTGCTGTTCTGTGCCCATCATGGCCGTAAGTACGGCGAGTCGCTTCGTGCGGCGGGCGCAGAGATTCACGACGAAACCGACCGGCTGCTTGAGACCCCTGCACCCCCACCGGAGGACGAGCGGTAGGCCAACCAGCCGAACCGATAATCCCTGAGACGACGGCCACCCAGCCAGGGTGGCCGTCGTTTCGCATTACCCGCCGCCGGACAGGCCCGGCCGGCGAAGGAGGACGATGCTCATCCTGCTGCCCCCGTCGGAGGGCAAGGCGTACGACGGCGACGGACCGCCGCTGGACCTCTCGGCGCTCAGCCTTGCCGGACTGACCAGCGCGCGGGAGCGGGTGCTCGGCGCGCTGGAGGCCCTGTGCGCCGGACCTGTGGAGGACGCCCGACGGGTCCTCGGGCTGTCCGCCGGGCAGGCCGAGGCGATCGAGCGGAACCGGGCGTTGCGCACCGCGTCCACGCTCCCGGCGTCACGGCTCTACACCGGCGTCCTCTACGACAACTTGGGCCTGTCCAGCCTGGACCCGGAGCGCACCGCCCGCTCCGTCCTGATCTTCTCGGCGCTGTGGGGCACGCTGCGGCCCTCCGACCCCGTCCCGCCGTACCGGCTCTCGATGGGCGTGAAACTGCCTCCCCTGGGCCCGCTGGCGGCCGTGTGGCGCCCCGCGCTGACCGCGGTCCTCCCGGCGGACCGTCTGCTGGTGGACATGCGCTCGGCACCGTACGCCGCCGTCTGGAGGGCCCCGGCGATCCGGGTCCGGGTGTTCCGCGAGCAGGCGGGGAGACGCACGGTCGTCAGTCACATGGCGAAGGCGACACGGGGGGCGCTGGCCCGTGCCCTGCTGGCGAACGCCGCCGATCCGGCCACTCCGGACGAGCTGCTCAAGACCGTGCTGGACCTCGGCTACGCCGCCGAGCTGAACGGCACGGACCTCGACGTGATCACCACCTGACGGCGGCGCCCCCGCCCCAAGAGCGCGAGGCGCCCCCTGCGAGCCGACGACGAAGGGTCCGGACCGGTACGGCCGGTCCGGACCCTACAGTCGGTATGCCGTCAGTCGAGGTAGTCGCGCAGCACCTGCGACCGGGACGGGTGACGCAGCTTCGACATGGTCTTCGACTCGATCTGGCGGATCCGCTCGCGGGTCACGCCGTAGACCTTGCCGATCTCGTCGAGGGTCTTCGGCTGCCCGTCGGTCAGGCCGAACCGCATCGAGACCACGCCGGCCTCGCGCTCGCTCAGCGTGTCGAGCACCGAGTGCAGCTGCTCCTGCAGCAGCGTGAAGCTGACCGCGTCGGCGGGCACGATGGCCTCGGAGTCCTCGATGAGGTCACCGAACTCGCTGTCGCCGTCCTCGCCGAGCGGTGTGTGCAGCGAGATCGGCTCGCGCCCGTACTTCTGGACCTCGACGACCTTC
>JBJMIW010000156.1:0-19148 GCA_045806665.1 Actinoallomurus sp.
GCGCTGCTCGAGGTGCTCGACCCGGCGCAGAACCACACCTTCCGCGACCACTACCTGGAGGTCGAGCTCGACCTGTCCGACGTGGTCTTCCTGGCCACGGCCAATGCGCTGGAGACCATCCCCGGTCCGCTGCTCGACCGCATGGAGCTGGTCTCCCTGGACGGGTACACCGAGGACGAGAAGGTCGCGATCGCCCGTGACCACCTGCTCCGGCGTCAGTTCGACAAGGCCGGTCTGACGACCGGCGAGGTGACGATCGGGGAGGACGCGCTGCGGCTGCTCGCGGGGGAGTACACCCGGGAGGCGGGCGTACGGAGCCTGGAACGGGCGATCGCCCGGGTCCTGCGCAAGGTCGCGGCGAAGGTCGCGCTGGAGGAGAAGGCGCTGCCGGTAACGGTCGGCGCCGGGGACCTGCGCGACTACCTGGGCCGTCCCCGGTTCACGCCGGAGACGTCGCTGAACGAGTCCGAGCGTCGTACGGGCGTTCCCGGCGTCGCGACCGGGCTCGCGGTCACCGGTGCCGGCGGCGACGTGCTGTACATCGAGGCGTCGCTGGCCGACAAGGAGACCGGTGAGACCGGCGTCACCCTGACCGGGCAGCTCGGTGACGTGATGAAGGAGTCGGCCCGGATCGCGCTGTCGTACCTGCGGTCGCGCGGCGCGGAGCTGGAGCTCCCGGTCGGCGACCTGAAGGACCGCGGCGTGCACGTCCACGTGCCGGCCGGTGCGGTGCCCAAGGACGGTCCCAGCGCCGGCATCACAATGACGACGGCGCTCGCGTCGCTGCTGTCCGGGCGGCTGGTCCGCACGGACGTCGCGATGACCGGCGAGGTGTCGCTGACCGGGCGCGTCCTGCCCATCGGCGGCGTCAAGCAGAAGCTGCTGGCCGCGCACCGGGCGGGGATCACCACGGTGATCATCCCGAAGCGCAACGAGCCGGACCTGGACGACGTGCCGGCCGAGGTCCTGGAGCAGCTGACCGTCCACCCGGTCAGCGACGTCCGGGACGTGCTCGAACTGGCGCTGGAGCCGGCGACGACGCGGGAGACCGTCGCCGCCTGACCGGCCCACGGTTCGCGAACGGCGCCCCTCCTCGGAGGGGCGCCGTTCGCGTACGCGCATTCAGCCCCGCGGTTCGAGGCGGAAGACGCGGAGCTCCCGC
The DNA here is from genome assembly GCA_045806665.1 of Actinoallomurus sp. Classification (GTDB taxonomy): domain Bacteria; phylum Actinomycetota; class Actinomycetes; order Streptosporangiales; family Streptosporangiaceae; genus Actinoallomurus. Next base: position 1,163 of record JBJMIW010000156.1, read on the forward strand.
CCGGAGCGCTCGACGTACCTGTCGTACGTCGGCCACACCGCCAGCAGCCGCGGCCAGACCTCGGCGCGTTCGGCGCCCTCCAACAGCCGTGCGGTGACCGGGGTCGTACGGCCTCGGTAGCTGACCTCGGCTTTCGGCTTGTTGAGAAGGTTCGTCGTCCAGGCGGGATGGTTCTCGCGTCCGAAGTTGCTGCCGACCACCACGAATGAGCCGTCCGGCTCGGGCAGGCAGGCCAGCGGTATCTGGCGGGGCAGGCCACTGCGGTGTCCGACGGCCGTCAGTACGAGGGTGGGCACGATGTACTGCCCGAGCAGGAAGCGGCCACCGGACAGCCGGTGCAGCGCGCGATCCAGCGGCGGCACCACCTTCGGTCCGACCTTGGCGAACCATGCGGATCCGGCCATCCGCTGGACCGGTGGGCTGATGACGGCCTTGAGCCTGCTCGGTGGCATGACGGGTCCTGCCTTTCTACGCGCGGCGCTCGTGGGCCAAACTAGCGCTTGCTAAGAGCCTGTCACGCTGACGCTCTTATGTCCGTCGGTTGGCGGGGAAATGTATGAAGTACATCACATTCAATGGGCCGATCGGCCGACTCCTCAACGGAGTTTCGTCATCACGGAGCGTGATTCTCGGTCGAGCGGGGGTGTAATCGGCGCGCCACTCGGAATCGGCGTATCGTCGCTGGTTAGCCGCCCGATATCGGGTCGTGATCTCGCGAAGGGCGGCTTGCCGGCCGGTATCGGGGGGCCGAAACCGACGATTAGTACCCGGCGTCCGCGTGGCCAAACATGCGCCTCGTGATCTCGAAACGACCGACGGTGACGGCTTCGCTAAGTTCGTAGCCCATGTCGTCAGAACAAGTCCGCAGGCAGCCACCGTCCGGAGCCTCCGTCGTCGACGTCGGATTCGGTCCGCCGCGTCTGGAGGACGGTCGGGATCTATGGCGCATTGCCCGGGACTCCGGCACCCTCGACCTCAATTCGCCCTACAGCTACGTGATGTGGTGCCGGGACTTCGCGGCCACCTCCATGGTCGCGCGGACCGAAGAGGGGATCTGCGGCTTCATCACCGGGTTCGACCGCCCGGAGGACCCCGGGACGCTGTTCGTCTGGCAGGTCGCGGTCGACGCCGCCTGGCGGGGGCGCGGGCTTGCGCGCCGCATGCTCGACCGCCTCGCCGGCCGAGGAACCCGGGTCGTCGAGGCGACGGTGACGCCGAGCAACACGGCGTCGGACCGGCTGTTCGCCTCGTTCGCCCGCGAACGCGGCGTCGCGCTGCGGCGGACTCCCCTCTTGGGCGCCGACCTGTTCCCCGGCGACCACGAGCGCGAGGTGCTGTACCGAATCGGGCCGCTCGACGGCTGAAAGCCCACCAGGAGACGGGTGAGACATCGCATGAACGTGTTCGATTCCCTCGAGTCAGAGGTCAGGAGCTACTGCCGGGGATGGCCGGCGGTCTTCCAGAAGGCGACCGGCAGTCACCTGTACGACGAGAACGGCCGCGCTTACCTCGACTTCTTCGCCGGCGCCGGAACCCTGAATTACGGCCACAACAATCCGCTGCTCAAAGCGCGCCTCCTGGCCTATCTGGCCGAGGACAACATTGTGCACGGCCTTGACATGCACACGGTTGCCAAGCGCGATTTCCTGGAGACGTTCCAGGAGGTGATCCTGGCTCCGCGCGGCCTCGACTACAAGATCCAGCTTCCCGGGCCGGCGGGCACCAACGCGGTCGAGGCGGCGCTGAAGCTGGCGCGCAAGTACACCGGCCGGGAGACGATCGTCAGCTTCACCAACGCGTTCCACGGCATGTCGCTCGGGGCGCTCGCGGTCACCGGCAACTCGATGAAGCGCAGCGGAGCCGGCATCCCGCTGAACCACGCCGTTCGCATGCCGTTCGACAACTACCTCGACGGGCAGACCCCGGACTTCCTCTTCTTCGAGCGCCTGCTCGGCGACAGCGGCAGCGGACTGGACAGGCCCGCCGCCGTCATCGTCGAGACCGTGCAGGGCGAGGGCGGGCTGAACCCGGCCAGCCCGGAATGGCTCCGCGGCCTCGCGGACCTGTGCCGGCGACAGGACATCCTGCTCATCGTCGACGACGTGCAGATGGGCTGCGGCCGGACCGGGCCGTTCTTCAGCTTCGAGGACGCCGGCATCGTCCCGGACATCGTGTGCCTGTCGAAGTCGCTGAGCGGCTATGGCCTGCCGTTCGCCGTCACCCTGCTCAGGCGGGAACTCGACGTGTGGGAGCCCGGCGAGCACAACGGCACCTTCCGGGGGCCCGGACCCGCCTTCGTCACCGCCACGGCGGCGATGGACTTCTGGACCGGCGAGGGCATGGAGAAACAGACGCTGGCCAAGCGCGACCAGATCGAAGGAGAGCTCAAGGGCATCGCCGCGGCCCACCCGGAGCAGGTCACCGGGGTCCGCGGACGCGGCATGGCCCAGGGCATCGCCTTCGCGGAACCCGAGCACGCCCCGGCCGTGTGCCGTGCGGCGTTCGAGCGCGGCCTGCTGATGGAGACCTCCGGCCCGGAGGACGAGGTGGCCAAGCTGCTGCCGCCGCTCACCACGACCGCCGCCGAACTCGCCGAGGGCCTGGAGATCCTGGCCGACTCGGTCGACGCGGTCCTCGCCTGAGTAACCCCCCGAAGCCATCCGGAAGGGAAAGTCGAATGATCGTACGCACCCTCGGTGAGATCACCGGAACCGACCGCGACGTCGAGGCGCCGACCTGGTGCAGCCGTCGGCTCGTCCTGGCGAAGGAGAAGGTCGGCTTCTCGTTGCACGACACCGTCATGTACGCGGGCACCGAGACCCGGATGTGGTACGCGAACCACATCGAGGCCGTCTACTGCATCGACGGTGAGGGTGAGCTGATCAACGAGGAGACCGGTGAGAAGCACCGGCTCGAAGCCGGGACCATGTACCTCCTCGACGGGCATGAGCACCACACCGTCCGAGCCCACACGGACCTGCGCACCGTCTGTGTCTTCAACCCCCCGTGCACGGGCCGGGAGGTGCACGACGAGAACGGCGTCTACCCGCTGATCACGGAGGAGACCTGATCGGCCGGCGATGCGGAACGAGCTCTTCCAAACCGACCCCCGGCCCCGTACCACGGCACGATTGGAATGCGAGCGATGACAGAGCATCCTTGCCCCACCCCCGGCCCGAACGACCAGTACCCCACCCGCTGCGCCAGTGAGCCGGCCTTGCTGTACCGCACCGACCCGGTCGTCCACGGGAACGCCGACGGCCCGATCGACGACGAGACGCTGGTCGCGTACGAGGCCGACGGTTTCCTGACGGTGGACGAGCTCCTCGCCCCCGAGGAGGTTGAGCGCTACCGCGCGGAGCTGCGGCGGCTCTCCACCGACGAGGCGATCCTCGGCGACGAGCGGACGATCACCGAGCGCGGGTCCAACGAGATCCGGTCCATCTTCGAGGTCCACAAGGTCAGCGACGTGTTCGCCGACCTGGTCGCGGACCCGCGCGTGGTCGCCCGCGCCCGCCAGATCCTCGGGTCGGAGGTGTACGTCCACCAGAGCCGCGTGAACTACAAGCCGGGGTTCAAGGGCAAGGACTTCTACTGGCACTCGGACTTCGAGACCTGGCACGCCGAGGACGGCATGCCCCGGATGCGCGCCGTCAGTATCTCGATCGCGCTGACGGAGAACTTCGTCCACAACGGTGGCTTGATGATCATGCCGGGTTCGCACAAGACCTTCGTCTCCTGCCTGGGAGAGACGCCCGCGAACCACTACAAGGAGTCGCTGCGCGGCCAGGAGATCGGCACGCCCGACCCCGACAGCCTGTCGATCCTCGCCGACAAGCACGGCATCGAGCTGTTCACCGGGCCCGCCGGGTCCGCGACGATGTTCGACTGCAACTGCATGCACGGGTCGAACGGCAACATCACCCCGTTCCCACGCTCGAACGTGTTCGTCGTGTTCAACAGCGTCGAGAACGCCTGCGAGGAGCCGTTCGCCGCTCCCTCGCGACGGCCCGAGTTCATCGCCGCCCGCGACTTCACGCCCGTCGGCGCGTAGCCGCCCCCTCGCCTCACCGCGGCCGCCGGGGACATGCCCCGGCGGCCGCGTGGGCCCCGCACAGGAGATGCCACCCATGACCTCATCAAGACGCGATTTCCTCCGCAGCGCCGCGCTGCTCGCGGGCGCCGTCCCCATCGCGGCCGCCTGCTCCACCACGGATCCGCAGAAGGAGCGGACCGGCGGTGGCACGCTCGCCCGCGCCAAGCAGCAGGGCTACATCCAGGTCGGCTTCGCCAATGAGTCCCCGTACGGCTACACCGACACGAGCGGGAAGCTGACCGGTGAGGCGCCGGAGCTCGCGAAGGTGATCTTCAAGGAACTCGGCATCCCGGACGTCCGCGGCGTGCAGCTCGACTTCGGCGGCCTCATCGGCGGCCTGCAGGCCCGCCGCTTCGACGTCATCGCGGCCGGCATGTTCATCACGCCGACCCGCTGCGCGCAGGTCGCGTTCGCCGACCCCGACTACATCGCGACCACGGCGTTCATGGTGCCGAAGGGCAACCCCAAAGGCATCACGTCCTTCGAGACCGCGGCGAAGAAGAACGCCCGGCTCGGCGTGCTCAACGGCGCCGTCGAGGCCGACTACGCCGCCAAGCTCGGCGTGTCGAGCGGCGACATCAAGGCGTTCGCCGACCAGCCCAGCGCGTACGAGGGCCTGACCGCCGGCCGGATCGATGCGATCGCGCTCACCCGCATCTCGCTCGCCGACCTGCTGTCCAAGCACAAGGGCGCGCCGTACGAGATCACCCAGCCGTTCGTCCCGGTGATCAACGGCAAGAAGCAGTTCGGAGGCGGCGCGTTCGCGTTCCGGAAGGCCGACACGGACCTGCTCAGCGCGTTCAACGCTAAGCTGACCGAGCTCAAGCGCAGCGGCCGCCTGCTCGGCATCATCCAGCCCTTCGGATTCACGAAGGCGGAGTTGCCGGGCGACCACACCGCCGCCGAGCTCTGCAAGGGCTGACCGCTCGTGTGGGACGTTCTCGGCAGCTACCCGCTGCTGCTGCGCGGGGCGTGGAACACCGTGCAGCTCACCGTGTACGGCGGGGTGCTCGGCCTGGTGCTCGCGGTGGTGTTCGGGCTGGCCGGCGCCGTGGGGAGCCGGCCGGTCCGGGCGCTCGCCCGCGTGTACGTGGAGTTCTTCCGCGGCGCGCCGACGCTCGTCATGCTCTACTGGCTGTTCTTCGCGCTGCCGCTGGTCGGCTTCCGGCTCCAGCCGATGGCGGCCGGCGTGCTCGCCCTCGGCCTCAATATCGGTGCGTACGGCGCCGAGGTTGTGCGCGGCGCCGTCGGCGCGGTGCCGAAGGCGCAGTACGAGGCGACGGTCGCTCTCAACATGTCGACCTACCAGCGGCTGCGCCGGGTGGTCCTGCCGCAGGCGGTCGCGCTGATGCTGCCGCCGTTCGGCAACCTGCTGATCGAGCTGCTCAAGGGCACCGCGGTGGTCTCACTCATCTCGATTGCGGACCTGACGTTCCGCGCGCAGCAACTGCGCGCCGCCACCGGGCACACCGCCGCGGCGTTCGCGGTCGTGCTGGTGATGTACTTCGTCATCGCGCAACTCCTCCAGGTGCTGGTGCGGTACCTGGAGCGGCGCACCGAACGGATGCTCGGCCGTCGGCCGCGCCGCGAGCGACGCCGGGCGGCGGCGTCCGTTCCGGCCGGAACGGAGGCGGCGAAATGATCTGGGACTGGAACTTCGCCGGAAAGATTCTGCCGGACCTGCTGCGCGGCCTGCGCGTCACCATTGAGGCGACGCTGTTCGGCTACCTGCTCGCCGCAGTGCTCGGACTCGTCTGGGCGGTGCTGCGCCGCTCCTCCAACCCGCTGGTCACCCAGACCGTGCGCTGGTTCGTGGAGTTCGTGCGTAGCACGCCGCTGCTCGTGCAGCTGTTCTTCCTGTTCTACGTGCTGCCGAGCACCGGCGTTGCGTTCAGTGCGCTGGTCACCGGCATCATCGGGCTGGGCCTGCACTACTCCGCCTACACCGCGGAGGTGTACCGGGCCGGCATCGCCGCCGTGCCGCGCGGGCAGTGGGAGGCGGCGACCGCCCTCAACCTGCCGCGCCGGCGGATCTGGCTCGGCGTCGTGCTCCCGCAGGCGGTGCGCAAGGTGATCCCGACCCTCGGCAACTACCTGATCGCCATGTTCAAGGACTCGCCGATGCTGCTGGCGATCACCGTGCCGGAGATGCTCGGCACGGCGTACGCCGCCGGCGCGCACGACTTCCGCTACCTGGAGCCGATGACCATCGCAGGCCTGCTGTTCGTGCTGGTGAGCGCCCTGTCCTCGATCCTCATCCGACGCATGGAGAAGCGCTATGACAGCCACTGACCGCACCCCGGAGGCCGCGCCGTCGCAGGGCGATGCCAAGGGCATCCGCTTTGAGAAGGTCGTGAAGCGTTTCGGCGACAATGTCGTCCTGCGCGAGCTCGACTTCGCCGTCGCCCCGGGGGAGCGGGTGACGCTGATCGGCCCGAGCGGGTCGGGCAAGACGACGATCCTGCGGCTGCTCATGACGCTGGAGAAGGCGGACGGCGGCGTCATCTGGGTGAACGGCGACTCCCTGTCGCACATGGAGCGCGGCGGGAAGCTCGTGCCGGCCGACGGGAAGCACCGGCGCCGCATCCGGTCGGACATCGGCATGGTCTTCCAGCAGTTCAACCTGTTCCCCAACATGTCCGTGCTGCGAAATGTCACCGAGGCGCCGGTGCACGTGCTCCGGCTCGGCAAGGACGAGGCGAGGGAACGCGGGTTGGAACTGCTCGACATGGTCGGCCTGGCCGACAAGGCCGACGCGCATCCCGCGCAGCTGTCCGGCGGTCAGCAGCAGCGGGTCGCCATCGCCCGCGCGCTCGCCATGCGGCCGAAGGTGCTGTTGCTGGATGAGGTCACCTCCGCGCTCGACCCCGAGTTGGTCGGCGAGGTGCTCGACGTGCTGCGGCACGTCGCGAACACCACCGACATCACGATGCTGGTCGTCACGCACGAGATGCGCTTCGCCCGCGATGTCTCGGACCGGGTGCTCGTGTTCGACCAGGGGCAGATCGTCGAGGAGGGGACCTCCGAGAAGATCTTCACCGACCCGGATCACCCGCGTACGCAGGAGTTCCTCAGCGCCGTCCTCGACCAGTAGAAGCCTCGCGCCGCCGCGATCGTCTCCGGCCCGCTGCGTTGCCCGGTGGCGCGGGCGCCGGACGTGATGGATGCGCGGCGGATCCAAGGTTGTGCGGTCATCCCATGGACGAGCCCCGTGATGCGGTCTAGCTTGGTGGTCACCCCTGAAATGAGCTGACAATCGCGGCCCGGATGTGGAACGTTCCAAAAGACGTACCGCCGGGTCGCGAGCGTCCGATAGAGATCGCCGACCGGGAGGACTCCATGAGAATCGGGTTGGCAGGGGCCGGCCGCATCGGCGCCCGTCATGCTGAAACCCTCCGCGGGCTGTCCTCCGTCGAGACCTTCGTGGTGGCCGATCCGGACGGTCAGCGGGCGCGCCGGATCGCGGGGGAGTACGGAGGGTCCGTCGCCGACTCGGTCGACGCGCTGTTCGACGCCGGGCTGGACGGCCTGGTCGTCGCCGCCGCGACGGCCGCGCACGCCGAACTCGTCACCCGGGCCGCGCGGGCGGGACTGCCCGCGTTCTGCGAGAAACCCGTCGCGCCGGACAGCGTTGGAACGCTCCAAGTCGTCCGGGAGGTCCGGGAGGCCGGGACCCCCGTCCAGGTCGGATTCCAGCGGCGGTTCGACGCCGGCCACGTCGCGCTCCGGGACGCCATCGCGGCCGGCCGTCTCGGCCGGCTGCACACGGTCCGGTCCTGCACGCTCGATCCCACACCGCCGCCCGAAGCGTACGTCCGGGTCTCCGGCGGGATCTTCCGCGACTGCGCCGTGCACGACATCGACGCGATCCGGTTCGTCACCGGGCGGCAGGTTGTCGAGGTGATGGCGGTCGGGTCCAACAAGGGGGAGGAGTACTTCGCCGCGAGCGACGACGTGGACACCTCCGCGGCCGTGCTGACCCTCGACGACGGGACCCTCGCCATCATCTCGGAGACCCGCTACAACGGCGCCGGGTACGACGTCCGTATCGAAGCCCAGGGGGCCAAGGACAGCCTCGCGGCCGGCTTCGGCGAGCAGACGCCGCTGACACCGATCGACGGGGGCTCGGCGGCCGGGACGCTCGGCGCCCTGCCCTGTCAGGGCTTCCTCGAGCGGTTCGGCCCGGCGTACGAGGCGGAGTTGGCGACCTTCCTCCGGGTGGTCGCCGGCCAGGCCGAGAGCCCGTGCCCGCCGGAGGAGGCCCTCGAGGCGTTCTACGTGGCCGAGGCGTGCGACCGGTCCCGCAGGGAGCGGCGCGCCGTGACGATCGAGGAGGTCCGGCGGTGAGGATCGCGGGTGCGCCCATCTCCTGGGGCGTGTGCGAGGTGCCGGGGTGGGGGCACCAGATGTCCCCGGAACGGGTGCTGGCCGAGATGCGCGACACGGGTCTGACCGCGACGGAGTTCGGCCCGGACGGGTTCCTGCCGCCCGGCCCCGCCCAACGCGAGGCGCTGCTCCGCTCGTACGGCCTGACGGCGGTCGGCGGATTCGTCCCGGTGATGCTGCACGAGCCGGCGCATGATCCGCTGCCGGAGGTGGAGCGGGCGCTGCGCGGGTTCGGCGACGCGCCGATGCTCGTGCTGGCGGCCGTCACCGGCCGGGACGGGTACGACCAGCGCCCGGTGCTGTCAGCCGAGAACTGGAGCACGCTGCTGGCGAACCTCGACCGGGTCGCGGCGTACGCGGACGGGCTCGGCCGCCGGACCGCGCTGCACCCGCACGTCGGCACGATCGTCGAGGGGCCGGACGAGGTCGACCGGGTCCTGGCCGGCTCGGGCGTCCCGTTGTGCCTGGACACCGGGCACCTGCTCATCGGCGGCACCGACCCGCTGGCCCTGGCACGCTCGGCCCCGGAACGCATCGCGCACGTCCATCTCAAGGACGTCGACGCGAGCGCCGCCGACCGGGTCCGTGCCGGACAGGCCACGTACACCGAGGCCGTACGCGACGGGCTGTACCGCCCGCTCGGCGCGGGGGACGTCGACACGGCCGCGATCGTGACGGCGCTCGATCAGGCCGGTTACCAGGGGTGGTATGTCCTCGAACAGGACACGATCCTCGACGCCGAGCCGCCGCGGGGTGAGGGCCCGGTCGCGGACGTCCGGCGCGGCGTCGCCTTTCTGAACGGCTTGAAAAGCGTTGCCGACCTGCGCGGACGTTAACCGGTCCACGAACGGGGAATGATCGCCCGCGTCAAGATGGGCATGCCACCCCCCGGCCCATGTCCGAGATCGGCCGGCGCGGGGGTTGTTCGGTGTTCATTGGGTTCGTCGGGTCGGGATCCTTCCGTTCAGGCCGTCAGGGCGCGAGGTCGAGCCGCTCGGCCGGCCCCAAGCGGGAGCGCGGGTGGGCGGCCCTGGCGACGGTCGCGGCGCTGGGCGCGGTCGCCGGATGCTCCGGTGGCTCGCAGAAGGGGCACGGACCGACGTCCGCCGTGACGGCCCTGAAACCCGTCTCGGACGAGGTGCAGGAGGATGTGGCCCGGGTGTGGCCGCAGGCTCCGCGGATCTGGCCCGGCACCGTGCTGAAGGACCGGCGGATCATCCTCGGCGACGGTGGTCGCGCCCGGCTGATCAGCGTCGAGGGCGTGTCGGACCTGAACCCGTCCGAGCTGCGCAAGAGGAAGATCGACATCCCAAGGGGCGGATCCTCCTACACCACCTGGGACGGGCACCCGGCCGTCATCCTCAACGTCGCCGACCCGTCGTACCGGGAGGATGCGAAGGCCGCCGGGACCAGCCTGTCCGCCACGCTGTTCGGTGCCGCGACCGACGAGTTGTACCACGCGACGCAGCAGAACTGACAGGCATGGAAGAAGCACGGCGCGATCCGCGGCACGGACTTCCCGCTCGCCGTCACGCCCCGGATGTACCGGGCCATGCTCTACAACGATCTCGTCGGCGCCTACATGGCTCCCAAGCAGCGGAAGCAGAAACTCGCCGGCGCGGCCTACTGGTTCACGCGGTGGCAGAAGGAGTTCCCCCAGGAGGCGAAGCGCGCGGCGACGACCGACATCGGTGAGGGGGCGGCCGGCTACTTCGGCGCCGTCGCCACCGCCATGGCGATGGGCGCCAAGCGCGACGACCCCAAGGAGGTCCGCAAGAGGACGGAGCTCCGGCCGCTGGACCGGTCAGTCGACCCCGCGCAGATCACCGTGGACGGAGAGAGCACCGCGCTCGGCGGCGTCGCCGGACTCCTCCTGGACGAGACGCGCAAGGACTGGAAGCGGGAGGTCACGCAGGGCCGCCGGACGCCTGTCGACCTGTTGCTCGCGGGCGTTAACCCGGTCGCCGAGCAGCCTTCGGACGAACTGCGGCAGTCGATCCAGGACATCCTCAGCAAGCTGAACACCGACCTCATCCCGCGGCTCAACCCGCTCGTCGCCGCCTACCGCGACACGTCGAACCCGCTGCTGCTCATCCCGATGAACTCGGCCGTGGGCGACCTGGACGCGGGTGGTTACTACCTCACTCGCGAGGTCCCGTACGCGATGCTCGCCCGCCTGTACGGGAGCTTCCGGCTCCCCAGCGGCACGATGCAGGTCAAGGACGCGTCCGTGCTCGCGGGTCCGGTCGGTGGCCAGTCCTACCTGATCGTCCCCCTGCACGGAAAGAAGGACCGGGTCTCAGGCGGCCGCGTCGAGCTGAACAGCGGGCCGCTGACCGGCTCCTTCCAGGTGTCGGAGCGTCACGTCGGCGGCCGCGACCAGCTCGTCGCCCGCTGACGGGTTCGGGATGGGGCGGGCGGATCAGCGCGGCGCCGGGGCGGCGCCCGGCTCGGGGGTCCCGATCGTACGCGCGCGGATGTGGCCAATGCCCGACCGGGTGGCCAGGACGACCAGCCGGTCGCCGGGGAGCAGCAGGTAGCCGTCCTGCACGTCCCAGTCGAAGCGCGGCCGTCCGCGGCGGCCGAGCGCCAGGACGCGGGACTCGCCCGGGAGGTTGGCCTCCCGGAGCGGCCGACCGTCGAGTTCGGAGCCCGCTCCGATCGGCATGTCGGCGATGAGCATGACGCTGCGGCCGACCGGGATCGTCCCGATCACCTGGCGTTCCATCATGGCGGCGGCGAACGCCGGGGCGGCGAGGAAGGACACGCTGCGCGACACCGGGATCTTGAAGTTGCGGTGGACGCGCCCCGCCAGGTCGTCGTCGAAGAGCCGGAGCACGACGCGGACGTTGTCGCGCAGGGCGCGGGCGTTCAGCCCGGCCTCCAGGTTGGTGATGTCGTCGCTCGTCACCGTGACGACGGAGCGGCAGGTGCCGACCCAGGCCGTACGGAGCGTCTCGGCCCGGGTCGCGTCACCGAACACGATCGGCAGCGCCAGCCGGCGGGCGAGCGGAACCCCGACGGCGTCCTCGTTGGCCTCGACGCAGACGACCTGCACACCGAGGTCGTGCAACTGCGACACCACCCGGAGGCCGACCTCGCCGAGGCCCACCACCACGACGTGCCCGCTGATCGGATCGCGGAGCCGCTCCAGCGGCCCGGCGAGCCGGGCGCGGACCACCGCGTCGACGACCGCGGCGGTGATCGCGGGCACCAGTGCGAGGCTGGCGAGGGTGATGACCACCTGCGTCACCTTGGCCGGTCCGCTGAGCGCCGGATCGGGGTTGGCCGCGCCGGCGATGTCGAGCAGGACGAGGTACAGCGAGTAGGTGAAGCCGTGGTCGTCGCTGAGGCTTAGCGCGGTGCTCCCCACGATGATCAACAACAGCAGGGCCAGCACGACCTGGAGTAGGCGCCGGCTGAAGAGCAGTCGCAGGATCCGAGTCACCGCGTTGAGCGGCCGGCGGGTGACCGGGGGGCCCGCGAGGGACGTGCGCGCCGTGCCATCGGCGACCGCGAGCACCAGGTTGGCCCGGTCCTGCTCCACCGGCAGCAGGCGGGGGACCCCGTCCGGTCGGCGGGTGTCCGCGAGCGCGCAGATCACGTTGCGGGCGCGGTCGCTCCGGTGGGCGACGTAGAGCGTACGGCCGGCCACCCGCACGTGGCTGGGCGGGAGGTCGCCGAGGGCGGCGGCGACGAACGACGGCGCGGCCACCGCGCCGTCGGAGAGGACGGCGCAGTCCTTGAACAGCGTACGGATGCGGTTGCCCAGGGCGGTGTTCGACATTCGGATGACCAGCCGGATGTCGGGATTGAGCTCCTGGACCCGCAGTGCCGCATGGATGTTGCCGACCTCGCTGTTCCCCACGAGGGCGACGGCGCGCGCCGACTCGGTGTGCACGGCACGGAACGTCTCGTCGTCCAGCTCCGCCGCCTCGTGCACCCGGATGCGGGGCAGCTCCGTGATCTTCGGCCCGTGGTTGCTCCTCTTGGAGGGGACGATGACCGTGACGTCCTGGAGGTAGCGCGTCGACAGCTCGTCGGCCAGCCGGAAGGCGAGCGGCGTGTCACCGCAGATGATGAGGCGACCGCGGAGGGGGCTCCGGAGGCGGGGAACGACGGTCGGCACGCGGTGATCCTAACCGCCGTCGCTCTGGCGCCGTGTGTACGGAGGCACGCAACGGGGCGGTCCGTCTTGCCCGGCGCCGGTGCGTTCTCTAGTGTCCCAAGCATCCCGCCCGCTGGGCACCGCCCCCGGCAGCCCTGCCCTGACCGACGCCGCGGGAGCGAAGCTCTTCGTCCTCGAGAGCGCACGTGTACGCCCGGGCGCGGCGCTCGACTACCTGGCGGCGGTCCGGGAGGAGCGCGTGCCCCTGCTCGCCGACCACGGTCACTGCCACATGAGAATCCGCCAGATGGCCGCCGGCGGCGACGGGCTGCGCCGCGGTGCGGGTCCTCACGCGAGTCAACGTTCGCGGGTGAAGCGGGCGGCGACCTGGTCGAGGGTGCGGATGATGGCGACGGTCTCGTCGAGGGGCATGACGGCTGACTCGGTGCGGCCGGCGGCGAGGCAGCGGGCGACCTCCTCGGCCTGGTAGGTGTAGCCGTGGCCGGGCAGCTCGGCGGTGATGGTCTCCGGCTCCGCACCCTTGCGGTGAAGGGTCATGGCCGACGGCCGCCACGCCGGCGACGCGACGTCGACGCGCCCGGTCGTGCCGACGACCGTCGCGGTCTGCGGCGAGTCGCCGAGCAGGCCGCAGTGCAGCAGCGCGACCGCACCGGAGGCGTATCCCAGGAGGATGCCGGTGTTGGCGTCGACGCCGGTCGGCGCGCTCGTCGAGACCGCCTGCACGCTGTCGGGCTCGCCGAGCAGCATCCACGCGAAGGACACCGGGTAGACGCCGAGGTCGAGCAGGGCCCCGCCGGCGAGCTCGGGCGCCCAGAGCCGGTGCTCCGGGTCGTAGTCCGCGGCGAAGGAGAAGTCCGCGTAGACCGCCTTGACGTCACCGATCGCGCCCTCGGCGATCAGCTCTCGCAGCCGGGTGACGATCGGGTTGAACCGCGTCCACATCGCCTCCATGGCGAACAGGCCGCGTTCGCGGGCGAGGGCCACGAGGGCCTCTGCGTCCGCCGCGCTGGTGGTGAACGGCTTCTCCACCAGCACCCCACGACCGGCCTCCAGGCAGACGCGGGCCGCGTCGTAGTGGCCGCTGTGCGGGGTCGCGACGTAGACGACGTCGACCTGGTCGTCAGCGGCCAACTCGGCGTATGACCCGTACGCGCTCGGGATGTCGTACCGCGCGGCGAACGCCTCGGCGGTGTGCGGTGCGCGCGAGCCCACGGCCGCGACCTTGTGGCCGAGGAGGAGCAGGTCCTCGGTGAACGTCCGCGCGATGCCCCCGGTCCCCAGGATCCCCCACCGAATCGTCATGAGCGGGATCGTACGGCCATGGCGGATCGGCGGGGGACCGCCCCGGCGTGCGTCAGGCCATGCGGGCGATGGACTTGTACTCCAGGTAGGCGGCCAGGCCCTCGGGGCCGAGCTCGCGACCGACGCCGCTGGACTTGTAGCCGCCGAAGGGCAAGGACGACTCGATCATGTACATGTTGACGCCGTACGTCCCGGTGCGAACCTGGCGGGCGATCTCCAGGCCGCGGTCGTTGTCGGCCGTCCACACCGTTCCCGCCAGGCCGTACTCGCTGTCGTCGGCGATCCGTACCGCGTCAGCCTCGTCCTCGTACGGGATGACCGACAGGACCGGGCCGAAGATCTCCTCGCGCGCGATGCGCATGTCGTTGGTGACGCCGGCGAAGACGGTCGGCGTGACGTACCAGCCGCGGTCGTACGGCCGCCCGGACCCGCCGAGCGCGACCTTGGCGCCCTCCTCCTGCCCGATCCGGATGTAGCCCTCGACGCGTTTCTGCTGGCGCTTGGCGACCAGCGGGCCGATCTCGGTGGCGGGGTCGGCCGGGTCGCCGACCTTCATGCCGCGTACGGTCTCGGCGAGCGCGTCGACGACCTCGTCGTAGCGGTTCCGGGAGGCGAGGATGCGGGTCTGGGCGACGCATGCCTGGCCGTTGTTCATGAGCGACGCCATCTTGAGCCAGCCCATCGTGGCGGCGAGGTCGGCGTCGTCGAGGATGATGGCGGCCGACTTGCCGCCGAGCTCGAGCGTGCAGCGCTTGAGCTGCTCGCCGCAGATCGCCCCGATCCGGCGCCCGGCCGCCGTGGACCCGGTGAAGGCGACCTTGTCGACGCCCGGGTGGCGGACGAGGTGCTCGCCGGTCTCCCGCCCTGCGGCGACGATGCCGACCACACCCTTCGGCACCCCGGCCTCGTTGAGCAGTTCGGCCAGGACATACCCGTCCAGCGGCGTCTCCGGCGCCGGCTTGATCACGATGGTGCAGCCGGCGATCAGCGCGGGGGCGAGCTTGAGCGCGATGAGGAACTGCGGGACGTTCCACGGCACGATCGCCGCGACCACGCCGACCGGCTCGCGGCGGACCGTGACCGGGCCCATCAGGCCTGCGCGCTCCTCCTCCCAGGGGAAGCCCTTGCCGAGTTCGGCGAAGTAGCCGTACACCGCGTGCGCCTGGCCGGTCTGGCCGAGCCGGGAGAAGGCGATCGGGGAGCCCATCTCGGCGGTGATCAGCTCGGACAGGTCGCCGAGGCGTTCGGCGTACAGTTCGGTCAGGCGGGCCACGACGGCGGCGCGCTCGGCCGGCGCCATGCGCGGCCAGGGGCCGTGGTCGAACGCCTCCCGCGCCGCCGCGACGGCCCGGTCCATGTCCGCCGGGGTGGCCTCCGGGACTCGGCCGATGACCTCTTCGGTGTGCGGGGACACCACGTCGATGGTGCCGCTGCCGGCGGGTTCGACCCACTCGCCGCCGATGTAGAGCCGATCGTGTTCGCGCATGCCGTACCTCCGGTGGCGGGAGGAGCTTTGACCGAGTGCTTGTTCGGTATCTTCTCCATCCCGTCAGAGGTTGTCCACCGTGGCCGTGGCCGTGGTCGCGACGCCTCCCGCCTCACCGGCACCGCCCGACACGGCACCCCAGTGACCAGGAAAACGCGTGTGACATGCGATAATCCGGGTATTGCTCTCCAGCCAACCGTCATCTCTTCTGGATATCGCCATGCCTAAGTTCCGCCGAACCGTCCACCGTTTCGTCAACCGCCGCACCGTCCCGTCCCACCGACTCGTGGAGGGCTTGGAGCAGTGGGAGCGCCTCGCCACCCCGGAAGAGCGGGCACGGCTGTTCGCCAAGTCCGACGTGCGGAAGGCCGCCTGAGAAGGATCGGGTCTGCGCCACCACACTCGCGGCCGAGACGGCGTACCGCAAGCCCTCGACGAACTCCTTCGTCGAGGGCTTTCGTGCGCGCTGACGGCCCGGTGAGGGACCGTCAGTGGCGGTGCGGCAGGCGCCGGATTCGCACCATGCCGCCGTGCGGACGGCGAGATGGGCGCAGCCCGGGATTGGGCCGGATACGGTCACCGTCGCTGGCGGGCGACCTGTTCCGCAGAACGGACCTATGTCGCTAAAGCGGCGTCAAGCGGCGTGTGAGGTCGGCGTTGTCGGTGGGGCCTGTTAGCTTGCCGGGCATGCCCCGGCTCCTGCACACCTCCGACTGGCACCTCGGCCGGTTCTTCCACCGCGAGGACATGCTGGGCGCGCAGTCGGCGTTCGTCGACCACCTGGTCGAGACCGTCCGGTCCGAGCGGGTCGAGTGCGTGCTGGTCTCCGGCGACCTGTACGACCGGGCGCTGCCGCCGGTCGACGCGGTGGCGCTCTGCAACGAGGCGTTGCGGCGGCTGACGGCGGAGAAGGTCCGGGTCGCCGTGATCAGCGGCAACCATGACTCCGCGCGGCGGCTGGGCTTCGGCGCGGACCTGATGGACGCCGCCGGTGTGCACCTGCGCACCGACCCGGAGACGGTCGGCCGGCCGGTGCTCCTCGAGGACGGCACCGCGGTCTACGGCATCCCGTACCTCGAGCCCGAGGTCGTACGCGGCCGGTGGGAGCTGTCCGAGCGCGGGCACACCGCCGCGCTGACCGAGGCGATGCGCCGGATCCACGCCGACCTGGCCGGGCGCGGCGGCCGGTCGGTCGTGCTGGCGCACGCGTTCGTCACCGGCGGAGAGGCGAGCGACAGCGAGCGCGACATCGCGATCGGCGGCGTGGCGAACGTCCCGGTGAGCGTGTTCGGCGGCGTGGACTACGCCGCCCTCGGCCACCTGCACCGTTCGCAGCGCCTGTCCGACGCCGTGCGCTACTCCGGCTCCCCGCTGGCCTACTCGTTCTCCGAGGAGGACCACACCAAGGGCAGCTGGCTGGTCGACCTCGGCGACACGGTCCACGCCGAGTTCGTCGAGGCGCCGGTGCCCCGCCGGATCAAACGCATCGACGGTCGCATCGACGACCTGCTGACCGGCGAGGAGTGGGCGGCGTACGAGGACCACTGGCTGCAGATCACGCTGACCGACGCCCAGCGTCCCGTGGGCGCGATGGACCGGCTGCGGCGGCGCTTCCCGCACGTCCTCGCCCTGGCCTTCGCGCCCGAGGAGACCTGCGACGCCCGCGGGCGGACCTGGGCCGAGCGGGTCCAGGGACGCTCCGAGACCGAGATCGCCTCCGACTTCGTCGCGGAGGTGCGCGGCGCGCCGCCGGACGAGGCCGAGCGCGCGCTGCTCGACGAGGCGTTCGAGTACTACCGGCGCGAGGAGGCGGCCCGGTGACAGTCCGTGAGGGCGATCCGCGGCTTCCGGCGGGCCTCGTGCGGCTCCGGGAAGAGGGGGCCCGGTGAGGCTCCACCAGATCACGATCACCGCGTTCGGGCCGTTTCCCGGCACCGAGCGGATCGACTTCGACGCGCTGTCCGACGCGGGCCTGTTCCTCATCAACGGCCCCACCGGCGCCGGGAAGACCAGCGTGCTCGACGCCGTCTGCTTCGCGCTGTACGGCCGGGTGCCGAGCGTCCGCAACGACGCGAAGAACCTCCACAGCCACCACGCACCACGCGACCGCTCGCCCGAGGTCGTCCTGGAGGTGACGATCCGCGGGCGCCGGTTCCGGATCACGAGGTCGCCCCGGTGGGACCGGCCGAAGCTGCGCGGCACGGGCACGACGGAGGAGAAGGCCAAGGTCCTGCTCCAGGAGTGGCGCGCCGGTGAGTGGGAGGCCCTGTCCACCCGGTTCGACGAGGCGGGGCAGAAGATCGGCGATCTGCTCGGCATGTCCGCCGAGCAGTTCTGCCAGGTGGTGCTGCTGCCGCAGGGCGACTTCGCGGCGTTCCTGCGCGCCGACGCGGAGAAGCGGCGCGCGGTGCTGGAGCGGCTCTTCGCCACCGAGATATTCACCGAGGTCGAGAAGTGGCTGCGCGAGAAGCGGCAGGAGACGGGGCGCGCGGCCGAGACCCTGCGCGCCGACGCCGGGTCCATTGCCGACCGCGCGGCCGAGGCCGCCGGTGCCGAGCGGCCCGAGCTCGACCCCGACGCCCTGGCC